>CAVBWE010000107.1:0-5580 GCA_963598715.1 Sphaerochaetaceae bacterium | reverse complement strand
CTCCCGGCCTCCCTGTAGAGTGCATCGGCATCCTCACCCACGAGTGTAAGGCCATAGCCTCCGCCGTTCGAGACAAGGTTAATCAGTCTGTCGAAGCCTCCGTTCGAGACACTTATGGTTGCATCCGGAATACTGGACGAGAGCCTTTCCTGTACACTCTGCATGATGACATGTATATCCCTGTCCCTGTCTGCAACCGGAACGAGAACTGCATGGATTGCACCCTCGCTCTTCTTCGGCTGTGCCAGTGTGCTCATGCTGGAACCCGAATAGACCACATCGGTCTTGAGTTCCGGAATCATGTCGATGATGATTTTCTCGATTTCGTCCATCGATGCCCTTGTTTCATCAAGCGAATAGGTCTCGGGGAATGTCACTCCGATATAGAAGTCGCCGTTATCCGTCGAAGGAATGAACGAGAACTGCATGTTCGGCAGAATATATATGCTGAGAGCAAGTACCAGAAGACCGGCTGTCAGCATGAATATGACATGACGCTCGGTAAAATACAGGCTTCTTGCATAGTGCTTCTCGACTTTTCTCAGTCCCCTCACGACTATATTCTCCCGTTTGGGTGTGCGGAAGGAGTCTTCTTCCTTCAGCAGCTTCTTCATCAGGAACGGAATGTAGATGAGTGCAACCAGAAGCGATGCGGCAAGACTCATCATGAATGTTATCGAGACATCCTTCAGAATCTGCCCGACCAGGCCGCTCATCATGGCGATGGGAAGGAATACGACGATGGTCGTCAGTCCGGAGCCCATTACGGAGCCGGTGACGTCATCCGTTCCCTTGAAAATCGATTCATTGACGCTGTAGAGGGCTTTTCCGTTTCCGTCCGTTGCCTGGTAGAATCTGTAGACCTGGTCCAGTACGAGTATTGCGGCTCCGACAATGTTTCCCAGGGCTACAACGATACCGGAAAGTGAGAGAAGGTTTACCGTTATTCCCGCCATCTTCATGCCGATGAACGTGAAGAAGATCGAGAGGGGGATCGAAAGGCCGATGATGATCGTGGCCTTCCAGTCCGAGAGGAATATGTATATGACCAGAATTGCAATCACGATTCCCATGACACCCGACTCGATGACGGTCGAGAGCGAGGAATTGACGAGTGTCGAGTCGTCACTGACCATGCTGAACTTCAGCGCACCGTTGCTCTTTTCCTCTTCATCCTTGAGTATCGCCTTGATCTCGTTAGTAATCTTTATGGTGTTACCGTCACTGCGCTTGCAGACATCGACGCTTATGACTTCCTTTCCGTTCTTCGTGACATAGAAGTCGCCGTCCTTGTAGTCGAGTGTGACGTCGGCAACGTCGGAGAGCCTCACCATACCTCCGTCGGGCGAATAGCCTACGGGAAGCGAGGAGATGTCTTCAATCGTGGAGTACTTCGAATCGAACTTCGCATCTATCTGGTTTCCCGAGAATGTCACGCTGTCAAGGGGAACGGAGTAGTTGCTGTAGGACAGCATCTGATAGACTGCGAGGGGGGAGATGCCGCGGCTGTTGAGTTCATCGGTCTTCAGTCTGACATCCAGGGTCGGCGTCTTTGCGCCGTTGACCGTTATTGTCGACACTCCTGCAATCTGCGAGAGACGGGGCTTTACGGTATCTTCAATATATTCTCCGACGGCATTTATGTCTTCGCCGTCGACCGAGACGACGAAAGACGCAATCGGAAGCATCGATGTTCCGCCTACGAGTGCATAGGGTCTGCCTGAGATTTCTGAAGGAAGATCATCAATGAGATCGTCAATACGGTTTCTGACCTCGTCTATCTCGTCATACGGATCGATTCCGTCCTGATATGTAATGGCAATGATGGAAGCACTGTTGATTGACTGGCTTGTCATGCTCTTGAAGGAGGGCAGCGTGACGAAGTCCTCCTCAAGTATATCCGTGATGTTCTCTTCGATGTCGGACGGGGATGCTCCCGGATAGACAGTCACAACATAGACCATCGGGTTGGAGATGTCCGGCAGGAATTCCGTGTTCGTGTCCGCAACGGACATCAGGCCGAAGACTCCCAGTGCCAGGAGTGTCATTGCTATGATGACGGGGTGGGCAACAGGATAGCGTGTAAGTTTCATGTCAGTTGTTCTCCACGATGCTGACGCTCTGGCTGGAGAAGAGCGAGTTCTGTCCCTTTATGACGAACTCCCTTTCCTCATATCCTGCAGGAAGAAGAACATAGCTGTCGTTCATGAATGCTCCTGAGAGATCGACAAAGCATGCGCTCATGCTGCTTCTGTCAACGTAATAAGCAGAGCCGTCGAGCTTGAGGGCCTTTCTTTCAATGCTCCAGCCTTCCCTGGATTCAACTGTAAGGGAAACCTTCACGAACATTCCCGGGCTGAAGGAGTCAGGGTTGTCAAGGGTGAGGTAGAGCTTGAATGTGCGGCTTGAAGGATCAATATACGGAGAGACAGACCTGATGGAGGCTGTGGTCTTCACTTCATCCATGTATGTTCCTGCCGGGCGTGTGACGGTTATTCCGATGCTGTTTCTTTTCTCTCCCGTGAAGAGTGCATAGTATTTCTCCGGCAGGTTAAGGTTGACGACGAGGTTGTCGAGGTCTGCTATCATTGCAACCGGGGTTCCCTTTGCTGCCGTTTCGCCTTCTTCGGCCAGGGTCTTGAGAACAGTTCCCGATGCGTGGGCAGTGACGTCCGTATAGCTCATCTGAAGCTCTGCAAGGTCTCTTGTTGCCCTGTAGGCATCCCTCTGGGCCTTGGTGGTATCATAATCCTGCTTGCTTACACTGTTGAGTGCATAGAGCTTTTCGACCCTCTCGAAGGAATTTTCATATGCGGCGTATGCGGCCTCTGCCTGCTCAAGCTGGAGTCTGTACGGCTCGCTGTCGATTCTTGCGATGCAGTCTCCCTCGTTTACATAGTCTCCTTCCTCTACAAGGTATTCGACAATCGTTCCGTCGACATACGGCGTTACTGACACCGTGGAGTCGGAACTGACAGACGAGGAGAGTGTGATTGTCTTCTCGATTGTCCTTTTTTCAGGACGTACCACCTCGACGGGTGTCGTGGGGCGCGTGTATGCCGCTTCCGTCCTTGTTGAATAGAACCATCTCAGAGCCAGGAAGAGAGCGATGAAGACTGCGATGAGAATCACATACATCAGCACTGTCCCGGCGCCACTTGTTTTCTTTTCGTTCATAGATACCTCATGAATACAGCTGAAGAATATAAGCATGAAGGAAAAATATTCAACAGGTGTATACAACAAAAAAGACATTAAACTGTTAAAAGTTCAAATTTCGACAAATGTTCAATATTTTGATTATTTTTCTATTTAATTACATTATATAAAAGGAAAAATAAGAATAATGATATGGAAAAAAATAAAGAAAAATAATCAGACATATGTATTTTTATACGACAGCTGTTGCTTTTTTTGAAAAATGGCTGTACATAATATCCCATGGAACGAAGAACAAACCGCAACGGTCTGAGATCAAGAAAGCTCATCAGGCAGGCATATCTGGCACTTCTTGAACGGAAGAATCCTGAAAACATCACCATTATTGATGTGGTGAACGAAGCTAACATAAACCGTGCGACATTCTATGCCCACTATTCATGTCTCAGGGACCTGGCGGATGAGATAGAGAAGGAGGTCATAGACAAGATGATGTCGCTTCTCAAGGATTTCAGGGCTGACAACTTCTTCTCCAACCCGGCTCCCGTTCTTCTCCAGATAAGTATCTTTCTCAACGAGGACATTGAATCATACAAGACCCTCATCAAAACCCCCGGATCCAAGCTTTTCCTGGAGAAGCTGATGGCAATCTTCATCGACTATATGGAGAAGGATGAATCCATACCTGCAGAAGTGAGGTCATCAAAGTCCTTCAAGCTCCGTGCATACTATTTTGCGGGAGGACTCGTGACACTTTACCGGGAATGGTTCGACGGAAAGCTCGACTGTTCGCTCTTTGACATACCTCTTGAAGTGAGCAGAATGTTCTCTCCATCTTCGCCTGCTCCGATAATCAATCATGATTTCCGATCCTAGCCAAGGCCGGAGTGGAGCTTCAGACCCCTTTGTCTGTCTGTTCCGGCAGTGCATGCATGGCCGGAGAAAAGAATCTTCTGCTGCGTACCGCTCCTGATTGCGGCACCGGCCTTCTTCTGTATTCCTGCCATGCCGGCGGACAGGACAGGGCATAAAGGCACTGTGTCTTCTGAAGCTTATTGTACCCTGAGAGGACAGCGGTCAAAAAATCCATGTTGTAAAAAAACATTTGCCGGTTTACCCTTTGACTATCAAATACAGGGGAAGGGAACAATGAAGAAATCTCTTTTGGCGGTAACGGTGCTGCTGATGGCAGTGATGCTGTCCGTATCATGTGACGGCAATGCAAAGGAACCGGAAAACAGCAGTTATACGGTTCAGTTTGATCTTGCAGGGGGAGAAGGCTACATTCCTGAACAGGACGTCAGGAAAGACGGAAAGATAGCGGAAATAAAAAAACCGGTAAAGGAAGGCTATGTCCTGACCGGGTGGAAGAATACTGCTGACGATTCCGATTTCGATATTGAAAACGACAAGGTCACTTCCAATCTCCGGCTGAAGGCTGTATGGACTCCCGTATATACGGTTTCCTTCGACTCTGCCGGCGGTACTCCCGCCACTTATGAAGCAAAGACTGTGCTGCACGGTAACCTGATTTCAGAAGTTCCGGAAGATCCGGAAAGGAAAAACTATGTTTTCCAGGGATGGTATGACGGAGATGAGAAGGTTGACCTGACAACTCTCAAGATTACGAAAAACCTCAGTCTGAAGGCTGTATGGAAGAGGCTGTTCACCGTCATCTTCAACCTTGACGGAGGAGAGGGCGAAACAGATTTCAGACATATTCTTGAAGGTGAAAAGATCACCGGATTGAGAAATCCCGAAAAACAGGGCAGTTACTTTGCGGGCTGGGTCAATGCATATGACGGCACTGCTTTCAATATGATAACGGATACGGTTAAATCGGATCTGGCACTGAAGGCAGTCTGGAAGACATCCTTTGCAGTTGGGGAAACAGGGCCTGCCGGCGGTATCATCATCCGTGATGAAGGGGCCGAAAAGACTGTAACTTACAAGGACATCGACGGAAAGGAAGTAAGCTATATCTGGCGCTATCTTGAGGCTGCTCCCTGTGATATCACCATAACGGATGGAGGAGAGACAAGGAACACGTTCATTTTCGGTTTTTTCCGTTCCGGTGGAATTAAAACAGTAGGTGAGACTTCTGATGAGATAGGTAAAGGGCTGGCAAATACACGGAGACTTGTCAGCTATATGGGAAATACAACTGCTGCAGATGCCATGGGAAGTACAACAACTTCAGATTATGCTGCAAGGCTCTGCGATATATACGGTGACGGCTCAGGCTTTGATGACTGGTTCCTCCCCAGCAGCGAAGAGCTGAAACTTTTCAAGGAAGTTCATTGTGATACGGGAAAAGGGGATATATCGTCTGAGTGGTACTGGTCGAGCACGGAAGATTATGCGGATAACCAGCAGCAGTACGCATTTGCCGTAAATCCCGATGACGGCTCAGAGAACAAT
>CAVBWE010000106.1:0-19596 GCA_963598715.1 Sphaerochaetaceae bacterium | reverse complement strand
CTCCCAGGAAGATGGTGCAACCTATCTTGTAAACAACAGGAACGGTCACATGGGAGGAGCAGACAGGGTCCTCTTCGGGGAGGAAGGAACATACAGGGCTTTCCTCGAGAAATGGGGTGCCCTCTATGCCACAGGCTTCTACAATCCCGTCTCACACGGTGTAACGGATGATTTTCTTGCGGAAAGATGCATGAGCATGCTCGCATCATCCTCAAACCTCTCGAGAATACTCTCTTCTGCAGGAGACAGCTTTGAAGTCGGCGTTGCACCGGTTCCGCTGGTAGGCTCATGCCATGCCAGAAAGGCTATAGTCAGCGGGGGAGCACTCTTCACATTCACTGACAGCAGCGAGGTGAAAACAGTCCTGGAATACCTTGTCAGTCCCGCCGTCCAGTCCAGGTGGAGCGAAGGTACCGGTTACCTTCCCGTAAACACGGAGACTTACAGTGAAGATGAATACATACAGTTCCTTGATGACAATCCTGCATTCCGTACTGCACTCGAGTGTCTTCTCACTTCCGATGAGGACGCCGTCAATGTATGGCTTCCTTCAGCCTACACAATCTACTACTCGTTCCAGAAGAACATAGCAGAATACCTTGAAAGCGGTCAGCTGGACAGAGCCGTAAACGAAATGGTAAAGACAGTGCAGGATGCCATTGACACCTACCGGGCCCAGAATTAGGGCGCATCGGAAAAGAAAATGCACTTTCCCCTGTACTGACAGGTTATGCAGCTGGAACCGGGGCACTGTCTGAAAAGACCGTCTCCGGCCTCTTCCAGCTGCCGTATGTGCCACTCAAGTTCCTCTATGTGGCCTTTCAACTCGCCCAGCCTCGACATATCCTCGCTGAGTTTCCTGCGGTACTGCCTCAGAAGCTCCGCACGCCTGATGTTTCCGCTCTCGTCTTCCTTTCCCAGACGGATTATTCCACCGATTTCCTCCAGCGAAAAGCCCAGGTCCTTCAGTTCCTTTATTCTCTTGAGATAAACAAGGTCGGAGGAGGAGAATGTACGCTGATTGCCGTCTGTTCTCTTCTCGGGAAGAAGACCAAGCTCCATGTAGTAACGGATTGTCCTTTCCGTCAGTCCTGACATCCTTGCAATCTCTCCTATGCGAAGCACTTTCTTCATTCACCCTTCCCTTTTGCCTTTTTCCTGATGATTCAGGCTCTTGTTGACGGAAATGATTATATTCAGGAATGAGAGCGAGGAAAAGAAGAGAGGATTACATAGCTGCCGGCTCTCCCTTCTCTCAGGGCAATTGGCTCCTTGCAGATATACTTCGTTTTATCAGTCCCGCTCTGTCATAAAGGCGCAGCGCTCAACAGTCAGGAGCTCAATTGCGGCCGCCTTTCCCTCAAAAGCTACGGAAAACTCTTTCCCGGATAAGAGTTTTGTGTGTGTTCATCCCGTTCTGTTTTCAATGATGTCATGATATCCCGTCCACTGTTTACAACAGGAATTCAGGAATGATTTTCCCCCTGTCGTCATTTTTCTTTCAGAATTTTGACTCTTACCGGACTTATGGACTTTCTTAGATATGGAACCGGGAAAAAGAAGTACAAACTCAGGAAGATGCAATACAGAAGTGCTGCACAGGAAGTCAGAGGGCAACCCTGAAAGGCCCGGAATTTACACCGGAAAGGATTTGGCAGCGGATATGGCACAGCCGGGAAAGGATATCATTGAAAAAATCGGGAAGTCCGGGCCGAGATCCCTCTCGGACAGGGAACTCATGATGATACTTCTCTCCTCGGAAAACGGGAAAACCTCAGAGGAGGTACTTTCCCTCATCGACAGAGGAAAGAGCTTCCCGCTCTCGAGCCTCATCAATATCCCGGGAGTCGGAAAAGAAAGGGGGGCCGTCATACTTGCGGCACTCGAACTCGGCAGACGCAAGAACACCCGCAAGAACCGCTCTCTTGTGCATGCCGAGGCCGTCTATCAGGAAATCAGGCACTTTGCAGACCGTGAAAGAGAAAACCTCATCGTCATATCTCTCAACGGTGCAATGGAGATCATCTCCGTCTCCGTCGTAACCGTAGGGCTTGTCGACAGAACGCTCATACATCCGCGGGAAGTCTTCACGGAGCCGATACGGCACCTCGCGTCAGCCATCATAATCGCCCATAACCATCCTTCGGGAAATCTCCGGCCGAGCGCTATGGATATAAGTGAAACGAAGAGACTGATGGAAGCAGGAGACCTGCTCGGAATAAGGATGCTTGATCATCTTATCTTCAGTTCCGGCGGATTCTATTCGATGAAGGGCGAAGGGGATATGGAGAAGATAAGGTTCCGGAGAGAAGCCGGCTTCTCTCCCGAAAAATCCGGGACGGAATAAAACAGCAGCCGTCAGAGTGCTCTGGAATCATTACCGGCAGCTTTCCTTCCAGTCCGCAGGGACAACTGAAAAAATTCCCCCGCCCGGAAGCGGAGGATAAAGCAACGTTACCTGACTTATCAGAAGATATTGCACAGCACGGAGAATGCAACCTTCCCCTGCTTGAATGTCTCGATATTCTTCAGGTCCTTTCCGTTGAAGTAGTCAATTATCGTCGTGAACGGAATCTTGTAGTCGACGCTGACTCCGAGTCCGCCGAGGTTCACGCCTACAGCCGTGCGCGCAAGAACCTGCGAGTTCTTGAGCACCTCGAAGAAGTTCTTTGCACTCTGCCCGTCAATCATGACACCGCTGGAAGAAGTTTCAACCGGGAGTGCATAGCCGACACCGAAAGCGAAATCAACCAGCTTGAGGTCAAGGCGAAGGTTGGCAGTGACAATCGAATTGAATACCGTGTTATCACCATTCTTTCCGAAGAGAACATTGGCAGCAATACCGAAAAGGCCAAGATTGACTCTTGCGTCGGCACCGATGTCATAGTTCTTGAAGTCCTTGTAATCTTCAATGTCCGTGATATCACCACCGAATCTTCCGGTTGCACCCACCTGCAGCGTTGCAGCGGATGCACCTGTGCACACAAGAGCAAGAATCAGAACAAATACAGCTGTTTTTTTCATCATTCACCTCATTGCGGGAATATTTTCCCGTTATTTTCTTTATTATACAACAGAAACAGCAGTAAAAAGTTACTGCAATGTTGATTTTTGTTATCAGGCAGAAATCAGTCGTGTCAGCGGGAATGTCTGTCCTTCAGGACATCAACGACTTCACCGAGGTTCGAATCCTTCTGTGCAAGAAGAACAAGGAAATGGTACATGAGATCGGCAGCCTCTCCGAGGAAAAGCTCCTTGTTGTCGTCCTTGCTGGCAATTATGAGCTCCACTGCCTCCTCGCCCGTCTTCTGTGCAATTCTGTTCAGCCCGCGCGAGAAGAGATGATTAGTATAGCTGCCCTCACTGGGATTGAGCCGTCTGTCCTGAATCACCGATTCAAGATAGAAGAGAAACTCCGCCGAAGAAAAATCACCGGGCTTATTGTCTTCACCGAAGCATGTATCGGCTCCTGTATGACAGACCACACCGGAGGGAATAGCCTTCACAAGGAGGGTATCTCCGTCACAGTCAACAAGAATTTCCCTGACCTTGATGTAGTTACCGCTGTTTTCACCCATAACCCGGATGCGACCCTTGCTGCGGGAGTAGAAAGTGACAAGCCCGCGCTCAAGAGTAAGGGAGTAGGCCTCCTCATTCATGAAACCCACAGTAAGAACCTTGCGCGTCACGGCGTCCTGCACCACGGCAGGCACCAGACCATCCTTATACTTCGAAAAGTCTATTGTCATATCTCCCTCACTCCGTCTTACGAAGCACAGTATCATACCAATGCATGCTTCCTGTCAACGGCAGAAGACATGGACGCAACGCCATTTTTCAGTCAGTGAACTCTATGATGCAGAAAGAATTATTTCTTCTTTTCTACTTCTGCCAGAGCCTTCTTTATCTTCTTTGTCTCGACAAATATCCTCGTTCCCCATACGAATGACGACACTCCGAGAACAATCACGATGATGCCGAAGACCGTCATGACGGTGTGCCCGACGAAGAACGGAAATGCAAAGAGAACAGCTGCAGCAGTGAAGAAAACAATCGAGTTGACACGGAAGACGCGGCTGAGTTCGTCATAGGGCCTGAGGCTGTGGCTTTCAATCATGTTCGCAATACCCGTAATGAGGAATCCTGCGGCATTGACATAGACCACGCCCTTCATGAGCGCCTCTCCTCCTGTCTTGAAGGAAGCTGCCGCGACACCGAATGCAGCACATCCGATTACAAGAGCGACAATACCGTCAATGAGCATGGTCTGACGTATCTTCTTCTGGATATCATCAGCCAGGACAGCACCGTTCACGATGACCTTGACGGCATATTTATGGAAACGGATGGCATCAATGACTCTTCCGAGTCCTCTCCATACAAGAACAAGAGAAAACAGGATGGAAGCAATATTGAGAACAGTTGCAGGCTGCATGATAACGAAAATACCGAAAAGAACGGAAAGGATTCCTTCTACCCAGAGAGAAAATGCACTTTTCATCAGGTGACCCCCATACGACGATTGATGGTATTCAGGGTAATTGTGTGCAAAAGAAACGTCAATATGTTAAAATACCTTCATGCGCTACTTGCTTTTCGATGCAGATGAGACGATCTGGGACTTTCATGCAACAGAGGAAATCGGACTGAGGAAAGTCTTCTCCAGCTTCGGCATTGACTATTCGGAAGAGATGATTGCCTTCTATGAAGAAGGAAACATACTCTGCTGGGGAGAATACGAAAACGGATCTCTTGAACTTGATGACCTTGAAGTGAAGAGATGGAAGCTTTTCTTCGACCATATCGGGAGAAAGGAAGACGCCGGGGATGCAGCCGCTCTCTTCAGGAACGTTCTCGCACACAACGGAAAACTTTTATGCGGAGCGGAGGAATTTCTCGAATCAATACGGCAATACCCGAAATCGATTGTCACCAACGGAATCTCATCCATACAGCGCCAGCGCCATAAGGATACCGGTACGGAAAGGTTCTTCGAGAACATATTCATCAGCAGTGAACTGGGGCCTCACAAGCCTCAGAAGGAACTCTTCGACATGGTCCTCGGTATCCTCGGAAGGGACAGAAGTGAATGTGTCATGATAGGCGACAGTGAAAAAAGCGACATACAGGGGGCAGTCAATGCAGGCATTGACAGCATCTACATAAACTTCAGCGGAAAAAAGTCAGGGAAGGCCACCTGGTCGGTATCTTCATACCGTGAACTGGAAGACCTCATCAGGAGAATATAGGTCTCCCTGCTTCATGCCGTGCAGAATCATATAGTCATCGAGGGTCCTGAGAAAAAGGGATTTGTCCATGAAGTGCCTGGGCTCCATGAGACGATGCATGGGCGTATCGCAGACAAGCCGCTGAACAACTGTATCCGGCCGGAGATGCCTCAATGCGAGAACACAGTTTTCAATATGTCTTTCAGCCGAAGCGGAAACGGTTTCTCCGCCGAGAAAATCCTCAGCCATCCTTGTTCCGCCGGCGATATGGAGATTATGTATCTTCACCGCATCGGCTCCAGAGGCATTCACAGCCTTAACGGTTCTGATGAAATCCTCTCTTTTCTCCCCCGGAAGACCGAGTATGATATGAACCGAAACCTTCAGGCCGTATCTTTTCGCTCTTGCGGCGGCCTCCATGAAACACCTTGCATCATGGCCCCGGTTTATAAGACGGAGCGTATTGTCATTGGCGCTCTGGAGTCCGAGTTCCACCCACACTTCCCTCTCCGCTGTCATGTATGACGAAAGCAGGGCGCAGACATCGTCGCCCATGCAGTCGGGACGTGTCGATACTATGAACTCACTGAACGGATAGCAGATCAGGGCGCGGTCATAGACTGCCCTGAGATTCTCAACACTGTCATATGTATTGGTCCAGCTCTGGAAATAGAGGGCCGCCTTCTGTGCCCCGTAACGCCTTTTTATGAACTCGAGTCCCTTCCTTATCTGGTTCTCGATTGATTCATAACGGGTGGTAATCCCTTGAGCAACCTTTTCCTCATAGGAGGATGAGCGCGTAAACGAGCTCTCCGTACGCCGCTGGTAGGCTGCAACGCTTCCGGTGCCGTCACAGAACGTGCATCCTCCGGCATGTTCGGGAGTACGGTTGGGGCAGTTGAAGCCTCCGTCAACCCCGACCCGGTAGAACGGCCCGCCATATTTCCTCTCCAGATAATCCCTGTAGTTGTTCCAGCTCGAATACATATGACCATGTTAACCTTTCTCGAGGAAGTCTTCCACGGCTCTGTTGAATTCTACGGGATTCCTATATGCAATGAAATGGCCTCCGGGGATGAAGACAAGGCGGCTTCTTCCGATGCTGTCTGCAATGAGTTTCGTATGAGACGCGAGAATCATATCGTGAGTACCGGCTATCACGAGAACGGGCATGGTGAGGGCGCCGAGCTCCTCAGGCTTCAGATCCGGCTCATCAATCATCAGCTTCATGAGGGATGCTTCCTCTTCGTCTCCCCTCGCCCTGGCGGCGCTGTACTCGCTTTCAATGCGGCGGCTGAATTGCTTGCGGATGCCGGCGGGGAACAGATTCGCTCCGTTGAGAATGAGCTTATGAACCCTCTCCGGGTGCCTGAGCGCGAATATGAGGGCCGTGTTACCGCCGTCGGAGAAGCCAAGTATGTCCGCTGTCTCTATCTTCATCCCGTTCATGAAGGCCCAGAGGTCGTCCGCGAACTGGCTTATGGTAAAAGGCTTCACGCCCCGCGGCGAGAGGCCGTGTCCCCGCGTGTCGGGTGCAATTACGCGGTACTTCCTGCTGAAGTATTCAATCTGGGAGGAGAAGCAGGTGTGGTCCTCGCCGTTGCCGTGGAGAAGAATAAGTACCTCTCCATTACCCTTTTGCAAGTAGTTGAGCCTTATGTCCATGGAAAAAGTATACTGCATTCTGCTCCTGCGTATCCGGAAAAGACATCCTTCTTGATTTTCCCTCCCGGTTCTGTTAAAAAAATACGGCAAACAGGATACGATACAGGAAGATTTTTCCTTCTGACACGATACAAGAGCAGGTCTCCGTGCCCGTGCACGGAAAGGAAGGAAAAATGGAAACACAGTCAGTTCCGTTCATGGAAACGGAAAAGATCGGAAAACTTGTAAGGAAATTCTCGCTTCCCTGCGTGATATCACTTCTTACGGGAGCGCTCTATAACATAGTCGACCAGATATTCATAGCAAACGCATCATATCTCGGTTCATACGGCAATGCCGCAAACACCGTAGTCTTTCCACTGACGGTTCTTGCACTTGCAGTTGCGGTGATGATCGGAGACGGAGGCTGTGCATTCATCTCGCTTTCCCTGGGAAAGGGAGAGAATGAGAAGGCATCAGTGACGGCAGGAAATGCAGTAACCCTGACAATTCTCTCCTCAATTGTACTTACGCTTCTCTATCTTGTCCTTTCTTCCCCTCTTCTCACCTTTTTCGGAGGGAGAGTAAACAGTGAAACGTTTGCACTGAGCCGTGAATACTTCTTCTTCATTACCCTCGGCATTCCGTTCTACATGTTCGGACAGGCTCTCAATCCGATAATAAGAAGTGACTCCTCACCCCGGTTTGCCATGGTATCAACGCTTCTGGGAGCTTTTGCGAACATTGTTCTTGATCCCTTATTCATCTATGTATTCAGGTGGGGCATGACAGGAGCAGCCGTGGCAACCGTCATAGGACAGATGATTACTGCATTCATGTCGCTCTGGTATCTGTTCCACATGAAGAACGTGAAACCGGAAAGAAGGAGCTTCCGCCTGTGCCCGGACATAATCAGACGCTTCATACCTCTCGGACTGACCAGTTTTCTCAGTCAGGCGGCTCTTGTGATAAGCATGGCCGCAGTTCAGAACAGCTGTACAAAATACGGTGCACTTGATCCGGTGTTCGGGCAGAAACAGTACTCGCAGATCCCTCTTGCGGTACTCGGCATAGTGATGAAGTTCTTCCAGATAGCAATATCCGTTGCAATCGGAATCGCCGCCGGTTCGATTCCGGTTGTCGGTTTCAACCGCGGAGCCGGGAGAAACGACAGGGTCAGAAAGCTCTTCATGTATGTTCTTGCATCAGAAGCCGCAGTCGGATTTGTTTCGCTCTTCATAGTCGAAGTCTTCCCGCTTTCCATAGCCTCGCTCTTCGGAGCTGCGGGTGAAAGTTCCTACTATACGGAATTTACCGTGAAGTGCTTCAGGATCTATCTCTCGATGATGGTACTGGCAACCGTCAACAAGGGCACCTTCATTTTCCTCCAGGCTCTCGGGAAGGGAATACAGTCAACCATAATATCGCTTGCGAGGGAAATCGTATTCGGCGTGTTTCTTCCTGTTTTAATGCCGCGGTTCTGGGGGCTTGACGGGCTTCTGTGGTCCTTCCCCGTCGCCGACATACTGACTTTTGCCATCACATCCTTCTTCATCGTGAAGACACTGAAGGAAACGGAAGATGGAGTCTCCGTCTGAGGAGCCGGGCTGCCGGTCTTTACGGGAAAACAGGTTACACTGCGGCTATTGAATTCAGGCGGCACTCAGCCTGCATCATCCGGAAGTACCGGAAGAAGCGCAGGGAAAAAGAACAACTCATGAAAATATGTGTTCCTTCCCGGATGTATTCAGAATGTTTCCTATTCCAGCACGGTTCCGATGAAATTCCTGGCACCATTGATGAATGAAGAGACATCCATCTCCTTCTTCATCGGGGGAAGGACGCGCGTGAGATAAAGATAGCCGTCTCCGGTAGCAATCCTGAGGCCTTTCTTCCTGTCAAGGGCAACGACTGTTCCAGGTTTTTCCGTGCATGGCTCAAAGGGAAGAAAAGATGATGAATGGACACCGGTGATGATGAACGGAGAGCCGTTGTACATGCACCAGGCCTTCGGCCAGGGATAGCATGCCCTTATGAGGGCGTGAATGGATGAGGCACTTTCATTCCAGTCTATCCTGCCGTCTTCCTTCCTTATGAAACCGGTATAGCTGGACTGCCCGGACTGAGGAAAAGGGGTTGAGGAGCCGGCATTCACGAGTACCGGAAGCACCAGGGACGGTGCAAGAGAGGATATCCGGGACTCGAGGGATGCACTTGTCTCCGTTCCGTCGAGGGTCATTCTCTCCATTGCATATATTCTTCCCTCATCTATTCCCGGCGATATCTCCTGAACGGTTATGGCTGTCTCCCTTTCATTGTTTCTTATCACGTTGAAGATGGGACTGCAGCCACGATAGGACGGAAGGATTGACGGATGCACATTGAAGGTATAGCGGAAAAGGGAAAGGAACTTCGGACCGAAAATCCTTCCGTAGGAGAACGAAAGGAGACAGTCCGCTCCGGTCTTCTTCACGATTTCACGTTCCGCCCTGTTGAGATGCTCAGGCGTAAACACTTCAAGCCCGAGCTCCTTTGCCTTCACCTTCACAGGTGTCTCGACAATACCCTTTCCCCTCTTTCCGGGAGCGTCAGGCGCAGTGAATACAGCCCCCGCCAGCCCCTCTGACACAAGCTTTTCGAGAAGCGGTACGGCAATGGAATCCGTTGCCGCAAAAAGCACTTTCATTTTCTTTTCTTCCTTCCCTTAGCTGAGCGTGACTTCTTCTCGTATGCCCGAAGAACCTTCTGTCTCTCCTCTTCTGAGAGGTGATCTATAAACAGGTGTCCGTCAAGATGGTCGTTTTCGTGCTGTATGACACGGGCAAGAAGGCCGTCCGCATCAAGCGTGAATGCCTTACCGTACTCATCAAGCGCATGAACGCGCACCCTCAGCGGCCTCGTCACATTGTGATAGACTCCGGGAATGGAAAGGCATCCTTCGTCATACGGCCCTGTTTCCTCACTCATCTCAAGTATTTCCGGGTTGACGAACACGTATTGTCTGCCGTCCCGTATGTCGACGACGAAGAAGCGCCCGTCAACCCCGATCTGGGGAGCAGCCAGTCCGACTCCGTCAGCCTGAGAGAGTGTTTCAAGCATTGCCGAAGCAAGGAGGCGGAATGCATCGTCAAATACACTGACCTCCCTGCACTTTGTTCTGAGAATATCGTCGCCTAACCTTACTATTTCGAGTGTTGTTTCTTCCATTGTACTACCTGCCTCATAACTATAATGACTTTTGGCGCCGCGGAGAAGATGTCTTCCTGCACGGTTCATTGTAAAATTTGAACCGATTTTCGCTTTCTCCATCTTCAACAAATAACATTCTTTTTTCTAATATAGACCGCAGGAGAAAATAATGGATAAAAAAACACCCCACTATGGTCCTGCAGACAGACCACCGCTCAAAGAGTGGATTCCGCTCTCGGTCCAGCACGTGTTTGCAATGTTCGGTTCAACGATTCTCGTACCGATTCTCGTCGGACTTGACCCGACGACAGCACTCTTCACGGCAGGAACAGGAACCCTGATCTACATTCTTCTGACAAAGGCAATGGTACCGGCATTCATCGGTTCTTCCTTTGCCTTCATCACTCCGCTCATCTCGATTTCATCGCAATACGGCTGGCCCTATGCCATGGGCGGTGCATTCGCGTCAGGACTGATGTATGCTCTTGTTGCATTCATCATCTCGCGCTGCGGCTCGGCCTGGATACACAGGGCACTTCCTCCTGTCGTAATCGGCTCAGTCATCATCGTCATCGGCCTCAACCTTGCTCCCACTGCAATGAACATGGCAATGTACACCAACACATCAGACACATCGACATATTCCCTTGTATATCTCTCGATTGCCCTTGTAACCCTTGCCGTGACCGTTGTTGCGAACGTCTTCTTCCGCGGCTTCCTGTCCGTAATACCCATTCTCTTCGGACTCGGTGCAGGATATCTTTTCACGCTTGTAATGGGCTGCTTCTTCCCTTCCTATGCAATCATAGATTTCTCGATTGTCAAAGAGGCAAGCTGGTTCGGCTTCCCGTCATTTGCACTGCCGAAATTCAATCTTGTTGCCGTCCTCACATTCATGATCGTATCGTTTGCGACAATCTGTGAGCACCTGGGCGATACGCTGTGCATATCCCGTGTCGTCGGGCGTGACTACTACGAGAATCCGGGTCTCAAGAGGACACTCCTCGGCGACGGACTTGCAACAGCCTGGGCTTCCCTCTGGGGAGGACCACCCAACACGACCTACGGTGAGAACGTGGGTGTCCTTGCCATCACGGGAGTATACAGCGTATGGGTCACCGGAGGAGCTGCAGTACTTGCGGTATTCCTTTCGCTTTTTCCGAAATTCGGTGCCCTCATCCAGACGATTCCGAATCCGGTTCTCGGCGGAATCTCAATGCTTCTCTTCGGTGTCATAGCATCCTCAGGTCTGAGAACACTCGTGGAATCCGGAGTCGACTACCAGGACAAGAGGAACCTCACGATATCGTCGATAATCCTTGTCATAGGAATCGGAGGCGGCATGCTGAAGTTCTCCGTCGGATCATCACTCGAATTCTCACTGGGTTCCGTTGCACTGGCAACCCTCGTGGGAATCATCCTGAATCTCATCATTCCAATCAGAAAGGAAAAGGACTGAAATGCGGCCGGGGAAACCCGGCCTTATTCATTCCGCCGGAGTCAGCACAGAGACTATCCGGCGATCCTTCCGAAAACGTGGCTGAAGAAATCACATCTATCGTGTCAGAGCCCCGAGAATTGCCTCAAACCCCCTTGCTGCCTTCAGAAGTTCATCCGTTTCTATATACTCGTCCCTGACATGCGCCAGACTCTCGAGAGACGGGCCGTAGCCGATGGTGGGAATACCCTTTTCGCCGCAGAAGTGACTGCCGTTCGTGCAGAATGAAAAATGTGAAATCTCCGTCTTGATTCCGGCTTCCCGCAATGCCTCAAGCGATTTCTGCACAATGGGGCTGTCAGCATCGACAAGCCATGCGGGATAATATCTCAGGGCCCTTATCTTCCGCCCTGTCCAGCATACGCCCTCCCCATCCCTTATATAGCATCTTGCCTTCAGGGACGGATTCTTCTCCCTTGCCCTTTCGATTGCCCCGTTTACCTGGGAAACAATTGTTTCGGCAGTTTCTCCGACGAGAGTACGTCTGTCAAATGTTGCAACACATTTCGATGGAACAACAGATGAGCCGGGATACGGATATGATTTTATATCCGTCAGAACCAGTATACCCTTGCCCAGGACCGGATGTTCATGCGGAACAATCTTTCTTATTTCCCCGATGACATCCATCATTTCGTAGACGGCATTAACCCCCTTCTCCGGATTCGATGAATGACATGATACTCCTTCGGTTTCAACCACGACTTCAGCCCTTCCCCTCTGTCCGATCTTGACTGTTGACGTTGTAGCCTCTCCGATAATGACATAGTCCGGCCTGACATAGTCAGAAACAAGACGCGATGAAATTCCTTCGAAGCATTCCTCGTGCACCGTACATGACACGGCAATGCGTCCCCTGAAACGGCCTGCGTTCGCCTGACGGAACCTTGAAGCAGCAAAGACTGCAGCGCAGACGCTCCCCTTCATGTCGGAAGTACCTCTGCCGTATATTTTCCCGTCCTCGATTTCGGCGCCCCATGGATCGTGTTTCCATTCCTTTTCATCGATTACATCCACATTGTCTATATGACCGTCAATAAGAACGGTTTTACCCGGTTCATCACCATTGATTATCCCGATGACCGAACCGCACTCGTCAATCTTCACGCTGTCAAAGCCCAGTTCCTCCATCTTTTTCTTCATGAGCTCCGAGACTCCCTTCTCTCTGCCCGACGGACTGGGAATCCTGATAGCCTCCCGGCAGAACTCAATCAGCTTTTCATCTCCTGTATCCATGACTCGCCTCCTTTCAAATGCGGCCCCGAGAGCCGGTTTCATCAACCGCCGGCCCTTTACGTAACAATTCTCCATAAAAGTTCAGAAATGAAGCAACAGTGCTGTTTTCATTTATTAATCCGCCCTTTTCAGCAGGCTGTCAACGGAAAATACGCTGCTCTCTGCAAGGCTTTTCTCTTCTCAGGGAAGGCCGGCGGACACAACCCTTTTCATTGCTGACCGGAATTTCCATGTTTTTTCCTAAATGATGTAATCCGCCTTTTCTGCAATCCTGAATGATTCGAAGTAGTCATTCTCCATCGGAATCCACTTCGAAAGAAAAGCATCAATCCTCTCCGGAGAGCGGAGGCGGAGCCGTCTTATCTGCTCTGAAGAATCAACCGTGAGGAGAAAGCTTACGTCCCAGTAACGGGAAAATGCAGGATGGAGGGCATAGCTTCCCTCGACTATGACAAGGCCGGAAGACGCGACGTCGCGTGCCCCGATGTAGGAACATGTCCTGCAGGAGAAACGACGGTATGAAAAGGATCTGTTTTCCCTCAGAGGAACAATGACTTCAGCGATGAATCTCTCATAGTGGACATTGCCTCCCGTTTCATTCATCCGGGAAGGAGTCTTCATTTCAGGAGGAAGAAAGAAGTCATCCATGGATACCAGGGAAAAATCGATTTTCCCGGCAAGATCTTCGACCAGGGAGGTCTTTCCCGAAGCACATTTTCCGTCAATGGCAACTATATGAGGTTTCCTTTCCTTAATGACATCAAGCACAAAGTGTGCCCTTTCTTCCCGGGACTCAATCATGACAGGGAAGAACTCTAACAGAAATCCGTCTTTATTGGAATTCAAATCAGACTTCACTATAGAAAAAACATCATTAAGCAAATAAACTGACTGCATATGAAAAACGAGAACGCATTACCGAAATTGGGTTTACACAGATTCATCACGATTGTTTATCTTCCGCTTGCCATAGCGCTCAATCTTTATGTCGCCATCGGCAACATATTCTCGATAGGTCGGCTCTCGCTTGCCTCATTCCCCGATTATGTGGATGCACTTGTCCTGATGCTTCCTTTCGTGAAAGTCGTTCTCTTCACGGTCTCACTTGTCGCTCTCCTGGGACTGACACACTTCGGGCGCAGGGTTATTCTGTTTTCTGAGACATTCATAACGGCGGTACTTCTCATAATCATATTCGAGAGAATGAGCGAAAAACGCGTCATAGCCGCCCTTCTTTATTCTGCTTCGGCTCTCGTCAACATGCTGATATTCGCCTATTACAAGAGAAGGGAATATTATTTTGTAAGGGATGGTCAGTCGCTGAAGGAAGCCGACATGCTTCAGAAAAGCACCGAGGAAATAACGCAGGCGGATACAGAAAAGGAAGAAACAGCACAATCCGGGACCGGAAATGAAAACAGGGAAGAAGATACTGAAGAAAAAGCATGCTGCTGCCGGAAAGAAAATGAAGGAAAGGAATGCATCTGCCACGGCGAAAACCCGGAAGAAAAGGAATGCTGCTGTCACGGTGAAAACGAAACCCCGGAAGAAAAAACATGCTGCTGTCACGGCGAAACCCCGGAAGAAAAAACATGCTGCTGTCACGGCGAAACCCCGGAAGAAAGGGAATGCTGCTGCCACGGCAAAAACCAGGAAGAAAAGGAATGCTGCTGCCACGGCGGGGATTCTCCTGCAGAAACAGAAAAGGAAAGCACTGACAGCGCAGCCGGAGACACGGAAGAGGAAATTGTCTTCACATTCACTGACAGCCCGGAAGAATATGTAACGGATGACATACAGAAGAAAACGAAATACATCTATGCGGAAAAGAAGGAGAAAAGCGACGTCGAACTTCTCTCTTCAGTACTTACAGTTCTTCCCGGACGTACGGTAATCTCGCTTGAAGTTGAAAATTCGACGGAAACGACATTCGCCTTCTCGGAGTGGAAGATGATGAGTGACATAACCTTCACATCCTCACAGCCGATAGCTCCGGGAAAATCCACACTCACACTCGGGGTCGACAAGAGCGTTGACAGACTGCAAATCGTACTCATAAAGGTGGAGTGACCGGAAAAAGCACAGTCCAGGACACGGGAAACCGTGTCCTTTTCATTTACAGAACAGCTGCCGGATCCACATCGATTTCGAGGTGAACTCCAGACGGCACCTTATAGCTGTTGATGAGTTTCTTGGTGAACGCAAGAAGCTCACCGATTCTCGTGGAGCGGAGAAGGACATGATATCGCCACTGCTGTGCCTGCTTTTCAATAAGGCATGCAGAAGCGGAGAATATCTCGATATCATCCAGCCCCCGGGCAAGCAGAAGAGCTGTCTGCTCCAGACTGCAGGCACTTTCCTGCGCTTTCAGCTCGCTTTTGCTTCTGAGCGTCATATTCACAAGTCTCGTGAATGGGGGAAAACCTGTCTCCCTTCTCTCGGCAAGTTCCCTGTCATAGAAGTCCTCGATACTGTTTGAGGCAACGCATGTAATGGCAGGAGATGCAGGCTGACGGGTCTGTATTATGACCTGTCCGTCATCGCTGTATCTGCCGGCTCTTCCCGCAACCTGGTAGAGAAGATCGAATGTCCTCTCTCCTGCACGGAAATCAGGCAGCGCAAGAGAACTGTCGGCATTGATGATGCCCACAAGTGATACAAGCGGAAAATTGAGGCCCTTTGCGATCATCTGGGTTCCGAGAAGAATATCGATTTCCCCGTCCCGGAACTTTCTCAGTATTTCCGCTGTATGACTGCTGTCTCCCCGCGCAGTATCCGTATCAAGACGTTCGATGCGGGCAGACGGAAAAAGAAGTCTCACTTCCGTCTCGGCCATTTCGGTACCGAAACCTGAAGGAACAAGGTCACGGCTTCTGCACTCCGGGCATGATGTGACCGGAGCTGAGGAATAGCCGCATGTATGGCATATAAGCCTGTTGTCCCTCTTATGATATGTCAGTGATACAGAGCAGTTCGGGCAGACAAGGACATGGCCGCAGCTTCTGCATACATAACCGTATGAGAACCCCCTTCTGTTAAGAAACAGAAGGACTCCCCTCTTCCTTTCAAGAGTATGGCGGATTTCACTTTCCAGAACCTCACTTATGTTCCTGTCCTCTCCCGCCATATTGATTATGGAGACATGAGGAAAACGCCCCTCTCCGATTCTCCGGCGCATCAGAATCGCAGTGAGACGGAGACTCCTCATAAGCCGCCAGGCTTCCAGGGAGGGAGTTGCAGAGCCCATAATCAGCTCGGCTCCGTTCTTCTGGGCACGGTACTGTGCAACCTGACGCGCATGATAGCGTGGCTGGGAGCCTGACTTGTAGGCGTTTTCATGTTCCTCATCCATGATTATGAGTCCGAGTGACCTGAACGGAGCAAAGACGCTGCTCCTGGCGCCTATCACGATATCCACTTCCCCCTTCATGATTCTAAGCCATTCTTTCAGGCGCTGGGATGGTGTCAGGGAAGAGTGAAGGATTGCGACACGGCCTGAAAAGCGTGAATAGACCTCTCCGCTGAGCTGATGGGTAAGGGTAATCTCCGGAACAAGATAAAGTACCTGCCTGCCGTCCCGGATCATGTCTTCGGCACGTCTGAGGTATACTTCACTCTTTCCGGAGCCTGTAATGCCGAAGATGTAATACATCCCCTTCTTCTTTGTTCTGAGCGTCTCAAGAGCCCTCTGCTGTTCTTCTGTCAGAGTCTCCACCTTCCGGAATGACGAGACCTCCGAGAACGGGGCATATTCGCTTTCTCTCCGGCCGGAAGGAATCATCTGTGAAAGATTCACCCCCACCGGCGAGAGATACATATCACGCATCCACTCTGCAGTGTCAAGGAGATCCTGATTGAATACGGGTGTTGAATCGATGATGCGGTAAATGCTTTTTATCTCATAACCGGCAGACGGGGCTGACCCGCTCTCACTTATGACGAAGCCCGTCTTCCGGGATTTCCCGAACGGCACGGCAACGCGACGCCCGAAGAGCTCCTCATCCTCATATTTCTCAGGAACGGAATATGTGAAACTCATGTCGAACGGTACATTGAGAATGACCTCAACCCATTTCACTGCGTCTTCTCTCCTCTTTCCAGATGATTCATGATGTACTTCAGGTCCGCCCAGATTTTCCCCCTGAGGCTGCTGTCCCTGACAAGTTCCTGAGGAGAATATGTGGTGAATGTCCTTATTCCGTTTATGCTGTATGAGTGGAGTCTCATCGCGTCATAATCACATTCCCGCCTCAGCATGTATGAAGCCGCATCCTTTCCCAGGAGAATCATCACACGCGGCTTTATCCTCTTCATTTCATTGCGCAGATAGTCCCTGCATGCATCTGCAGACTCGCGTGAAAATGCTTTGACCGGACATTTTATCAGGGCACACAGCGCTGCATCCTTCATTTCAAGGCCCATTGCCTTCAGCCACTTTACATAGTAGGAAAAGGAGGCGTCAGACAGCATCGTATCGCCTTCAGGATAAGGAAGGACGAAAAGAACGGACGCAGAGGAACCGCAGATACCCTCAGCATAGACACGCCTCATAAGGCATGCCCCGCAGCGGTGACAGGAAGAGATGTCATCGTCCACATCCCTTCTTTCTTCCCCCGAAGTTATGCTGTAGCTCACACTTTCATGGCGCTCCATAAGGGCGTCTCCCTCAAGAAAGGAAACAGCTTCATCAAGAAGCGTCATGAAACATTCTTCACTGACTTTCTCTTCCATTCTCATCCTCAAACCATCTGTACTCCTCATCGTCATAACTGATCCTGGCCAGGTACAGGCCGCATGACGGATAGGTTTTCAGCGCAAGTGACCTGTCACACGAATCAAGGCGTGCCCGGAAATCCTCTTCTTTCTCAGCTTTCAGCGCACACTCCACCATCGTCCCGACCATGCTTCTGACCTGATGATAGAGAAAAGCATTGCCGGCAACACGATAGCGCAGGAACCTCAGGCCATAACCGTCCTCCTCCCATGACCACTCCGAAACATAAATGTCACGTCTCCTGGAAGGAGAAGGATCGGAGGCGGAGCAGAATGTCGTATAGTCATGCGTACCCTGAAGGGCACTGGCATACTTTTCCAGCATTGTGATGTCCGGAAATTTCCTTACTGCCGCATAGTGCCCGAAGTCGAACGGGAGCATGTCACTCCACTCCTTGAGATGGTACCAGTATTCCCTTGCCTGGGCCGTGAAGCGTGCATGGAAAAGAGAGAGACATTCTTCGGAGGACAGTATCCGGATTCCGGAAGGCAGCCGTGAATTGAGAATCACGGCATACTTCGAAGCATCCAGTGCAGACATGGTGTCGAAGTGTGCAACCTGCCCCAGCGCATGCACTCCGGCATCGGTACGTCCGGATCCTGCGAGAGAGACCTTTTCGGAAAGAAGGTCTGAGAGGGCATTCTCGATTGTTTCCTGGACCGTAATCTCCCCGTTCTGCCTCTGCCAGCCATGAAAAAGCGAGCCGTCATAGCTGATTGTCAGCCTGATTCTCCTCATGCCTTCCGGCATGGTAACTTCGGGTCTTCTCCAGTCTTTCCTGCTCATTCTATCAAAACAAAGGCGACGGCATAGTCACCATCATGGGACAAAGAGAGATGAACTCCGCTCTTTCTTTCGCCCCTGACGACAAGAAACGGTTTTCCCGCCTCATCATTACGCACTTCAACATCGGCCGGCCCTGTTTCACCGAAACCCGTTCCAAGAGCCTTCACATATGCTTCCTTCGATGCAAAACGCGATGCAAGATATTCCTCCCTCCGTCCGCACTCAAGGGCCCGTGAAAGTTCGTACGGAGTGAAAATCCTCTCAAGCGTATGGGAGGACAACCCGGAAAAACGGCTTATGCGTGCTATATCCGTTCCGATTCCGGTCATTGTTCAGACTTGCTCTTGAAGAGAATTCTCACGGTCAGGGGGGAGGAAGCGACCGAAAGACCGTTTCTGTTGAAGATATCTCTGTCATATTCCAGCGAAACAGGGCGCCGGGCTATCCCCTCGCCGGAGACGTCGGAGAAATCAACGGAAGCCTTGATGAGCGACGGGTCTACAAGATATATGATGCTGTCGTCTCCGGTGATGACAACATCAATCGAAGAAGGAACAAGAGAAACCGCCCCGTAGGCACTCTCCTCATCCAGGACAACTGTCAGCGGAATCGTCACGGTACGGTCCGTGGCATTAAGGAAACGGATTGCAACGACAATCGCAAGCGCAACGACGAATGAAATCATTTTCAGCGGCCAGTTACCGAAAAGAGCGGATGTAATCTTATTCTGAGACTGCATTGCCTTCATCCTCCTTGCTCTCAAGTTTTATATCCTGCGGAACGACATCCTTTCCGGAGAGGAGCATCAGAAGTGCTTCCTTCACGACCTCGACATCAAGGTTATAGTAGATGGTCGCATTATAGGCAAGCGATATCGCACCCGTCTCCTCACTGACGATGATTACAACAGCATCCGACTCTTCACTGAGTCCCAGTGCCGCACGGTGTCTTGTTCCGAACGTATCACGGATTGAAGTCTGCTTGGAGAGAGGAAGGTAGCAGGCCGCATAGGTTACCTTTCCGCCCTGAATCACGCAGGCTCCGTCATGAAGCGGAGTATCATGATCGAAAATCGTCAGGATCAGATTCGCCGAGAGATCCGCATTGATCTTCGTTCCCGTTTCATAGATGTTCTTCAAATCCGTATGGCGCGGGAAAATTATAAGAGCACCTCTCTTCTTGCTCACGAGTGTCGTGCATGCATTAAGTACGCTGTCTATCTGGGATGCCGATGTCTGCGA
>CAVBWE010000105.1:0-9925 GCA_963598715.1 Sphaerochaetaceae bacterium | reverse complement strand
ATTAAAGATTTGTAAAAGAAAAGAAACTCCAAGGCAGAGAATGACTTTTCACCTGAAATTCCATGAAGGAAGTAGTATGCCATCCTGCAAGACACGAAAAGAAAAACGGATGAACACATTCAGCGTTGAAAAATCCTCTCCCGTCAAGGAGAGGACACAACTTAAGCTGAAAAATCAGCTTCTGGTTTTTATTGCAGCCTGTGCAGCTGCCAGTCTCGCAATTGGCACCCTGAACGGAGAACAGGACACGTAGTCAAGCCCTGCCCCCTGACAGAACTGAATCGTCTTCGGATCTCCTCCGTGTTCTCCGCAGATACCCATCTTCATGTCGGGTCTGACCGAGCGCCCGAGTCCGACAGCCATCTTGAGAAGCTTGCCCACTCCGTCAAAGTCGATTGTTGCAAAGGGATCATAGTCATAGAACTGCTTGTCAGGATCATTGACATAATGTGTAAGGAACCTTGCCGAGTCATCACGCGAGAAGCCGCATGTCATCTGAGTCAGGTCGTTCGTACCGAATGAGAAGAATTCTGCAGAGCCGGCAATCTCATCGGCTGTGAGTGCTGCACGCGGCACCTCAATCATTGTTCCGATCTGATACGGAATGACAAGGTTCTGCTCACTGAAGACCTTTTCGATTTCATCAACTGCATTCTTCCTGCAGTAGTTGAATTCCTTCCAGATTCCCACAAGAGGAATCATGATTTCAGGATGGACCTTGATGCCGCGTCTCTTGGAATTGATGGCGGCTTCCATGATGGCCCTCACCTGCATCCTCAATATCTCGGGATAAACAACGGCAAGTCTGCAGCCGCGGAACCCCAGCATAGGGTTGAACTCATGCAGTTCATTGCACTTTCTTGCAATTTCCTCGGCACTGATTCCCATCCTGAGTGCCATCTCATGGCGTGATGTATGGTCGTTGGGAAGGAATTCATGAAGAGGAGGATCGAGAAGCCTGATGACAACCGGAAGTCCGTTCATCGCCTCGAATATTCCTTCAAAGTCCTCCCTCTGCATCGGAAGGAGTTCATTGAGGGCGTTTTCACGGGCCCTTGTATTGTCGGCAAGAATCATCTTGCGCATGCTGAAGATTCTGTCTCCGCCGAAGAACATGTGTTCGGTTCTGCAGAGTCCCACTCCCTCAGCTCCGAGCAGTATTGCCTGCTTTGCGTCCTTTGGAGTATCTGCATTTGTTCTAACGGACATTGTCTTTATCGAATCGACATATTCCATGAACTTCTTATAGGCCTGGTAGAGTATCGACTCGCTTTCCTGCATGGTACCCTCAAGAACCTGCATGATTTCGCTGGGCTTCACGTCGATTTTACGTGCATATACACATCCGGTGAATCCGTCGATTGACATATAGTCGCCTTCCTTGAGTTCCTTGCCGTTGATGGTGAGGGTTCTCTTCGGTTCATTGACGACGATGTCGCCGCATCCTGATACGCAGGGACATCCCATGCCCCTTGCAACTACTGCCGCATGGCTGGTCATTCCTCCGCGGCATGTGACGATTCCACGGCTGACTGCCATTCCGCCGATATCCTCAGGGGATGTTTCGACTCTTACAAGAAGGACATCCTTTCCTTCCCTGGCAGCCTTCTCGGCATCATGGGCATTGAAATAAATCTGACCGCATGCTCCGCCGGGAGATGCATTGAGGCCCTTCGTGTCGGCACTGATTCCCTCATCACGTATCGTCTTGCTGTCAAGAATCGGAGCAAAGAGCTTGTTGAATTCACCCGCAGGCACCCTGGATACTGCAGTCTCCCTGTCGATGAGGCCCGCTTCAACCATTTCGACCTGGCTTCTTATCCAGCTGAAGATGCTCCTCTTTCCGTTCCTCGTCTGGAGCATGTAGAGCTTTCCTTCCTGAATCGTGAATTCAAGGTCCTGCATGTCATGGTAATGGCTCTCGAGCTTGTCCCTTATTGCACAAAGTTCCCTGTATGCCCTGGGATTCACCTTTTCAAGCGTTGTAATCGCCTGCGGTGTCCTGATTCCGGCAACGACATCTTCGCCCTGGGCATTCATGAGATACTCGCCGAAGAACTTGTTCTCACCCGTTGAAGGATCACGCGTGAAGGCAACACCCGTGCCGCTTGTTTCGCCCATGTTTCCGAAAACCATGGCCTGAACGTTTACCGCTGTTCCGAGCAGACCGCGGATGTCGTTCATCATCCTGTACTTGATGGCCCTCTCGTTGTTCCAGCTTCTGAAGACAGCATCTATTGCCTTGAAAAGCTGGTATTCGGGATCCTCGGGAAACTCTTCACCGGTGTTCTTTTTATAAATGATCTTATAGCGCTTGATCACTTCCTTCAGGTTATCGACATCAAGTTCCGTGTCGAACACCTTGGAATTCTCGTCCTTGACGGACTGAAGTGCGTTCTCGAACTTTGCATGAGGAACGCCCATGACAACATCCCCGAACATCTGGATGAAACGTCTGTAGCTGTCCCATGCAAAACGTTCATTGCCTGTCTTCTCGATAAGTGCCTGAAGCGAATCGGGATTGAGTCCGAGATTGAGGACAGTATCCATCATACCGGGCATGGACTGGGCAGCACCGCTTCTGACCGAGACAAGAAGAGGATTCTTCTTGTCGCCGAGCTTAGCTCCCATAAGGCTCTCAAGCCTTTCAAGGTTCTTCAGCACCTCGTCTCTCATACCTGAAGGGTAAGAACCGTCATGTTTGTCAAAATAGTCGCAAGCTTCCGTTGTGATTGTGAATCCGGGAGGTACGGGAAGACCGATGGAGGTCATTTCCGCAAGGTTTGCACCCTTTCCACCAAGAAGATTCTTCATGTCACCGCTGCCTTCGGCCTTTCCGTCACCGAAGAAATAAACATACTTTTTCTCTTCCATATTATTTTTCCTGTCTAATCAGATTCCTTTTTAACGGAATCATGTTACAGACAAAAAAAATCCGGGTCAACTAAAAATGATGAATCGGGGTATAACATGAAATAATATAAGGAAAAAGTTAAGTGAAAAATATATCTATTATGATGACGGCAGTTCACTTTCCGCTTAGGGCAGGAAACATGGGGGGAAATCCCGCAGGAAAATCCCCCGCTCATGTGCGACCGTCAAACTGCATTGTAGTAGCGGATTTCCATCTCCTCTCCGTTCCGTTTCAGCTTGTCAAGTGCACTCTTCTCTATCTGTCTGATTCTCTCTTTCGTAAGGTGGTACTCCTCACCTATCGCGCTGAGGCTCATCGGCTCACGGTGATTGAAGCCGTAGCGTTTCTCGATTATGTCCCTTTCCTTTCCGCTGAGTGTCGAGAGAAGAGAGTCCACGTCCTTCTTCATCATATGACTTATCATATTGTTCTCCGGAGAATTCTCCTCATCCTTGACAAACGAGCCCACCGTTGCCCCGTCATCATCCGCATCCCCCTGATTTCTCACGGGAGAATCCAGGCTGATCATATCCTTTGTTATCTCGAGAAGTGACTTGACAGTATCAGCATCGATTCCGGATTCATCTGCGATTTCCTCTGCACTCGGATCAAGGATGCCCTTTTCATTGATAAGCATATTCCTGGCCTTTGTTATGTTTATGAATTCATTTGATCTGTTGAGGGGAAGCCGGACAGGTCTTGCCTGCTCTGCAAGAGCCTTCAGTATCGACTGTCTGATCCACCACACGGCATAGGAGATGAAATGATAGCCCTTCTCCGGCTCGAACTTATCCGCTGCAGTCACAAGACCGAGATTTCCCTCATTGATGAGATCCTCCAGGGCCATTCCCTGACCGCGGTATTTCTTTGCGATGGAAACAACAAACCTCAGATTCGAGTTGACGAGCTTTTCTCTTGCCTTCATGTCGCCGTTCTTTGCCTTCAGGGCAAGTTCATACTCCTCCTCGTAGGAAAGAAGAGGTATCCTGTCAATCATGTTGAGATAGGAAGAGAGAACCTCATTGTCACCGGCATTGCGAACGAAATTGTTTTTAGCGGACATATTAAACACCTCACTAAAAACTAATGAAATAAACATGCCAATATAAGTAACATGATTATTTATAATGAATTAGCTGTCATCGACAATAATCCGGATCAGGCTCAGATGTTTCATTGTGATACAGAAGACGAAAAAAAACATTATTATGCGTCATTCTGACACAAAGAGAAAAAAGGGCAGAAAAAAAGTGTCATTCTGCTACACAGCTGCCTTTTTTTCTCTTTCCGGAAAACGGAAAGACAATCTCCACGTTCTCAAGTATGTTGATGCGTCCGTCGCTCGATACCGGGATATCGGAATTCTCGATTGCCAGGACAGTATCATCATAAACAGTCTCTATCAGTGACGATATCATATCCCCTTCCGGAAGGGACAGGAAAAAGTTCTTCTTCTCCTCAAGATAGAGCGAAAGCTGATAACGGAAGAAAAATGTGAACTCCCTTTCGCTTCCCGAACGGCATCTGGGGAGAAAAAGCGAGCAGTATATTTCAAAGGCATCGGAGAGCCTGTGCGAGCGGGCCGCACTCAGCGCATCCATGTATCTCGTAATTCTTGCTTTCTCCATATCCTTCACCTGTTCTACACTTAAGATAACAGTTAAAGTGAAATCGGCAAGTATTATTCAGGTTTTCGTTTCCGTGAAGATTACAGTCCGCCGTTACATGCCGCCAAAGTCTATAAGGATCAGAAAAAGTCTTTTTTTCCACTTGCCGGTTGTATTCACTTTATTTATATTCATAGCTGTGAACTTGGTTCACCCTACAAAGTATCAAAGAGGTTTTTATATGAAAATCGTTCCACTTGGAGAAAGGGTTCTGCTCAAGGCAAAGGAAGCTGAGAAGAAGACTGCCGGCGGTCTTTTCATCCCCCAGACAGCACAGGAGAAGACACAGCTTGCAACTGTGGTAGCAGTCGGCGACGACGAGAATATCCGCGTCAAGGTCGGACAGACGGTGCTGCATGACAAGTATGCGGGAACTCAGATCAAGGACAACGGAGAGGATTATCTCATCGTTAATTCCGGTGATATTCTTGCAGTCATCGAGTAAGAGTGACAGCCTTTTTATCCGGGGAGAATGTTCTCCCCTATTTTTTTGCATACGGCAGCAGTATTTCATAGGCCTGGCGGAATGAAGAGAACTTCTCTTCGGCAAACCTAACATATGCCTCGTCAAGCGAAAGTGACGTGATCGTGTCAGGATGAAAGGCCTTTGCCTTTTCATGAAAGAGACGTGTCAGTTCCTTTTGTGTCGGAACGGCAGTCAGGCCGAAAACAGAAAGGGCGGAAGCTATCCCGCTCTCCTTTTCAGCCCTGGCGTGTTCGGGAGAGAAGGCATTGTACCAGTGCCCGTCTTCATCCTTGAGATAGAGGATTGAGTTCTCCGACATTCCCCGTCTCCAGTTCCGGCCGAATGATATTCTCCTGAAGTCATCCTCCGTTCCGTCATAGAAAATCCTTTCAAGCGAAAAACAGCTGCTGAATGCCGATGAAGCGATTCTGTCTATCGTCCGCGGAAGATATATGCTTCTGAGACCGGATTTCATGAAGCAGCCTTCGCTTATCTCCCTTATGCCGTACGGAATATCAACTGAAACAAGAGACGAAGTACCGGAGAATGCAAGAATGCCTATTTTCCTTATTCCGCTGTGGAGGGTTACACTCTCAAGTTCCGTATTGTCAATGAAGGTGCGTGCCGGAACATACTCCAGCGACCGGGGAAAGACAAAGCTCTTGAGGCCTGATGAGGCAAAGGCTCCGTCTCCCATCTCGAAGACAGAGGCTCCAAGCCTGACGTAGGAGAGCATCCTTAGAGACGAAAAAGCCTCCTCTCCGACTATCTCGAGGTTATCGGAAAATGAAATCTCACGGAGTTTCCTGCACCCGCAAAAGGCTCTCGGCCCGACTTCAAGTATCTGAATGCCTTCGGCACATTCCGGTATTTTTGCCCATAACAGCCTGTCAGGATTCGTGACCGAGACTATCTTTCCGTTTCCGTCCGTGACTATTTCGGTCTTCGTCCGGAATATCGAGGAGGAATAGCCGGGAAAACCCGTTCTGAAGGCATGAAAGCCGCACTCATCAGGATTCATAAGACTGCTGTCCATAACACCGCCTAAAAGAGAAAGGATTCTATCTTTCCCCCGATATTCTCACAAAGGGTATCCTCAGGATAATAGCCTTCGGGAATCGATGAAAAGAGAAGACGCGAATAGAATTTGCGTATTATACGGCCATCGAGGAAAAGCACCACTCCCCTGTCATTCTCGCTTCTGATGAGACGGCCTACTCCCTGTTTCATCTTTATCATGGCATTGGGAAGCGTAAGGGTCACAAAGGAACCCTTCTCAGGCATTGTCCTGTTGACAAATTCGGAGCGTGCCCTGTTGACGGGATCGGAAGGAACATCGAAGGGAAGCTTGACTATCACAAGAAGCCTGAGCGTATCTCCCGGGGCATCCACCCCTTCCCAGAATGAGGAAACCGCAAAAAGGGAGGAATCCTTATGCGACTTGAATTTCGAGAGCAGCATGCTGCGGCTAGTTTCCCTGTCCTGAATGAGAAGTTCCGTTTTTTCCCCGATCCTGGAGTTCACTATCGCATATACTTTCCTCATCATGTCTACCGATGTAAAGAGAACAAGTGCCCCCCCGCCGGACGACATGATTGCGTTTTCGATTGCAGATGCAGCATAGCCGATGTACTCCCTGTCGCCGTTGACGTAAGGCCTGGCATCCTGGGGAACAAGGTACATCAGGTTCTTTCTGTATTCAAACGGCGAATAATATACGCCTTCGATGACACAATCATCCTTATCTATTGCAAGACGCTCCCTGAAGAACGAGAATGAGCCCCCCACTGAAAGAGTTGCCGAGCAGAAGAGGAATGACGAAAGCTTATCCAGAAGCCGTTGTCTGATGAGCGGACCGGGAAGAAGAGGCGCATTCACGATTTCGTAATCCCCGTCAGGAAGAAGAGGAGCATAGGAAATCCGGGAATCGAACTCATTGAACGACAGAAATGATGAAAGGGTCGAAGAAAGTGAAGAAAGTTTTCCGGCAGTCTTCGTGACGCTTTCAAGAAACGGCAGGAACACATCACTGTCCGATGAAAGGAGATTCACAAGATTTTCCGACAGATTCCGTATCTCGGTTACAAGGTCCTTTCCCTCCTGGAGATGAGTGCGGTTCATTGAATAGAATCCTGCATCGAGGAGAACAGAACGCTCGGATGAATATGAAGCTATGAGATTCCTGACAGTATTCATGAAGAGCCTCGCCTTCGCCTTTATCCTGTTTTCCTGTGCGGAATAATGCATTGTGAACATCCTGTCCTTCGAGATATCGCAGACAGACAGGAACTCCATCAGGCTCTTCCCTCCCATTTCATTTCTCCTGAAGGAAAGGTAATCAAGGCACCCTTTCAGTTCGTCAAGCGAGAACTTCTCGGAAAAGAGGGATGTCGCTTCACTTTCTATGTGATGTGCTTCATCCATCACAAGATGCGTATATCCTGGAAGTATCGTCGCCTCTGAAAAATCTTCCCCGTTTTCCCATCTGATTGCGGCATCAACAAGTACGACATGATGATTTGTCACGATAATCCTGGCACTCTGGGCATAGCGCCTGGCATTATAGAAGAAACAGTCCTGATAGTACGGGCACCGTCTTGATATGCAGTCGTTTTCGTCACAGCGGAGCGCAGATGCAATACGGGCTTCGTCACGGTCATGAATATCAAGCAAGCATCCGGTCCGTGTCCTTTGGCACCACTTCAGAAGCCTTGATTCGGGAAGGGAAGAATCAAAGGAAAGAAGGCCGGAGGATTCCCTCAGCTGACCGAGTTTTTTCCTGCATATGTAATTACTTCTTCCATAGAGAATTGCCGTTTTCACATCACTCTTGAGAATATTCTTCAGAAACGGTATGTCCTTGTCATAGAGCTGTTTCTGAAGCGTGATTGTACTTGTGCTTATGACAACACGTACATCAGGATCCCCGGAGACAAGAAGAAAGGACGGAACAAGATAGGCAAAGGACTTTCCGATTCCTGTGCCGGCCTCGATTATTGCGCCCCTTTTCTCCCGGAAGGCAGTCTCCACCTTTACAGCCATATCCTCCTGACCGGGACGATATGAATATTCGGGAAAAGTATTCTTCAACAGTCCGAAAGGAGAGAAGACATCCTCACTTTTCATCATCATCTCCCATCTTCCATTCCGAGAGTTTCCTGTGAAGAGTCTTCCGCCCTATGTCGAGCATCTCGCTGGCCCGGCTCTTGTTGCCCCGGCAGTATGAGAGTGTCTCGATGATTATTTTCTTCTCTGCATCGGAAAGCGTGACAGGAAGGGTAAGCGTAAGCGTGCTTTCAGCCTCACCTCCCGCGTCCCTGAGCTGGGAAGGAAGGTCCTCAAGTTCGATTGTCCTTCCCTTGCAGAGTACTACTCCGGATTCCATTGCATTTCTGAGTTCACGTATGTTTCCCGGCCACTGATAGGAGTAGAGGGCTTTTCTCGCAGAAAGTGAAAGCCCGTCAATTTTCTTCCCGTTCTCTTCGGAAAACTTCTTCATGTAGTACAGGGAAAGAAGTTCTATATCCTCCTTTCTTTCCCTCAGCGGCGGAACCGAAAGCGTTACGACTGCAAGCCTGAAATAGAAGTCCTCCCGGAAAAGGCCTTCCTCCACCCTCTTCTTGAGGTCCTTGTTTGTTGCACAGATTACCCTTACATCAACCGGGATTGTCTTTTCGCCTCCGACACGCGTTATCTCACGGTTTTCAAGCACCCGGAGGAGTTTTATCTGTGTCGATTCATCTATTTCCCCGATTTCATCCAGAAAGATCGTACCTCCCGAGGCAAGTTCAAAGCGGCCCCTTGTTTCCTTCACGGCTCCGGTGAAGGCCCCCTTCTCGTGACCGAAGAGTTCACTTTCAAGAAGGGAGGAAGAAAGGGAAGCGCAGTTCACCTTGACAAAAGGCTTGTCAGAGCGGTTCGAATATGCATGAAGGGCATCTGCAATAAGCTCCTTGCCCGTTCCGGATTCACCCTCGATGAGTACCGTCGTCTTCGTGGGGGCAACCATCTTCACGGTTTCCATCAGCTTTTCGATCTTGTCCGACGAACCGATTATACTGGGATATTTCTGCGTTTTCCTGAGTTTTTCAAGCTCTTTTGAAAGGGCCCTGTTCTGTTCCTCGAGAACGGTATTCCTGATTGATTTGCGTATAACGAGGAGAAGCTTGTCGGTATCGATGGGTTTTGTATAGAAATCAATTCCGCCGTACTTCATTATCTCGACGGCGTTCTCGATTGTGCCGTGTCCGGTCAGTACGATTATCGGAAGATTGACGAAGGAGGAACGTATCTTTTTTATCAGTTCCTCTCCCGTCATCTCGGGCATCCTGAGATCCGTCAGTACAAGGTCCACGTTGTTCCTGTTGATCAGGCTCCATGCTTCCTTTCCGTTTTCGGCTTCAAGAACCTCAAAGCCGTCATCCCTTATGGCTTCGGAAAGTCCCATGCGGATATTCTTCTCGTCGTCGACTACAAGAATCACACTCATCCTCTTTTTTCCTCCAGGGCCATTCTTCCGCTTGACGGAACGGGGAAATCAAGGGTAAATGTAGTCCCCTCCCCGATGCGGCTTACCACATGAATTTCCCCGCCGTGCTCCTTCATTATCTTATAGACAAGTGTGAGGCCGAGGCCTGTACCGCTTGCCTTTGTCGTATAATATGGTTCGAATATCCTGGATATCCTGTCCTCTTCAATGCCGGTTCCCGTATCACTGATTCTCACGGATACGAAATTTCCGTTGTTCTTCGTCTCTATTGTAAGCTTTCCTCCGTCCGGCATCGCGGCAAAGGCGTTTGTTATAAGATTCATCAGAGCCTGCTTGACAAGTCTTTCATCAACTTCCAGAGACGGAATGAACGACGAAAGGTGCGATAC
>CAVBWE010000104.1:0-27347 GCA_963598715.1 Sphaerochaetaceae bacterium | reverse complement strand
GTTATGTGCCCTGCCGGGCAGAAGTCCGTTCTTCTCCGGCAGAACTTCTCTTCTGAACCCGGAAAAGTCCGGCTCCCTGATTCCTCCGGGCTTGAAAAGTGCGTCTTTGATGACTTCCATTGCGGCTCTGTCTCCCTGGTTTCTCAAAATCCCGAAGCCGGAGCGCACTCCTTGGCCGTGACAGCGCAAGTGGGCTGACGTGTTGCAATGATGCATGACGTACGGATACACAGGCATGACGCAGTGCCCCTCTGGATGCGGCGGAGTTTTCCGGTAGGCTTTGAGGCATCTTCAAGCCTGATTCTCTCTGACTTGAAACGGCGGAATGTGATGATTGAAGAGGATGACTTGCCTTCACGAACGCCATGTATGAAAGAGGGTAAGCAGGAAATAAGTCTTTATAATATAAATAACCAGCTGTGAGCAACCGGAAGGATTTCTCTTTGATTCTGTTTTATTCTTCAGGCGAACGGAGATGGAGAATCATCTGTCTGAAAATTGTGGCGTGATTTCACAGCTGCATTTACACTTTTCATACGAGGTGAATATGAAGAAACTTTTTATCCTTTTCATCTTGTGTATTCTCTGTATTTCAGTTTATGCGGTTGACTCAAAGCTGGTGTCATTTGACATCCTTGATGATAAGGGAAAGTCAACAGGTAGGACTTACCTTGCATATAAAGAAGATAAGAGCGGAACATTTACAGGTCCAAAAGGATCCGGCAGTGTCAACTGGAATGTAAGAATCTATCCGAAGAACGGCGAAATCTATTTTGTATTGAAGGAGGAAGGAAAGGATAAGGATGTTTCCACATCCGGTTCCGGCCGTTCTGCAGATATCGGCTGCGTATATGCTGTTACTTTCAAGACATCAGCAGACGGACTTGAAAAGAATATTTATGGAGGATTGAAGATATCATCGGGTTTCCAGGCAAACGAACTCCTGTGCTACGCCGATTCATCGCTCTCGAATGTTCTTGAGGACAAAGAATTCCTTGCGGAAAACGCTGTTTTGGATGTCTCCATAAAGTCTGATTATGGTTCTTATTCTCTTGGCAGATTAAACCTGGACGGCATAGAAGAGCTTCTGTTTGATAAGACTCCTTATCTTGAAGGTATAAAATTAATGGAGGAAGGAAAATACCAGGAAGCCATTGAAGTTTTGGAAAAATATGGAGATGAGAATTCAGAGGCTTTTGCACATTATGACACCCGGGCAAAAGTCAATGAATGCTATGATTTTTTAGGGGTTTATTCTATTGGAAGTACAGGTCCCGCCGGCGGCTGGATATTCTATGATTGTGACGCCGACAATGATTCGGGTAATGCCGATGGCCTTATCTCTTCTGAATGCGGCTGGAGATACCTCGAAGCTGCTCCAGCGGATTTGTACTATGAGTATGGTGGTTTTGGTACGATTGGTAGCAAAACAGCAATTGGTAAAGGCAAAGCAAATACTGCGGCAATTATCAATAAATTAGGTGCAGGAGAATATGCGGCAAAGGCGTGCTGGGATTACGAATGCAACGATTATGACGACTGGTTCCTTCCGAGCAAAGATGAACTGAATCTTATGTATGTGAATCTAAAAAATAAAGGGATAGGAAATTTTAAAGATGATTGGTACTGGTCGAGTTCTGAGAACGATTACGACGACGCGTGGAAACAGAATTTCAGCAATGGCGCTCAGAACAGCTACGGTCGCTACGGCAGTGGCTACGTGCGTCCCATCAGATCTTTTATCTGACAATTGAACAATTTAACAACATCGAGCCATCATTCCGATGGCTCTTTCTTCTTCGCTTTGCTGTTTTCGTGGTGCTTGAACTGGTGCCGGGTAAAGCATTCATGAGTGCAGTACCCTCTGGCTCTTTCCGTCTGCGGGATGAACTCTTTTCCGCAGTAAGCGCACTTCACCTTGTCTTTGAACAGGATTTCAGATTTCTTCACCTTTACCATATCGCCGTTGTAGAAGTAGAACTCCACACACTCTTCGTCGTAGCAGATTACTTTCTCGACGAGGAACCTGAACGAAGTAATACTGAACTTCTCCTGCGGGTACTTCATGCTGTCGGTTCGTTTCCTGAGCTCCTTCAGATGGGCTGACCGCACCCCGAGAGTCCCTGAATTTATTCTCGACCGTCCTGAACTCTTGCTTTGTCTCATTGCAGTTCTCAAGGAGGGTCTTGTAACTCGTCTCTTTTTTAGCGGCAGCACTGCATACAGGAGGCAGAGGTTGCCTGATGTCCGGTTTTATCGGCAGACATGAATGAAGAGCCCTGAGATTGAATTTCAGATCGGGCTTATCTTATCGAACATGCTTTTGAGAATACGGAGGAAGATGTACATCCTGCAGAATTCTGCTACCTTGAGACAAAAAAACCGCAGTCCGTGATGAACTGCGGAGTATTGAAGGAACATGTCCTCAATGTATTGTGTCTACGACGACCTTTGCAACGAAGAGACCGCAGAGGACGATTGTCGGAATATTGATTTCCTTGAATCTTCCTGTGAGGACCTTGAAGATGACGTAGCAGCAGACACCGAACATGATACCGTTCGAGATGGAGTATGTAACAACCATCATGAGGATACACATGAATGCAGGAATACCTTCCGTGAAATCATTGAAGTCGATTGTCGTGACAGGTGTAATCATCATAACGCCGACAAGTATGAGGGCCGGAGATGTTGCAGCTGACGGAATGGAGCCGAAGATCGGTTCGAAGAAGAGGGAGAGGAGGAAGAGTACGCCGACTGTAACTGCGACGAGACCTGTTCTTCCGCCTTCAGCAACGCCGGATGCGCTTTCTACGAATGTGGTGACGGTAGATGTTCCGAGCACTGCGCCTGCTGTCGTACCGATTGCATCTGCAAGGAGGGCTTCCTTACAGTTCGGGATTGTTCCGTCCTTCTGGATGAGTCCGCTCTTTCCTGCGCATCCGATGAGTGTACCTACTGTATCGAACATGTCAACAAAGAGGAATGTGAACATGACGATTATGAAATCAAAGGCAGACTGTCCGCTTGCGAAGACTGCCTTGAAGTCGAAATTGAAGAAATAGGGGGCAGCAGGAACAAATGAGCCGCCTGCGTACTTCGTGACTCCGAAAGGAATTCCGATGAGCGTCGTGATGAGGATACCCCAGAGGAGGGCGCCCTTGAGGCCTTTTGCTATGAGTGCACCGGTAATGACAAGGCCGATTATTGCAAGGAGGCTATTCGGGCTTGTAATCCATGCGGGATTAAGCTCACAGACCGTGCTTTCGTTGAATTTTACGATCCCTGCATTCTGAAGACCGATGAATGCGATGAAGAGACCTATTCCGGCTCCGATGGCCTTCTTGAGGTTCTCAGGAATTGAATTGACGATTGCTTCTCTGAGATTGCACAGTGTAAGAAGAATGAAGATGATACCTTCGACAAATACTGCAGTAAGTGCAAACTGCCAGCTGTATTTCATCTGAATACATACGGTGAATGCAAAGAATGCGTTGACACCCATTCCTGCGCTGAGTGCGAAGGGAAGGTTCGCTACGAAACCCATTACGAAGCAGGCGATTGCCGATGAGATTGCCGTGGCAGAGAAGACCCTCGAGAACTCCATACCGCAATTCGAAAGTATGCTCGGGTTGACTGCAAGAATGTAAATCATTGTCATGAATGTCGTTATTCCGGCCATGATCTCAGTCTTGACGGTTGTGTTCCTCTCCTTGAGCTTGAACAATTTTTCCATACATTATTCTCCTTTTTTATGTTTGTACGAAAATCCTCCTTCAATCTTATATCGTTATTTTTCAGAAAGAAAGAAAAATAATTTAAAAATGCAACAGAATGCAACTTTTTTGTATCGTAACGGAGAATGTCAGGACGGCAGAAAAAAGAGGGCTACTGATGAGCCCTCCCGTATCCTGACGGTTTTTCAACCTTCGAAATATCTCTTTGCGTTGCCGAACGAGATGTTCTTCACGATTTCTCCCAGCATCTCTTCATCAGCCGGAACTTCTCCGTTTTCGACCCATCCTCCGATGATGTTGCACAGTATCCTTCTGAAATACTCATGCCTTGAATAGGACAGGAATGAGCGTGAGTCCGTGAGCATTCCTATGAAGAGGGGCAGTGCGCCGAGGTTGGCAAGAGTCTTTATCTGCTCTTCCATGCCGTCCCTGTGGTCACAGAACCACCATCCCGAACCGAGCTGGATCTTACCCCTTATTCCATCACCCTGATAGCATCCCATCAATGTTCCGAGTGAGTAGTAGTCCTTCGGGTTGAGGGAATAGAAGATTGTCTTCGGAATTCCGTCATTCTCGCTCAGTGCACCGAAGAATGCGGAAATTCCCTCGGCAAGCTCCACATCGTGTGATGCGTCAAAGCCCGTATCGGGTCCGAGAATCCTGTACAGCTTTCTGTTATTGTCCCTGATGGAGGAGAAGTGAAGCTGCATGGCAACATTGTTCTTTCTGTAGAAGGATGCAAGATTCTTCATTATATATGTTCTGTATGCATCAGCTTCTTCCTTTGTCAGCTCTTCTCCCGCCATCTTCTTTTCATAGACGGCATTCACCCTGTCATATGACCAGAATGTGTGCGGGCATGTTATGAGTGCATGGTCGGATGCACGGCATCCCATCTCCACGAAGAAGTCCAGTCTACTTTCAAGTGCCTTCACGACATCGGCAGCGCTTTCAATCTTCATTGAAGCGGCATCTGCCAGCTTTCCGATATATTCGGCAAATTCGCCCTTTTCGATGTTGAGGGCCTTGTCGGGTCTGTAGGAAGGAATGACCTTTGCCGGGCAGAGTCCGTCTTCCTTTATCTTCCTGTGCCATTCCAGCGTATCTGCAGGATCATCTGTCGTTCCCACTGCATAGACACGGAACTTCTTCATGATTCCCCATACCGTCAGGTCGGGATCGTTTCTCAGCTTTGCGTTTGCCTCGTCATAGATCTTCCTGGCATTCTTTCTGTTGAGGATATCGTAAATGCCGAAATACCTCTGAAGTTCCAGGTGCGTCCAGTGATAGAGGGGATTGCCGATGATATTCTCCATGGTCTCGGCCCAGGCATAGAACTTTTCCCACGGATCGGCATTCTTTCCGGTTATGAGGTCTTCGGAAAAACCGCAAGTTCTCATCGCCCTCCATTTGTAATGGTCACCGCCGAGCCATATGTCGCTGATGTTGTCAAAGCGCACGTTTTTTGCAATCTGCTCGGGAATAAGGTGACAGTGGTAGTCGAAGAGCATTTCGTTTTCTGCATACTTGTGGAAGAGAGTTCTTGCCGTCTCTGTCTCGAGAAGGAACTCCTTGTCCATGAATTCTTTCATCTTTGATACCTCTTTTGTCAGGGCGCATAAGCACCCCACAGACCTGACTATAGGATATTTCCGGGAAAAAAACAGTAAAAGATATCAATTTGTTTTTTTCCGCTGAATGTGAGTCTCTTCGCCTTTTATCCGTTATTATACAATCTGTTCCCGTCTGTACCTCACAAGGCGGGGTCGGGCAGACAATATCCCCGGTTTTTGTCATCTTTTTTGTATTTTTCCGATAATTCTTTTTGCCAACTCTTGGATTAAACCGTTAAAATCGGAGGAAAGGGTAGAAAAAAATGGCTAAGCGCACAGGATACATCGGAGCTAACCTTCATCAGGGAACGGGGCTCAGGCTCTGGGAAGCCCTTAACAGGGAATCACGGCTTTTCATGGACCATACGGTCTTTGTCCTTCCCGGTGGCAGGCTCAAATACAGGAAGGCCGATGAATATCTGAGAAACTCGATTTTCCGTTATGTCACGCGGGAGAATTTCGACGGAGTCGTCGTCTGGGGGAGCACCCTTGCGGGGGAGGTGAGCTGGAAGGATGTCGCAGACTGGACGGAAAAGCTCAGTCACAGGCTCCCTGTCGTGTCGCTTGGCATTCCTGTTGACGGGGTGCCGTCAATAAGCTATGACGCATATTCGGGTGTATACCGGATGGTTAATCACTTTATCCGCGTCCACGGCCTGAAGCGTATCGTTTTCCTCCGCGGTCCGGAGAATCATGATTCGGCATATTCGCGTTATGAGGCGTACCGCGATTCGCTGAGGGACAGCGGAATAGACTTCAATCCGCTTCTCGTTTCATCTCCTCATCCATGGGGAGAGGGTGCAGAGGCCATGAGGGAGATAGCCGAGAAGAACCGTCTTCTTCCCGGACGCGACTATGATGCGGTAATCGCATCATCCGACATTATGGCCTACCTTGCAGCAAGATATCTCGAGAGCGAGGGCTATCATATTCCGGACGATGTCGCCTTTGCGGGCTTCAATGATTCTCCCGAGGCCTTCCTTTCATCCACCGAACTCACGACAGTGCGTCTTCCTGTGAGACAGATGGTGGAGCAGAGCTTCTGCACGATAAGGGATATGGAGAATAATCCCGGTGCCGTCTCCTCATCCGTTTCCCTTCCGACCGTCTCCATATACAGGAGAAGCTGCGGCTGCAAGGATTCATACGGCTCGGGAGAAATGGTGAAGGATTCGATCGGCTCCTATGACAGCTTCTCACAGTGGGTCAGACAGCAGATGGACGAGGAGGCCTCATCAAGAGCGCTGCTCGAGGTGACGTCCCTGATCTTCGAAAAGGGACAGAAAATCTCGGACGGAACGAGACGCAGCTACGAGGAGCACTGCTGGCGCTACATAAAGCACGGCGGCACGATGAAGTTCTTCTTCTCGGCACTGAAGCTCTGCCGCAGGTTCTTCCCCGGGCGGGAACTCTCTGTCGACGAGATGGAGATGCTTCATGAAATCATGATGGAGAGCGTCGCAAAGGTCGAGGCCGTAAGGAGTGACCGTACACGCGGGATAAACACCAGTCACAACAACTTCGCCAACAGGCTGCTGAGGGTTCATTCCTTCATGGACCTGGGGGAAGCCATGAAGACATATTTTCCGGAGATGGGAATAGACAAGGCTTTTGTCTTCGTCTATACGGATGACGGAAAGAGCAGGCTCGAAAGCGGCTTCAGTCAGGACAGACTGTTTACCGGGGGAATTCCTTTCTCATCGGAGTTTCTCTATCCTCAGGAGCTCGGATACGAAATCCAGCGGGGACTTTTCGTCGTGGAACCCCTCTACTATGACAACAGGGCGGCCGGCTACATAATCCTCAAGAACCGTGACTGCCCGGCAAGCATGATCGAGAACATCCGTACGGACATCTCATCATCCATACAGGCAATTGACCTGTACTCCCTCGCCTCGGCAAAGAGCCGGAAGGCCGAGGAGACGGAGAAGCAGTCTGCTGAATTCTATGCCCGCATAACGGAGGAACTCAGGGAACCCCTCAATCACATAAAGCAGGCTCTTGCCGAAAGAAAGCCCTTTGATTCCGATGACATTGTTTCGACAATAGTCAAGACGGAGCACCTCCTGGAGCTTACGGCGGTGGAGAAGGGCGGGGTGACCATCGAACCGGGCTTCTCTCCCCTTATGGATCTTCTTCAGGCGGTCAGGAAAAAGGGGATCTCTGTGGTTGCGCCTTCTCCGCTTCCTTCCGTTGTCTACGACAGAAGAAGCATGGAGGAGATAGCAGACTGCCTCATTTCATACTACGGGAAGGGAACTGCACTTCTGCTGCGGCTTGAAAAGGACAGGGTGGTCTTCCATTTCTACGGGGAGACGTTCTCCACGACCCCGCAGAGTACTCCGACACTCCAGTATGTGGAGAAACTCCTGCTGATGCAGAACGGACGTTTTGCATTCTCCCGTGACGGACTGGACATTTATCTTCCGTATCCGACACTCTCGGGTGAGGAGGCAAGGGAAAGAACCGGCGGCAGGGGGGTTCTCTTCATCGGTGAAGACGAGAAGGAGTGCGTGAGGTCGATCGACGGCGGAATCACATTCATGAGCTACGACGATGTCATTCAGAAAATCAATACGATTGATGACTATTCGTCGATAGCCTGGAATGCCGGAAAAATGAGCAAGCAGGCCGGTATTGCCGTGAATCTCCTCAGAAATCACAGGGATGCAAAGAGAATGCCGTTCATATGTTTCGGTCTGACGGAGAGTGCCCTTTCCGTTCAGGCTGCAATCGAAATGGCAATTCCGTCCGACGGCAAGGGAACAATCTACTCCTTCGGGGCTTTCCCGGAGGGACTGGCGGTCCTGAGACAGTTCGCACCTGTGGAGGAGGTGAAGGGCCTCGATGATCTTTGCGCCTCCGCCGTGTCTCCTCTCTTTGTCTTCAACAGCGTGGAATGCGACACGATAGAGGCCCTCAGAAAGGACAGACGTTTTGCAAAGACACCTGTCCTCATAATCCGTGACCGCTTTGAAACGGATGAGATCGAAGCACTGAGCAGTACCCCGAATGTCCTCATAGTCAACACCTCCATAACCGAAGCCGAGGGTTTCATAAACAGGATCGTTTCCGTCTTCGGAGGCGAGGAGCTCCTTCCTCCGCTTACCTCGATTCTTGTCAAGAAGGCCATATGCTATCTCAATGCCAATGCGACCTATTCGATATCACGCTGGCAGATTGCAGGCTCCGTGAACATAAGCGAGGATTATCTTACGAGAATCTTCAGGAAGGAAATCGGAATAAGCCCCTGGGACTATCTCAACAGGTACCGCATTCAGATTGCCTCCCGCCTTCTTCTCGAGACGGGTTCCTCAATCAGCGAGATAGCTTCCCTCACCGGATTCCAGGATCAGGCGTATTTCTGCCGCGTGTTCAGGAAGGTTAAGGGCTTCCCGCCCGGAAACATCCGTACCCGGTGATACTCTGTTCTGAATAGTGCAAAGCCCGGTTTGCAAAATGTGGCGTTCTGTTCCGATACTATCAGTGTTCAACTGGAGGAAAGAATGTCACATCTTTCGCAAGATATAGTAAAAAGCGTACAGAAAAGATATCACAGCGGCATGATGAAGTGGCACTATGAGCATGGTCTCGTGCTCTATGCCTCGCTTCTTGTCGCACGCAAATATAATGATGAAGCGGTTGCTGACTGGGTTTATTCCCTTTACAGTCCCATGATAGGTGAAGACGGCAGCATAAGAACATACCGCAAGGGAGAATACAACCTTGACCAGATCAATGCCGGCCGTGCGCTCTTCATTCTCTATGACAGGACAGGTGAGGAGAGGTTCAGAAAGGCACAGGATCTGCTCCGCGAGCAGCTTCTGACACAGCCCAGGTGCCTCAACGGCGTTTACTGGCACAAGGAAATCTATCCCTGGCAGATATGGCTTGACGGACTCTACATGGAAGGACCGTTCAATGCCGAGTATGCCATGAGGCACTCCGACAGAAGCGAGACGGAGGATGTAATCAATCAGCTCATCACCACTTACGATACCCTCAAGGATCCTCAGACCGGGCTTCTCTATCATGCATATGACGAGTCGCGCGGGCAGAGATGGAGCAATGAGGTGACAGGTCTCAGCCCTCACTTCTGGTCCCGCTCAATAGGATGGTACCTGATGGCCGTCATCGACGTACTCGATTATGTCGACGAGACCGACGGGAAGAGAAGTTCCCTCATCAATATAATCCGTGCACTCTCCTCATCCATACTGCCCTTCCAGGACAGGAGCGGCCTGTGGTATCAGGTGCCGGACTGCCAGAACAGGGAAGGAAACTACCTTGAGACAAGCGCTACGAGCATGTTCGCATACTCTTTCTTCAAGTCTGTCAGGAAGGGTTATCTGGATTCTTCGTATCTTGCACCTGCAGAGCGTGCAGTCACGGGAATCGAGAAGCTCTATCTTACGAAGGAAAACGATGAATATCACCTCGGAGGAATCTGCTCGGTTGCAGGGCTTGGAGGCAATCCGTACCGTGACGGTTCGTTCAAGTACTATGTCAAGGAGAAAATCGCCACCGATGACTTCAAGGGAGTGGGGCCGTTCATTCTTGCCCTTCTTGAACGCGAAGGCTGATTTTTCTTCCGTTTCCGCTCAGGGTCGTCTTCCTCCGGGGAGTACGGCCTTTCTTTACGCCGGACCACAGGGTTTCCGTGCCCGGGAAGAGCAGGTTTCCCTTTCCGGGCGTGCACCGGAGTACTCCGCCGGAAGACGCAATGCCGCATAGCCGTATTCTGTTGTGCCGGTGAGTATCCGGCCCCGGCCAAGGTGTCGGGCTTCTTCCTTCTTTTTTTGCTCCGGGGCTTTTCCGCATCAGGCAATGATACCGGGCCTTTCTGCTGCCGGTGTTCTTTTTCTTCCTTCCGGACTGAAAAAACTTGTATGTTTGCGGATTTACCTTATCATTTAAGTATGCGTTTTTCCGAACGCTCATATAGGAGAATCAAGAATATGAAAAAGACTCTTGCTATTGTACTGATGGTGCTCTGCACTCTCTCCGTATTTGCTCAGGGTGCTGCCGAGAGCGGCAGTGAAGAATCCGGAGAAATCAAGGCCATCCTTCTGACGGATGCAACCGGTATCGATGACAAGTCATTCAACGCCGCAGCATGGAGGGGAATGCTCAAGTTCTACGGTGACGAAGGAAAGGGAAGGGGAACTCTCTATCAGAATGTCACGGCACAGTCCGATGATGACTATCTTCCGAATCTCAAGAATGCTGCAGAGCAGGACTGGGACCTGATCATTACAACAGGATTCACATGGGCTGAGGCTACACAGGAAGCTGCTTCCCTCTATCCTGATCAGAAATTCATCATCGTCGATGTCGACTATCTCAAGAAGACCGACAACCTCATCCAGTATATCTATGAAGAGGAACAGGGTTCATACCTGGTAGGTGTCGCTGCAGCAACACAGGCCAAGGAAGACGGAATCAAGGATCCCAAGTTCGGTTTCGTCGGCGGCGTTGCAGGTGCTACAATCACAAAGTTCGAGATCGGTTATATCGAAGGCATCAGGAGTGTCTTCCCGGAAGCTGAAATCGTTGACTACTATGTGAACAGCTGGGGTGACCCCGCTCTTGCAAAGACAGCTGCAAAGTCAATGTTTGACAAGGGTGTCTACTGCATCTTCTCCGCTGCAGGCGGATCAGGTCTCGGTGTCATCAACCAGGCTAAGGAAGAGAGACTTTCCGGCAAGAACGTCTGGGCTATCGGAGTCGACTCTGACCAGTACGAAGACGGTATCTATGCAGACAACACTTCCGCTGTCCTCACATCCATGCTCAAGATGGTCGAGAACTCCACACTGGACGCCCTCACAAAGGTCAAGGACGGAACATGGCAGGGTGGTGTCGTCACTCAGAACATGGCTAACAGCGGTGTCGGCTACTCAACGGCTAACGCTCTTCTCTCCGATGCTGCCAAGGCTGCTGCAGAAAAGGCCAAGTCCGATATCCTTTCCGGCAGTATCGTCGTCAACAAGACATATGCTGCATCCAAGGCTGCAGGAATTGCTCCGGCAGGTCTGTCTGCAATCGATGACTGATTGCTTTGAGGCATATTTCCAGGCACGCTCCTTCCGGGGCGTGCTTTTGGAAATTCTTATTGAATTGAAGTGAACCATTCAATAAGAAGAGTGAGGTGGTTAATTTGAGCGAATATGCAATTCAGATGCTAGGCATCACCAAGACATTTCCGGGAATCATAGCCAATCAGGATGTAAACCTGGAAGTGAAGGAAAACGAAGTTCATGCAATACTGGGCGAGAACGGAGCGGGAAAGAGTACGCTCATGTCCGTGCTTTTCGGCGCCTACCCTGCCGACTCCGGGAAGATTCTCATTCACGGAAAGGAAGTCAGGATAACAGGCCCGAATGCTGCAACGAAACTTGGAATCGGAATGGTTCACCAGCATTTCAAGCTCGTACGCAACTATACGGTCACGGAGAACATCGTTCTCGGAAAGGAACCGACGGTGAGGGGACTGCTCTCCCTGAAGGATGCAGAGAAGAAGGTCGCGCTTCTGAGTGAGAGGTATGGCCTCCAGGTCGATCCGAAAGCGAAAATCGAAGACATAACCGTCGGACAGCAGCAGAGGGTTGAGATACTCAAGACCCTCTACTCGGACAGCAGCATAATAATTCTTGATGAGCCGACGGCCGTCCTGACACCTCAGGAAATAGATGAGCTTATGGATATAATCCGCCTCCTCAGGAAGGAGGGGAAGACGATTATCCTCATTACCCATAAGCTCAGGGAAATCAGGGCCGTTGCAGACCGCTGTACGGTTCTGCGCCGTGGCAGATATATCGGAACAATCGATATAACTGCCGACACGAAGGAAGAGGATCTTGCCCAGATGATGGTCGGTCACGCCGTGAAATTCGACATCGACAAGGCTCCGTGCAGACCCGGGGACGTTGTACTCAAGGTTGACAATATCACGGTCAGGGATTCAGCCGGAGTGGTCAAGGTAAAGGATTTCTCCCTGGAAGTGAGGCGGGGCGAGATTGTCGGCATTGCAGGTGTGGACGGTAACGGTCAGACGGAGCTTCTCTATGCAATCAGCGGCCTGAGCCGTGTTGAGTCGGGAAAAATCCTTCTTGACGGAGAAGACATCACGGAGCTTACGATCAGGGAGAGAATCGAAAAGGGCATGGGACATATACCGGAGGACCGTCAGAAACACGGAATCGTCGGGCCGTTCACCGTTGCCGAGAACATGGTACTCAAGGACTTCTACAGGAATAAGTACACAAAGCGCTTCAATCTCCTCGACTACAAAAAGATAAACGAGAATGCGGATGTCCTCATAAAGGAGTTTGACGTCCGCTCCGGACAGGGAAGCCAGACTCCTGCGGGGGCCCTTTCAGGCGGAAACCAGCAGAAGGTCATTGTCGCACGCGAGATTTCGCTCTCTCCGGACCTGCTTCTTGTCGCGCAGCCGACAAGAGGGCTTGATGTAGGTGCAATCGAGTACATCCGAAAGAGAATCGTCGAGGAAAGGGATAAGGGCAAGGCAATACTTCTTGTCTCGTTTGAACTGGATGAAATCATGAACCTCTGCGACAGGATCGCAGCAATCAGCAAGGGCCAGGTTGTCGGCATCTTCAGTGAAGGCGAGAAGACCAGCGCTGAAATCGGGCTCATGATGGCCGGCGTGAAGGCAAAGGAGGCCTGATGATGAAAAATAAGGAAAAGACTAAGGTCTCATTCATTGACTGGTTCCTGGAGAGCCGCGTAGCCTCTTCTGTTGCTGTTGTCATTCTCGGCTTCCTTTTCGGAGTCATACTCCTTCTTGTCATAGGAAAGAATCCGAAGGGACTCTTTGATGCCGTATTTCAGTCTGTTGCCGGAAAGGCCGGAAAGAATGGAGGATGGAACTTCCGTAATGCGGGTGAGACACTTGCCTTCTCGATTCCGTATATACTGTGCGGCCTCTCGATGGCATTTGCCAACAGGGTAGGGCTTTTCAACATAGGAGCCGAGGGGCAGTATGCAGTCGGTGCACTGGCGGCACATATATGCGGTGTCCTTCTGCCGTCGTTTCCGGGGCTCTCCATCGTGTGCCTTCTTGCTTCTGTTGCTGCAGGCGCCTTCTGGGGAGGAATAGTCGGACTGCTGAAGGCAAAATACAAGGTCAGCGAGGTCGTCGGAACGATCATGCTCAACTATGTTGCGCTTTACATCTATCCGCTGGTATGTCTGTATCTTCTTCCTGCAGGAGACTTCAACAGGACCAACCGTACCGCCGATCTCAAGAGTACTGCGCTTCTTCACGACGGCCTGATTCCAGGCTCCAGCCTCAATACCGGAATTTTCGTGATGCTCATCATGGTCATCGTCTACTGGTTCATCATGGAGAAGACGGCATTCGGCTTCAGTCTCAGGGCAACGGGTTTCAACCGCAATGCAGCAAGATGCTCCGGCATAAATGACACACACAACATGACATATGCCATGGCCATATCGGGAGCATTTGCGGGACTGGCAGGGGCGTGCGTCCTTCTCGGGTCCATCAGATATTCAAAGATTCTTACCACCCAGGACAATTACGGCTTCATGGGAATTGCGGTTGCACTTGTCGGAAACAGTACGGCCGCAGGCTGTCTTCTCGCAGGCTATCTCTTCGGGGTCCTCAAACAGGCGTACTCAATCATGCAGGGGACAGGTATTCCGAAGGAGGTTGTATCCATCATACAGGGTATAATCGTCATCTTCATATCATTCAGAAGCGGTCTCTCAATCATCCGTGACAGAAGGTCGAAGGCCAGGGTAAGAAAGGAGAATTCGAAATGATCAATACAATTTCAACCATAATGATGCTTGTCTCCCCTATTCTCATCATCGCAACCGGCGGCATGATCTGCGAGCGCAGCGGAGTGACAAATGTGGGACTGGACGGTCTCATGTCAATCGGAGCATGCACTGCAGCAATAATACATCAGCAGCTTGAGGCAGCAGGTATGGCGAACACCCTTTCGGTTATCATCGCGCTTCTTTCTGCATCCGTGGCATCATGCCTCGTATCCTGCCTCCATGCCTTTGCATCAATCGACCTCAAGTCCGACCAGACCATAAGCGGTACCGGAATAAACCTTTTTGCAGCCGGAGTCACGGTATTCCTGTGCCAGAGAATTTATAATGCCGACCGCTCCGAAGATTTCAAGATCGGAATGCTCAAGGATGCCGTCGGCTTCTATCCGACACTCTACATTGCCGCTCTTGTCATGATTCTGGCCTGGTTCATCCTTTACAAGACTCCTTTCGGAATGCATCTGAGGGCCTGTGGAGAGCACCCTGCTGCTGCCGACAGCGTCGGCATAAATGTCAGGCGGATCCGTTATTTCGGCGTTCTGTCATCGGGTTTTCTCGGAGGACTTGCGGGAGGATGTGCAGTTCTGACACAGACCATCCAGTATACTTCCACATTCACGAACGGAAGGGGATTCATCGCCCTTGCGGCCGTTGCATTCGGACGCTGGACTCCGCTTGGAGTCACCGGAGCGTCGGTTCTTTTCGGCGCATCCCTTGCACTTTCGACAATCGGTTCGATGAACAGTGCCCTGAGTGCCGTTCCATCCCAGGTTTTCAATGTGATTCCGTATATCATCACGCTTATTGCCCTCGTCATATTCTCAGGACGCGACTATGCCCCGGCTTCATGCGGCATTCCGTACGAGAAGGGAAGTTCGTGATGAAAGGGAGGGTGAGATGACTCCGCATAACAGAGCAGAGAAAGGCGATTTTGCCCCGACCGTCCTCATGCCGGGGGATCCTCTGAGGGCACGTTTTGTCGCAGAGAATTATCTGGAAAAGCCCCGTCTTGTTACGGATGTGAGAAATGTCCTGGGTTACACCGGTTATTACCGGGGAGTGCCTGTAAGCGTCATGAGCTCCGGAATGGGAGCCCCCAGTGCAGGCATCTACTCATATGAGCTCTACTCATTCTATGATGTGGAGAACATCATACGCATCGGTACCTCCGGAGGACTTCAGGACTTCATCGAAGTGGGCTCTCTCATATTCGCCGTCACGGCATCCACGGACTCCTCCTGGGCATCACAGTATGGCCTCAGGGGAACTCTTTCTCCGTGTGCCGACTTTAATCTCCTCGAGAATGGTGTGAAGGCCGTAAGGGAAAAGGGTTTTCCCTATTATGCCGGGATGATATTCTCCTCCGATTATTTTTCCACATACAATGCCCTCGGAAGCGGGGAATGGAAGTCTTTTGCCGCGATGGGGGCACTTGCTCAGGATATGGAGACGACGGCTCTCTACTGCACTGCAATGTATACGCATAAAAGGGCTCTCTCCATACTCACCATGACCGATAACCTTGTAAACGGGAAGAGCTTCAGGGATGAAGAGAGGATGGAGGGCAACAGACGGATGATCGAAGTTGCACTTGAGACTGCATACAGGATAGGTGAAGATGAAGGAAAGCATCGTTCTTGAAGCGGCTGAAAAACGCTTTGCATGTAAACGTTACCGTAATGAAGGAATCGGTAAGGACATTCTTTTCCAGATACTTGAAAGCGCACGTCTTGCCCCTACGTCATTCGGCTTGGAACATTTCGACATTCATGTATGCCCGAGTTTCTTCATACTTGACTGCTGTTCATACCAGGAGAGCATGAAGACGGCACCCGTGACACTTGTGATAACCGTAAAAAGGGGAAAGTACTACGATCCCGACGGTGAGTTCATACGGGAGCGCGCAAGGAGATTCCCTGGCTCCCCGGATGAGTATATTGAAGATTTCAGAGGTTATTATGAGGTGCTTCTCAAAAGAGGCATTCTCGACATGTGGGCAAAAAGCCAGGGCTACATACCGCTCTCGTTCATGATGCTTACTGCAGCGGATCTCGGAGTGGAGAGCTGCGCGATAGAGGGCTTTGACAATGATGCCCTTCTCGAGCGGCTGGGACTCGATAAGGAAGAGGAGGCAGTATCGTGCTGTCTTGCACTGGGGTATGCTGACGAGACAAGAGAGCGCATAAGACGTCCTCTTGAGGATATCGTGAAATATCATGGAGAGTTCTGATATGGAAAAAAGAAGAATCATCCTTGACTGCGATACCGGACACGATGATGCAGTTGCAATTGCTCTTGCATGGGGACTCAGGGACAGGATACAGATAGACGGGCTCATAGCATGTGCCGGTAACCAGACAAGGGAGAAAACCCTTGAAAATACCCTCAATATGGCGGAGGCACTTGGCATGGACGTGCCGGTATTTGCCGGTGCCGGGCATCCTGTACTGAGAGAGCGTGTGTCGGCCGGGGGAATTCATGGAGAGTCGGGCTTTGACGGTCCCGTCTTTGAAAAGAGGACAAGACAGCGCTCTCAGGGCAACGGAATACTCTGGGCTGTAAATCATGTCCTGGAAAATCCCGGTGAGATAACATATGTCTCCGTCGGCCCGTGGACGGACCTTGCAACCGCAATTCTTGCAGACGAGAACTTTGCTCCGTCACTTAAGGAGATTGTTCTCATGGGCGGGGCGGTGGACAGACCCGGAAACACCACACCATTTGCCGAATTCAATGTGTTTGCAGATCCTGAAGCCGCCTCGATAGTCATGAAGTCAGGTGTTCCGGTTACAATGATGGGACTCGATGTCACGCTCAAGGTCCTTCTTACTCCTGAAATACTTGAAAGGGTGAAGGCTCTTCCTTCCTCACGCTACAGGGAAATCTTTCTTGACAGCATGAACTTCTACATCCCGTCAATCGTCAGGGCAACAGGTGAATGGCCGGCAATGCACGATCCGTGCTGCATTGCATATCTTGCAGACCCTTCAATCTTCACATTCAGCAGCCGTGCGGTTTCAGTCGATACGGATAAGGGGCCGGAATATGGAAAGACAACGGGAGCAGAAGAGGATCCCGCACAGAAAACCCGGATTGGAACCGGTGTTGATACCGTGCGGTTCTGGGACCTTTTCTTCCGTGCAATGGAAAATCTTTAGAGGAGGAGCAATATGTCTATTTTGATGGAAAAACTCAGGGAAAGTGCGGACTATATTGAGGGAAAGCTTGGCGGCAGGAAACCGGTTATCGGGCTTGTGCTGGGATCAGGACTCGGAGACTTCGGAGATGAGGTCGGCAGTCCCGTGGTGATTGAATACCGCGATATACCGCATTTTCCGGTATCGACGGTTCCCGGGCACCGGGGAAGACTCATAATCGGTGAAGTGGAAGGAAAAGAGGTTCTGTGCATGCAGGGCAGGTTCCACTACTACGAAGGCTATTCGATGGATGAATGTGTCTATCCGATACGCGTGATGCATCTTCTCGGCATAAAGTCGCTTATACTCACGAATGCCGCCGGATGCATCAACAGGAAATGGAATGTCGGAGACCTCATGCTCATAACGGACCATATAAAGCTCTGTGCCGAGAGCCCGTGCAGGGGAGCAAACGAAGAGGAACTGGGTCTCCGTTTCTTCGATATGAGTACGGCGTATGCGGAGGAACTGAGGATGACGGCAAGAAAGGCAGCTGAAAAGAACGGCATCACGCTCAGGGAAGGTGTCTATCTTTTCATGAGCGGCCCGAATTACGAGACTCCCGCCGAGATAAGGTTTGCACGTACTGCCGGCGCAGATGCCTGCGGCATGAGTACTGTTCCGGAAGCCATCAGCGCATCACACATGAACATGAAAACCCTCGGCATAAGCTGCCTGACGAATATGGCTGCGGGGATACTCGAGAGCCCCCTCGACCACGCTGAAGTCATGGAGACAGGACGGAAGGTGAAGCAGAGCTTTACGGCGCTTGTAAAGACGATAATATCCATTTTCCCTGAGGCATAGGTATTTGAGGGACATAAGAAAGACGGGCCGTCCGGCCCGCCATTTTCTTAAAACGGAATCACTCTGCTACGGCATCGGCAATTCTGTCCAGCATCCCGTCTATCTCCACTCCCGGACGGCGGGCTATCATTTCTCCGTCATCATGGACGAAGACAGGCTCTGTCAGGATATCCAGTCCCATGCTGTCAGCCCAGAGCTGCATTCCTGTGATGGCGCTTTTTCCTTCCTCTTCGCCGTATCTGGAAGATGCAAATGCATAGAATTTCTTTCCCTTGAGTTCTCCGCTTTCTCTCAGCGGCAGCGTTCCGCTGAGGAACGTGACCATTTCTGCCGACGGCAGCGAGAAGACTGCGGGGCATGCCAGTATAACCGTATCGGCCTTTCTCAGCTTTTCATTTGAGGCAAGGGGAAGGGATGTTATATCCTCGTAGTACTCGTTTGCCTCGTTGTCCTTTGCAGCAGCGATGTGAAGGTCTGTGTCCTCTATCCTGTAGACCCTGGCATCGACGTTTCTTTCGATGAGCTTGTCCTTCAGGGCTTCTGCAATAAGGTATATGTTTCCTGAAACGGAATGGATGATGATATTTGTTCTCATCGTTTCCTCCTATGTCCTAAATATAATTTGAACAGGTTGAAAAAGAAAGGAAATTCTGTTTCCGTGGCTCCCGGAGGCAAGTAAAACTCCCCGGTGAACCCGGGGAGACACTGACGGGAAAATAATCAGATGATTGTGATTCTTCCCTGAGGTGCAGCGTACTGCTCGCCGATGACTCCGCCAAGACCGTCACGGATGTATGTGATGAGTACCTGGTTGTCGATCATTGTTTTGTCGAGGAGGAAGACATTGTCCTTGAACATTGTATAGCCGTCGCCCATATCCTGGAGCTTGTAGTTGTGGCAGGCAAGTGTATATGTCTTTTCCGGATCGAGCGGAATCCATTCTCCGTCTTTCTCGACGTAGACATCCTTTACCCTTCTTTCTCCTGCAACCTCAACAAAGAGTCCGTCCCTGTTCTTCACGACGCTTGTTGGAATGGATGTATCGATTGTATATTTGAGCCCGCTTACCTGGAGGAAGCCTCCGGATTCTCCGAGAGCCTTGCCGTCAGCAGCCTTTTCGAACTTCGTGTTCATTGAGCCGAGTTCCAGCGCATCGAGAATTTCCTGTCCTGTTGCATAGCACATGCACAGCATGTTTCCGTAAGGATGAACGGAGATGATGTTTGCCGTTGTGATATCGCCCTTATGGATGGATGCACGGATGCCTCCGCCATTGACAAATGCGATGTCTGCGCCGGAGTTGTATCTGTATGCATCTGCACAGAGGTCGCCGATTGCAGTCTCCTGATTTCTGACTGTCCTTATTCCGTTTTCGTCAGTTATGGAGAGTTCCACTGCTGACTCTGCAACCTTCCTGTTGAGCTCCTTCTCGTATTCAGCCTTGAGGGATTCGATGAATTCGGTGATTTCCGGATCCTTCTCCGATTCCCTGATAAGTTCTGTCTTTATCGAGCCGTCAGCCTTTATCGTCATCTTTCCGAAAGTCTCGAGCTTTGTTCCGGTCTGGGTGAGGATGACATCCTTTCCGGTCTTGTCCTTGACCTTCTCGCACTCGATGACGGAATGGGAATGAGCGTCGATGACGGCATCTGCACCGCTGATGTTTGCAATAAGGTCATAGGACCTGTTGGGCTCGCTGTCCTCTTCGATTCCGAGGTGGGAAATGAGGATGACGATGTCTGCGCCCTTTGACCTGACGATGTCAATGTAATGCTGTACTTCACCGTAGATTTCATCTCCTTCATCAAAGCCGTAGACGAACTTTCCGTCTTCCATGAAGTACTTGGGAGTTGATTTCGTCAGTGTTTCCGGAGTTGAAATGCCGATGAATGCGATATCGATGAAACCGAAGCGTTCAATCACGTACGGAACGGATTGCTTGAGAGCATCCTCTCCCTTTCCGAAATATGTGATTGTTGCATTAAGGTACTGCGCATCAGCCTTGTCGATGAGATCCTTCAGCCTTTCCATGCCATAATCGAATTCATGGTTGCCGAAGACTGCATAGTCATAGCCGACTTCATTCATGATGTCGACGAGGTAGGAACCTCTTGAAACGGTTCCGATGACATCACCCTGAATGGCATCTCCTGCATCAACGAGGATGACAGAGTTGCCTTCCTCCTCCATTTTCTCCTTGTATGCGGCAAGTCCTGCATATCCGATGTTTTCATCGATGCCGCAGTGAACATCATTCGTATAGAGAATGACGATGTCCTTCTGGTTTTCAAGTGCTTCACGGGCACCCTCTGCAAAGAGAAGGGTAGCACCGAAGACGAGAATCAGAGCGGAAAGAGCAAGTCTTCTGAATTTTTTCATTTTTCCTCCACCTGTCCCGGAATACTCCGGGCCTATAGGGCGATTGTAAACGATGAGCGGCAAACAGGCAAAGGGAATCTGCAAGTTAACCCTTCAGAGGCGCGCATGCTGCTGAGGCTGTGTGCCGTTTTTTATGATATGAGACGGGACAGAAAATATTTCTTGCATACATGGTAAAAGTGTGGAAGAATTCTTCAGGTACGAAGTTTTCGTATCTCCCTTATGGGGACAAGGAGGTTGCCGCCGGTGGAAAATCGTGCGGTATTTTTTTGTGCGTAAGGTCGCTCTTGCCCTCTCAGGCGTTTAGATGATATAAGTATTCTGCCTGTATAGGGGGAGAATGGAAAACTCATGAGGAAGATTGTTCCTGTAATCGTATTGATTTCTCTTCTTGTCGTTTCCTGCGGATCGACGAGATTCGCATTCGACAGGACTGAACGCAGCATAATCGAGCTCGGCGGCAAATATGACAAGAAAGTAGAGGAAGACATCAAGAAGTTCTATGAGAAGGAAGATCTTGATGAACTGATCAAGGAAGTCTACAAGGGAACATATACGACCGTTGATGTTCAGGGCTATCTCGGAGACGACATATATAAGGAATACGAGAAGAGGGACGAGGAAATCCTGAAGGAAATCGAGACCATGAGAATGGAGGAGGGTCTGGAGGAAGTGGCGAATGCCGTCCTGGACGAAACCTATCCTGAAGCACAGGTGATTGCTGCCCTCGGAGGAGAAGAGAAAAAGCTGGCCTCTGATTTCAAGGAAGTCCTTGATGAGAAGATGGGCATAAAAAACGACCTCAGGGGCATCCTCGAGGAGGAGGGCTATGACGGAATCAAGAATGCCCTGCTTGCCGGAGACTATGATGAGGAGACGGTAGAGGAATACCTTGGCAAGAGTACCCTTGACAGGGTCAAGGAAATATATGCAAAGGAAACCGGTATTGACGGCTTCAACCCCGCAAAGAGCGGAGAGAAGGCAGTGCGGGGCGTCAAGTTCACTTCCGCAGGGAAGAACAATACAGTGAACAGCGTTGAAGACGAGGATGAAAAAGAGCAGAAGAACCTGATAGTCGAGGTTGCCCTTATCCTTGTCGTCATTGTAGTTGTCTATGTTGCCGCTGCAGTTGTAAGGAGCCTCAACAGGGAACCGCTCGGGGCCGGGATAAGTGCGCTTGCAGCAGTTCTCATGACGGCAGTTTCAGTGGGGGTCGCATTCCTCATCGGCGGCGGATGGTCAGTCTATTATCTGGCGTTCCTGCTGATACTTCCCGTATATTTCGTCCTTACTGCAGATTTCAGAGGCTAGACTGTATTTCCGCAAGTTTTTCAAGAACGTCGGAATGATAGAAGAATTCGTCGAGGGCGATGATGCCGGCTCCTTCAAGAGAGGCCCTGTCGCCCTTTGAAGCACGGCTGACGGTAATGTCGCGGCGGGAAGGCGGAAGCATCATCCTCAGCGTGTCATTGATCCCTGCATAGAGGTCGTCGTTCATTGCTGAAAGCTCTCCCGTAATTATGACTCTTTCAGCTCCGAGGGCCTGTACTGCTTCACCGAGTGCAAAGGCGAGGCTCTTCGAGGCGTCGTCTATTGCGAGCAGTCCCTTTTCTTCAGTAAGAAGATGTCTGTACTGACTGATTCCCGTTGTTTTCTTAAGCTTTCTGAGGGAGGCGACTGCACAGAGGCATCCGTCTGCTCCGCATGAACACGGCACTCCGTTTATGACCTTCATGTGTCCGAATGACGGTATATAGTGCAGAAATTTCTCGTAGTATGCAGCTTCGATGTCCTCTCCCCAGGATACATAGAGCGTCTTTTCCTTCCTGTCCGCTTCGATTTCCGCCCTTGCCTCCGCCATGACGCGGGATGTATATGTGACGCTCCACGGAAAGGCTGATGCCGGAATTTCCTCCCTCTTTCCCGATACCACCGTTACTCCGTATACGACCGGACTGTCACTTGTCATCTTGTTGATGAAGGACGCCGTCTGACTTATCATGGCCTCATCCTTCGGAAAACGCTCGAACCTCAGAACCTGCCCCATGAGGTTTGAGGCACTGGCTGTGACTGTCGTATCGGAAAAGACGAATGAGAATACCCGTCCCTTCTTCTTTGCGATGCTGAGTTTCGTGGACGGACGACCCTGCGTCGTATTGTCCTTCTCTCCGCTCTCGACCAGGCCATCCCTGATCAGGTTCTCCGTTATTTCGGACACCGAAACCTTGTTGATGAGAAGAATACGTGAAAGTTCCGCCCTTGATGCATCCGTGCGTCTGAGTGCATTCAGAACCTTGAGGGTGTTGATTGTCCTTGCATTATCCGGCCTTGAGAAATCCATGCGGCCATTATAGCACAAAGAACGGAGGAAAAGAGAATAGAAATCTTGCCGATTGCAATCTGCTTTATTATCTTTTCATCTGTCTGGAGGACATAAATGTCAAACAAGAAATTCAAGACGGAAGTAGCGGACCTTCTGCATCTTTTAATCCATTCCCTTTATTCGAACAAGGAAATATTCGTCCGTGAACTCATATCAAATGCATCCGATGCAATAGACAAGCTCAAATATCTGTCCCTGACCGACGGTCCCCTCAAGGGATTCTCCTTCGAGCCCAGGATTCAGGTTTCATTCACCGAAGAGGGGGAGAGGATACTCTCCATCAGCGATAACGGTATCGGAATGAACGAGGAGGATCTCAACGAGAACCTCGGAACGATCGCATCAAGCGGCACGAAGAAATTCCTTGCCTCCCTCGGAGAAGACGCAAGGAAGGATTCGAATCTTATCGGACAGTTCGGAGTCGGATTCTATTCTGCATTCATGGTTGCAAGGAAAATCGAGGTAATTTCAAGAAAGGCCGGTGAGGATGATGCATGGATGTGGACATCCAGCGGCGAGACAAGCTATTCGATCGAAAAGTCCGAAAGGGCAGAGCAGGGAAGTACGGTCAGGATTTATCTCAATGATGACGATACCCAGTATGCAACACGCTGGACGCTCGAGAACCTCATCAAGAAGTATTCCGACCATGTCGCATACCCGATTTACCTCGAGTACGACCAGACTCACTACAGCGACGAGAAGGACGAGAAGGGTGAAAGCATAAAGACCGTCGAGCACAAGAACGAGCAGGTCAACTCATGTTCTGCACTCTGGAGAAGAAACAAGAGTGAACTCAAGGACGAAGACTACAAGGAGTTCTACAAGAACAACTACTCCGACTATGATGAGCCCCTCTTCTATCTTCATACCAAGGCTGAGGGTACTACCGAGTATACCACGCTGTTCTTCATCCCGCAGAAGGCACCGTTCGACATGAACTATGCAGATTACAGGCCGGGCGTGAAGCTCTACGTCAAGAGAGTCTATATAACCGATGACGACAAGACGCTTCTTCCCTCCTATCTGAGATTTGTCAGGGGAGTAATCGACAGCGAGGACCTTCCTCTCAACGTCTCGAGGGAGATTCTTCAGGAAAACAGGATCATGGCCTCGATACGCAGCGGCTCCGTGAAGAAGCTTCTTTCGGAATTCAGGAAGATAAGCGAAAACAATCCCGAGCTCTATGACAAGTTCATTACCCAGTACAACCGTCCTCTCAAGGAGGGTCTCTATCAGGACTATGCAAACAGGGAGGCACTGCTTGAAATCGTGCGCTATCACTCATCTGAAAAGGATGGCTGGGTATCGCTGAAGGAATACAAGGAGAGAATGAAGGAAGGTCAGAAGGCAATCTATTACATCGCAGGTGCAAATGCCGCCATCCTCAAGGCTTCTCCTCTTGTACAGGCTTTCGGAAAGAAGGGCTACGAGGTTCTCATTCTCGATGAGGATATCGACGAACTTGTAATCAGCACCGTAAACGAGTATGACAAGACGCCTCTCAAGGCCATTAACCGTTCTGATGCCCTCGACGAGATTTCGACGGAAGAGGAAAAGAAGGAGAACGAGAAGAAGAATCCGGTTGCCGAAAAGGTTGCTGCCGCTCTCGGAGACAGGGTCAAGAAGGTCATCGTATCATCAAGACTCAGTGATGCTCCTTCTTCCGTAATCATAGATGAAAACGACCCGTCGATGGAGATGCAGAGGCTGATGAAGCAGATGGGCGGGCCTGTCGAGGATGTGAAACCGATTCTCGAGATAAATCCCGAAGCAGGGATTGTGAAGAGAATCGAGGCTTCAGAGGATGAGGAGATGACGAAGAACCTCTCTCTTGTTCTTCTCGGTCAGGCTCTCATCCAGGAAGGAATACTTCCGAAGGACCCGGCTGAATTCTCAGCGGCACTTGCGAAGGCATTCAACTGACATCACCCTGATTATAATGTGCACCATGGTGGAAGCTGTGGTGCATTTTTTGTCACTCATCAGGTATGTTGCCCAAAAGTGACGAAGGATGATACAGTCTCTCCATCAGAGGAGAGCGTCGCGGTGGCTCAGCGTAATACGGAGAAGCGTAATCAGATACTTGAAGTTTCATATGATTTCTTCAGCCGTATGCCATACGATGAGGCGTCGCTTTCACTTATTGCAGAAGCTTCCGGAATCAATAAATCGCTCCTGCAGCATTATCATGGCAGAAAGGCCGATATCATCAGGACACTCCTTGACGAGATTCTTTCCGTCTCCGAATCATTCATGAAGGAGAAGGAAAAGGACGAAGGGGATATGTTTCAGACACTCTCCGACTTCAACATGCTCTTTTTCAAGGTGGCCTCGGAAAACCGCAGGCTTGAGAGATTCATCGTTTCCTCGGTAAGCCGGGCAGAATCTCTTTCTGCAATGACTGACTCGATAACACACTGGCTGAGGGACCTCTGCGGAGAAAATTCCTTCTCCTATCTTCAGCTCAGGACTGCCGTATCGTTCTCGATGGCGGGGTCGATGAAACTTTATCAGGAGCGTGATGAACTCGGTATCGACTACCGCTTTATATGCCGCAATCACATCCACTCGCTTATGAGCCTTCTGCAGTTCGAGCACAGCGATATCGATGTTATCTGCAGGAGAACCGATGATAGGCTGCACCTGATGAATATATCTGAATATCTTTCGTACCTTCATGACGGTATAGCCTGGTTCATCATCTGATCCGGATTTTTCGGTACTTCCTGATTTGTAAAATTATAATTTTATATTGATAAAAATGTATTCATTAATATAATCCTCGTATACGTGTTTGAATACTATACACGTATACTATTCTGTATCAGGAAAAAAGAGGAGAAAATGGGTATGACAAAGATTATCCCCGACGGAGGACGAGAGTTCACCATTGAACAGGGTTATGTTGCACACATTGACACAAAGAAATGCGTCAACTGCGGAACATGCCGAGAGAACTGCCCGGTCCATGCTATCGACGAGGCTCAGCGGTGGATTTGCCGTGTATGCCCCGAATGTACGGATCAGCCGGTCATGCGTCTTAATGAAATCGACGACTTCTGCACGAAGCAGTCGTGCACAACTGCATGCCCCCTGGGAATAAGTCCGCAGGGCTACATCGGGCTTGCAAGAAATGGAAAACTCGAGGAAGCATACCGCACAATCTGGCAGAAGAATCCGCTTCCGTCGGTTTGTGCACACATATGTCACCATCCGTGCGAGCAGGTCTGCAAGAGGGGAGTTCTGGTTGACGATCCGATGGCAATCAGAGGAATCAAGAGATATCTGGGTGAGAAGGTTGACTACTCACGCCCTGTCTATCCGAAGATGCATGACGAGCGTATTGCAGTTATCGGTGCCGGGCCTGCAGGACTTTCTGCCGGACATTTTCTCTCGTCTCTCGGTTACGACGTAACGGTTTTCGAAGGAAACAATGAGCCCGGCGGAATGCTTGTAAGGGCAATCCCGGAGTTCAGACTCGACAGAAATGCTGTCAGGGAAGATATAAAGAAACTTGAGGATGCAGGACTGAAGATCAGATGCTCATCAAGACTTGGAAAGAAGCAGATTGAGCTGCTGAAGAAGGAATATGACGCAATTGTAGTTGCTGCCGGAACTCCTCACGGAAAGGAAATCACATGGGTTCCGAAGTGGAATTATGACAGTGTCTACACTGCAATCCAGTTCATGGATTTTGTAAACAACGACCAGAATACATACCGCATGCCTCATCAGAATTTCGTGGTGAAGGGCAAGGAAGGCGTTGTCATCGGCGGCGGCTCTGTTGCAATGGATACAGCCCGTGCCGCAATCCGTCTTGGAGCTGAAAAGGTGACCGTTGTCTGCCTTGAGGAAGGTGAATACGTTCCTGCCCATAAATGGGAGAAGGAAGAGGCAGCCGAGGAAGGCGTTGTCTTTATGGAAGGCTATAGCCCGAAGGCATATACGGGAAGAGTCAACACACTCGAAGGCATAGACTTTGTCAAAGTCAGGGATTTCAGGAAGGACGCGGACGGAAAGATTTCATTCGCAACTGATGATTCGGAGTCTGTTCATATCCCGGCATCATTCTGTATCGTGGCAATCGGTCAGTATGCAGATCCGATCTATCCTCAGGCAGACGGTTCTTCCGTATTCTACGCCGGCGACATTGCAGGTGGTCCATGTTCTGTCATTGACGCACTTGCAAGCGGAAGAAAGGCTGCTTTCGATGTTGATGCGGCAATTCAGGAGAGGGTTCTCAGAAATGCAGAAACAGGACACAAGCTGGTCAAGGCTCCCTTAGAGGAGAAGATCTATCCGTGCAACCGCCGTAAGACCATGCCTCACGAGCGCCCTGTCGAAGAGCCTGAAAAGAGGGTGAAGAACTTTGACGAAATCGAACTCACCTATACAGACAGAC
>CAVBWE010000103.1:0-3874 GCA_963598715.1 Sphaerochaetaceae bacterium | reverse complement strand
GACCTTCTCTGCTTCTTCTGCGGCCTGACGGACATGCCCTTCAGCGTTTTCTTCCTCATTGCCGTGCTGGCCCGGATACCTGCCGCCTGGATCAGCAGCATGGGGGGAAGTGCAATGGGAAGAAAAAGCTACTCGATTGCCATCATGATTGCCGTCATCATCGTCGTGCTTTCCATCCTCGGGGTCATCGCCTACAGAACCCTGGTCAGGAAGCACGGCAGGAAAGAGGAGAAGAACAATGAAAGCTGAACTCTTCATATTCGACATGGGTGAGGTGGTCATTCTTGACGGCGTCAACCTCGGGGAAATTGCGGACAGCCTGGGTATCGGGCGGACTGAACTGGAAAAAGACTATGCAAAATACGAGTATCCGATGATGGAAGGCCTGATGGATACATCCCTTTACATGAAACATCTGGAAAGTGAGTTCGGAGTAAGGACGGAGGGCAATCTCTTCAGAAGAATATATTCTCCGAGAACAAACACATCCGTCATTCCCGCATTGACTGAAATCAGAAGAAGAGGGGGCCGTTCTGTAATAGGCTCCAATACTTTTGCTCCCCACGTCGAGAGGATACTCTCCCTTCCCGAAAAGCCCCTCGCGTTTTTTGATGCCCTCTATTTCTCTCATGAAATGCATCTCTCAAAGCCCAGCCTCTCTTTCTTCCGTTACATACTTGAGAAGGAACATGCGGCGCCTGATGATGCGCTTTTCATTGACGACAGGGAGGAGAACATAAGGGCAGCTTCCTCTCTGGGGTTGAGGACATTTCTTTACTCTGCAGAGAGAAACCGGGAACTTCTGGACCTTGTGGGGGAGTGCTTCTCCTGATTTTCCAAAATTCCGGTAGACAGAAAGCCGAAGATGCCTGAAGATGATAACAGGTGTTCTAGAACAGCTGTTATTAAAAGGAGGGAAGATATATGCCGGCAAAAGCGAAGTTCAGCAGGGATGAAATAATCGCCGTTGCCCTTTCTGTCGTACGGGAAGAGGGAATGGAAAAACTCACCTCGAGAAAGCTTGCAGGGAAGCTCGGGTCCTCTTCCGCTCCGGTCTTCACCGTCTTCCGGGATATGACGGAAGTGAAGGATGGCGTAAAGGAGGAAGCGAGGAGGATTTACCGCAGCTACATGGAAAGGGCCCTTCTGAAGGATATTCCGTTCCGCGCCGTGGGCGAGGAATATGTGCATTTTGCATATGATGAACCCAGGCTTTTCCAGCTTCTCTTCATGAACGGTTTGAACGCTACATCCCTCGCTGATGTTCTTCCTGCGCTGGAGGAGAGTTATCAGAAGGTAATATCGTCAGTCATGGATATATACCATCTTGATGTCCAGAAGGCCCGGGAACTCTACGGACATCTCTGGATATATGCTCACGGCATGGCCTGCCTTACCGCAACGGGAACGAGTGCATATACTCCTTCCGACGTGCAGGAGAGGCTTTCGGACGTTTTTTTCAGCCTGATGCTGAATCTGAGATGATTCTTTTCCCGGAATGAAATTGTAGTTTTTGTATATTTCCTCTTCCCTGTCTTGATAAGAGCCGTTTCTTCCCTGACAATCGGTCTTATGAAGCTTATCTATGTTGTTGAGGACCATGAAGTAATAAGAAACGGAGTCGTTCAGTATCTCTCTCTTTCCGGCTATGAAGCCGAGGGATTCAGGAATATCTGTGACGCCCGCACGGCTTTCGGCCGGAAAGAACCCGACCTTCTGATTCAGGATGTCATGCTTCCTGACGGTGACGGTTTTGCATTCGTCAAGGAGATGAAGGCTCATAATCCTCATCTTCCGGTGATATTCCTTACGGCACGGGTTGATGAGAGCGACAGGATCCTCGGCTTCGAGCTCGGTGCCGATGACTATATCACAAAGCCGTTCTCTCCAAAGGAACTGGTACTGCGCATCCAGGCGCTGTTCCGCCGCCTTGATGAAGGAAACGGAAGCGGACGAAGCAGCTACAGATACCTTGACGGCGAGAATACACTCTCCATAGACGAGGATGTCCATGAGATACGGGTCAATGACACACTGATCAACCTTACCGCTGCGGAATGGCGCATTGTACTTTATCTCGTGACAAACGAACCCAATCTCATAACACGTGCCCAGATACTTGAAGAATGCTTTGATTACTCCTTCGAAAGTTATGAAAGGGTGGTGGATACCCATATAAAGAATATCCGCACAAAGCTGCGGCCCGGCAACTGGATAGACACCGTGCGCGGATACGGCTACCGCTTTTCGGGCAAGAAGGCATGATGAACAGACAGTTCGTACGTCTTCTTCTTGCAATCGTCCTTATCCTGATTGCAATATCTGTTCTGCAGATAGCCACGATAACGGTTTTCTCGAAGAGGCTGATCTATTCCTGGTCGAACAGGGTCTTCGATGAGTTTGCCTCCAATGTCGAGAAAACCCTTGAAAAGGCCGACATTACAGATGCAGAGAATATCTACGATTATGTATTCTCAAATGTTTCTGAAAGGATAAGCGGCTTTGTCCTGCGTTCGGTCGGAGGGGGACAGATGCTTACCTTCGGTCAGAGCGGGGACGGCAAGATAATACCCCAGCTGGCCTCGTTTGTTGACGACAGCTTCACATACATCGATGATGCAGGAGATGTCAGGAAGCCCAGAATGGTGAGGAAAACGCTTGTCTACGACCTTCCTGCAGCGGCTTATGAACTTTCAGTCACGATGGCTTCCCCCCTGAGCACGGAGATAGAATCCGTTTCCTTCTCGAAAACCGGAAGAAAGGACAGGGTCAACGTCGCATATCCGTCATCAGTGAGGAAGGGCGACATTGCAGGAACAATCGCGGTCGTCATCGACGGACAGCTTTCCGCATTCCTTGATGTACTTGTATATTCCGTTGATTACTATACGCCGACGAAGTTCATACTGCATGAGGTTTACAGAGTCGTTGCATTCACGATTCCGCTGATTCTCATAGTCGGATTCTGTCTCGCATATGCAGTCTCGAAAAGGGCTGAACGAAGGGTAAAGGATATCGAGAATGCCTTGTCTGAGCTTTCTTCAGGGCATTTTGACATAACTCTTCCCGATACCGGAATCACCGAGTACAATCAGATCGGCGCATCCATCGAGAACCTGGGCCGGGATCTGAGGCGTCACTCTGCATCCCGTAAGGAATGGATCAGGAATATTTCTCACGACCTCAATACTCCCGTTACCAGCATGAACATGATTCTTGAAGGCGTTTCGGACGGTCTGTTCGAGCTGACGCCGGAAGTTGTAGCGACCCTCAGGAAGGAGAACGATATCCTCAGGGAGAGAATTGCCAGCGTTTCCTATTATTCGTATCTTCTCTCACCTGATGTTTCATGCGTCAAGCGTGAGCTTGTACTGAAGGATGAGGTTGATACTTCACTGATGAAGATAAAGGCCTCCATCCGTCAGGATTTTCCGGAAGACACCATTGTCTATGCAGATGAGGAGCTTCTGGTCCGTGCTCTTTCCGAGGTGATTCAGAATGCATGCGAGTACAGTTCAGACTGTTCGGAAAATGTGATTCACTGTTTTGAGACGGGCGATTCGATGGTAATCAGTGTCGTCAATGACGGTATTCTTCCGAAGCCTCTTCCCCAGTTCTTCGAACCCTGGAGCAGAGGGGACCTTTCCCGTACTTCCGGAGGCTCCGGACTTGGACTGAGCATAGTTTACCAGATTATGGAACTCCATCACGGCTCTGTTGACATCTCGGAGGCGGAGGGGCATGTCACCGTGTCACTGAAATTCCCGTGCCTTGACTACGTTGCCGTCGTCTAGCGAGATTATCCTTATTGATTTCTCATCCCATACGGCATAGCCCGGAGCACTGCCGTTTTTCGGGATGGCAGCCGAGCCGG
>CAVBWE010000102.1:0-2322 GCA_963598715.1 Sphaerochaetaceae bacterium | reverse complement strand
ATATGACAAAGAAATATTTATAAATCATCACTTGACTTAAGTTCTCCGTATTCTTTATATTCTTTCCGTTATGAGAAAAAAAACAGGAATTGCGTATCTTTTTCTTCTGCCTTCTCTGATACTCAGTCTTGTTTTCTCTGTCGCGCCGTCTGTTTCTGCCATTATCGAGTCGTTTCTCACTGTAAGCTCGAACGGAACGATAAAGGGACCGGCAGGCCTGGAAAACTACCGCATTCTCCTTTCGGACGTTTCCTTTCTGAACGCATTGAGGAACACGCTTCTCTTCATACTGCTCTTTGTTCCCGTCAATACGTTTCTTACACTTCTCGCTTCCTGCCTTACACGGCGCAGAAGCCGTCTGTCATTCATCGCTGAATACATATTCTTCATGCCCGTTGCCGTTTCGCTCTCGGCCTTCAGCCTCATCATGAAAGAGCTTTTCCGCGGTAAAAGCAGTGTAATCAACTCGTTTTTCCATGCGTCCTTCAGCGGAATCACAACCCCCCGGGGGGCAATGCTGACACTTGTCATGCTTGGTGTCTTCCTCGATTTCGGACTGGATTACATTCTTCTCACCTGTTCCTTCAGATCAATTGGAAAAGAGATAATCGAAGCGGCAAGAATGGATGGTGCCGGGGGATGGAGACTCTTCTTTCTCATTGAGCTTCCCCTTATTTCCGCCACCCTCAGGACAACGGTCATCCTGGCCCTGAAGGATGCGCTTCTGATCTCGGCCCCCGTTCTCATCCTGACGGAAGGCGGACCGTACAGAAGTACGGAAACACTGATGTTCTATTACTATACGGAAGCTTTCAGAAGCGGAAACAGGGCTGTGCAGAATGCCCTTTCGTCGCTGATTCTCCTTCCCGTCATCATATCGGTTTTCCTTTATCTGAGGAGGAAGAAAAATGAAAACTGAAGACCGCATCAGGAAAATCGTCCGAATCATACTTCTGCTTCTGCTTTCCTCCCTGATTATCTTTCCCGTCTTCTACATGTTCTCGTCCTCGCTTTTTTCACAGAAGGATTTCAATGAACTGAGACTCCTTCCGTCGTCTCCCGTATGGAAGAACTGGAGAAAAGCCCTGTCAGCGGGAAACTTCGCGCGTTCCCTGCTGAACAGCGTGGAGACAAGCCTCCTTTCAGCTTCGATAAGACTCCTTACCGCGCTCTTTGCTGCCTTTGCATTCACACACCTCAGGTTCCGGGGAAGGAGAACGGCATTTCTCCTTCTCTTCCTGACTCTTTTCATTCCCTCCGATGCCGTTCTCTATCAGAACTACCGTACGGTCAGTTTCCTGGGCCTTCTTGATACCCCTCTCGGGATAACGGCTCCTTCCCTCTTCAGCGCTTCCCAGATGCTTCTGATCATGGCATACATCAGGGCGATGGGACGGGAAATGTACGACGCTTCCTCCATTGACGGGGCGGGGGATCTCAGGTACATATTCTTCATTCTGCTTCCTCAGGCAGAACCGGTTGCCCTTACAGTTTTCATTCAGAGTTTCATTTCGTCATTCAACAGCTATCTCTGGCCTCTTCTGGTCACAAACAGGCCCTCGACAAGGACTGTACAGGTTGCATTATCCATGCTGGGTTTTGCGGAAAGCGGAGAAAGAGGAGCACTGAGCGCCTCTCTCTGTGCCGTAACACTGCCATTTCTTCTTATCCTTGCTCTGACAAAGAACAGGATTGAAAATACACTTATGCAAAAATAAGGAAAAACAGATGAAAAAAATCAAGTTATTTCTGATTCTCGCACTTCTGCCGGCTCTTCTTGCTGCCGGAGGAACGAAGGAAGACGGCCTTAAGCATGTAATAATCTGGCACTCCAGTCCGGCAGGTGTCCTCAATCTCTTCAATGAAATCATAGAGGAATTCAATGAAACGGCCGGAAAGGAAAACGGCATCGAGGTCGAAGCCATATATCAGGGAAAAGCCAACGATGTACTTACGAAGGTCAATGCCGCGATGGATACGGATTCCCTTCCGGACATCGCAATGATGGATGCAACAGCCGCCCTCGACATGAACAGAAGCCCGAAAACAGTAACCCTCGAGAAACTGGGCATGGACACATCTTCCATTCTCCCCGCAGCGCTCAGCTCATATACTTCGGAAAGAGGAACGATTGCGCTGCCTTTCAACGCCTCGGTTCTCCTCTATTATTACAACAGGACTGAATTCGACAGAAACGGCGTCTCCGTTCCCGATACGATTGACGAGATGACGTCTTCAGCCCCGCTTCTGGGAAAGAAGGACAAGGAAGGCAATCTCACCGTTTCCGCTTTTTCCGGCCTTCCTGCAACATATGAGCTGAGT
>CAVBWE010000101.1:0-25467 GCA_963598715.1 Sphaerochaetaceae bacterium | reverse complement strand
CAGCTATCCTGTTCACTATGCAGCCGTTGACCCTGATACGACGAAGTTCGTTCCGCTCGGGATGACGGAGGAACTCTCGCTGAGGGAAATCTGCCTGAAGCATCCGAAGGGAAAGGAGTACGGCTACATCGTCTCGTCGTATGATAAGTTCCCGTACCTCTATGACGACAGAAACGAGACACTCTCGTTCCCTCCCGTCATCAACTCCGCACGTATCGGCGCTGTGGAAGTGGGAGACAGCGAATTCTTCATCGAGCTTTCAGGCCCGATCCTCAACGATCTTCTTCTTGCTGCAAACATCCTTTCGTGTGACCTCAGTGACATGGGATTCGAGATTCTCCCGATAAAGGTCCGCTTCAATCAGGATACACCGTATGGCAGGGAGATTACCGTTCCCTATTACTTCCAGGAACCTCAGAGGGCATCCGTCGAGGCAATATCGAAGAAGCTCGGTCTTCCTCTTACTGCAGACGACTGTACGGCCGCACTGAAGAAAATGGGAGTATATGCAGTTGCAGACGACAGCTATGTATATATAGAGTGCCCCGAGTACAGGAATGACTTTCTTCATGAAGTCGACGTTGCGGAAGATGTGATGATCGGTTACGGACTGGAGAAATTCACGCCTGTAATGCCTTCCGATTTTACCGTCGGACGCCTCAGCGCAGTTGAGGAACTCTCGAGAAAGGTCAAGGACATCATGGTCGGTATGGGCTTTCAGGAGATGATGTACAACTATCTCGGGTCGAAGAAGGAATACATCGACAATATGCACACTTCGGGAGAGGAAGCTGTCTTCATCGCAAATCCCATGAGTGAAAACTATGAGGTCATACGCCCCAGCATACTTCCGTGTCTTCTCGAAAGCGAGAGTGTCTCCGGTCATGCGGTATATCCCCACATGATATTCGAGTGCGGAAAGATCACGGTCAGGGACGAATCGGACAACAGCGGGACGCATACGGCCAACAGCATGGGCTTCCTTGTATCCGGCGTTCAGGTCGGCTACAACGAGGCTTCGTCCTATATTCAGACCCTGATGTATTTCCTCCGGAAGGAGTATACTCTGCTTCCTGTCGAAAAAGACGAGAGATTCATCGGCGGAAGAGCTGCATATGTCATGTACAAGGGAAGAAGGGCCGGCATCTACGGTGAAACGCATCCCCAGGTACTTGAGTCCTGGAACTGTGCCCTTCCGGCAGTCATGGCCGAACTCGACCTGGATGTGCTGCTTTCCTGACAGTACGTTCTGTGACGGCATGAGCCCCGGTTTTCCGGGGCTTTTCCAGTGCCTCCAGGGAAAAACTGCTTCACTCCGTCCGGTATGTCTTTTCGAAGACGGCAGAACCGTATGCATCTCTCCCGAAACGGTGTTTTCTACTCTGACGATTTCTTCTGTTAATCCCCCTGATTCTGTTTTAGCACCATAATTGTCTGTTTTGATACAGATACAAATTTACTGGAAATGAGAAGAATCCGGTATGGATGAAATGTTCAGCCTCAAGGGCAAGGTGGCACTCGCAACAGGTGCATCGTCGGGACTTGGCGTACAGATGGCAAGGGTGCCCGCAAGAAACGGCGCTGATGTTGCAATATGTGCAAGGCGGATGGAGAAGCTTGAGGAAGTCAGCAGGGAAATCGGGAAGCTTGGAGCAGTAGGCTATGCTTAGAGGTGCGACAACTCGAAAGTCGAAGACATCGGGGAACAGTCCGTGACACGGAAGCATACTTCGGAAAAATCGATATCCTCTGCAATAACGCGGGGCCCGGACTCTTTGACTTTGCCGAAAAGCAGTCTGATGAAATCCGGGAAACCATGATGAAGGTCAATCTCTCCTCACACTGCTATTTCTCGCGTGAAGCCGGAAAGGGAATGATCAGACGCGGTTACGGCAAGATTCTCTTCACCGGTTCAATTCACTCGACAGCTGCAATTCCAGAACTTCCCCTCACGGCATATTGCACCGCAAAGGGCGGAATCGGGATGCTCACCAAGGCTCCTGCAACGGAACGGGCAAAGTACAACATCACGGTGAATGCAATCGGCCCGGCTTATTTCCCCGGTGAAATGACAGGGGGAATCATCGGCAGCGAAGACTTCATGAAGGTTATTGCTGCACGCTGTCCGACGGGAAGAGCCGGTCGTGACGGCGAACTCGACGGGGCAGTACTGTATTTCTGCTCAGACGCCTCAGGCTACACAACCGGTCAGCTTCTCTCCGTCGCCGGCGGATGGACTGCTATCTGAAGGATAGGACGGAGTCAAATACAGAGCGGGGGAGTGAAGAGCTTCCCCTCCTGCCTTCCATAACCCTCAGGTGGTCTTTGTTATCATGATGGACCGGCACCTCTTCCGATAAGCAGCTCCGCTCCGGTTTCAGAATATCCGAAAGACATGAGCCGGTGCCGCTGGAGCCGTGCTTTGACGGAAAAGTCCGGATGTTTTCTTGTTCAAAGCTGATTGTCGGGCGTGCGTATGAGCTTCTGTTTATTTGTGTAATTTTTTATCGATAAAGTTCTAGCTTTTTCTTCGGATACATAGTATTCTCTCTCCAACAGTAAAACAACTATATGGAGGACCGGTATGGCGCGTTTCACATTACCTCGTGACATTTATCATGGAAAGGGCTCGATTGAGGCTCTCAAGACATTCAAGGGAAAGAAGGCTATCGTCTGTGTAGGCGGCGGCAGCATGAAGAGATTCGGATTCCTGGACAGGGTCATCAGCAACCTGAAGGAAGCGGGAATGGAAGTTGACACGATCGAAGGAATCGAATCTGATCCTTCTGTCGATACCGTAATGAAGGGTGCCGAGAAAATGCTTTCCTTCCAGCCTGACTGGATTATCGCACTCGGCGGAGGCTCTCCGATTGATGCTGCAAAGGCAATGTGGATCAAGTACGAGTATCCTGAGACGACATTCGAGGATATGTGCAAGGTCTTCGGCCTGCCTGAGCTCAGAAAGAAGGCGCACTTCTGTGCCATCTCCTCGACAAGCGGAACTGCAACGGAAGTTACGGCTTTCTCCATCATCACAGACTATGAAAAGGGTATCAAGTTCCCGATTGCCGACTTCGAGATTACTCCCGATGTCGCCATTGTCGATCCCGAGCTCGCAGAGACAATGCCCAAGAAGCTTGTTGCACATACGGGTATGGATGCAATGACACATGCAATCGAGGCATATGTATCAACGGCAAACTGTGACTATACGGATCCTCTTGCAATACATGCAGTCGAGATGATCATGAAGGACCTTGTCCCCTCATACAACGGCGATATGGCTGCCCGTGACAGGATGCACAATGCACAGTGCCTTGCAGGTATGGCATTCTCGAATGCACTGCTCGGAATCGTTCACTCGATGGCACACAAGACCGGTGCAATCTTTGCCGACTACGGCGCACACATCATCCACGGTGCTGCAAATGCAATGTATCTTCCGAAGGTAATCGCATTCAATGCCAAGGATCCTGTTGCAAAGAAGAGATACGGCGTCATCGCAGACTATATGCACCTTGAAGGAAAGAATGACGATGAGAAGGTGAAGGCACTTATTGCATATCTGAGGAAAATGAATGACGATCTCAATATCCCGCACTGCATCAAGAATTACGGAGCAGACAGCCTTCCGGCCGAGAACGGATTTGTACCTGAGAAGGTGTTCCTTGAAAGAGTGGAGGACATTGCAAGGAATGCAATCCTTGATGCCTGCACGGGTTCCAATCCCCGCCAGCCCAGCCAGGAGGAGATGGTCAGGCTTCTCAAGTGCTGCTACTACGACACTGAAGTGGACTTCTGATTCGTTTCATAATCATACGGCGCTGTCTCCGGACGGCGCTATTTTTTTGTCGTCAAGGAATTACCTCGGGAAAAAGCGGAAGGCAGTATTGCAGGGCCGTTTGACTTGTTATTATTTTATCGATATATTGTAGACGGTTGGCATGAGCAGAGGCTGTTTGTGCCTTTCGCAATGGATTACAAAATTAAAGAAGTAGAGAGTTTGTGATGTACAGAATTGTAAGAAAAAAGAATTTGAATCCAACTGTTACCCAGATGGAAATCGAAGCACCTCTCGTAGCCAGGAAGGCTAAGCCGGGTCAGTTCATCATTCTCCGCGTCGACAGTGAAGGAGAAAGAATTCCCCTGACGATTGCCGGAAGCAACCCCGAGGAGGGAACGGTCAAGATTATCTTCCAGATTGTGGGAGCAACAACTGAAAAGCTCAATCACAAGGAAGAGGGTGAGGCCATAGAGGACTTTGTCGGACCGCTCGGAGTGGCAACACACACTGAGGGAATAAAGAAGGTCTGCATCATCGGCGGCGGTGTCGGATGTGCAATTGCACTCCCTGTGGCAGAGGAATTCCACAGGATGGGAGCAGAGGTTACATCCATCATCGGTTTCAGAAACAGGGATCTTCTGATTCTTGAGGATGAATTCAAGGCGGCATCTGACAGCCTTACCGTAATGAGCGATGACGGTTCATACGGAAGACACGGCAATGTTACCGTTCCGCTCAAGGAAATGCTTGACGAAGGCAGAAAGTTCGACATGGTCATTGCAATCGGTCCTGTCATCATGATGAAGTTCGTAGTCCTTACATGCAAGCCCTATGGTGTTCCCGTAACGGTATCGATGAACCCGATCATGATTGACGGTACGGGTATGTGCGGCGGATGCAGGCTCACACTCACACGCGACGGAAAGAAGATTACAAAGTTCGCCTGCGTCGACGGACCTGACTTCAACGGATATGAAGTTGATTTTGACGAAGCAATGAGCAGAGGAAGAATGTACTTTGATTTCGAGCGCCATGCTCATGAAGAGACATGCAATCTGTTCAAGAAAGCCTGAGGAGAAGATGTACAATGCCTATTAATCCAAAAAAACATGAGATGCCTACTCAGGCACCGGAAGTAAGAGCTCATAATTTCAGTGAGGTTGCACTCGGCTATACCCTCGAGACTGCAGTGGACGAAGCAAAGAGATGTCTCAACTGCAAGACAAGACCATGTGTCCAGGGATGCCCCGTAAACATCAGCATTCCCGAGTTCATCAGCCACGTCAAGAACGGAGAGCTTGAAGATGCATACAAGGTTATCACGAAGACATCGTCTCTTCCTGCTGTCTGCGGAAGGGTCTGTCCTCAGGAGAGCCAGTGTGAAAGCAAGTGCACCCTCGGCGTGAAGTTCGAACCCGTCGGAATCGGAAGACTTGAGAGATTTGTTGCGGATTATCATAACGCAAACGTAAAGACCGCACCTGCTGTACCTGCTGCAAACGGCCACAAGGTCGCAGTCGTCGGATCCGGCCCGTCAGGCCTCACATGTGCAGGTGACCTTGCCAAGAAGGGCTACAAGGTTGCAGTATTCGAGGCACTTCATACGGCAGGCGGTGTACTTGTTTACGGTATTCCCGAGTTCAGGCTCCCCAAGTCCATCGTTGCAAAGGAAGTCGAAGGCCTCAAGGCTCTCGGTGTTGATATCGACACCAATGTCGTAATCGGAAAGACCCTTACGATTGATGAACTCTTCGAAATGGGCTATGAAGCTGTCTTCGTAGGTTCTGGCGCAGGACTTCCGAACTTCATGAACATCCCCGGAGAAGCCCTCAAGGGAGTCTATTCTGCAAACGAGTTCCTTACGAGAAGCAATCTCATGAAGGCTTACAGGGATGATCCCGTAACACCTATAATGAAGGGCGGAAAGGTTGCAGTCGTCGGCGGCGGAAATGTTGCAATGGATGCTGCAAGAACAGCACTCCGTCTTGGAGCTGAGCATGTTTACATCGTATACAGACGTTCTCTTGAAGAACTTCCTGCAAGAAAGGAAGAGGTTGAGCATGCAATGGAGGAAGGAATCGACTTCAGGCTTCTGAACAATCCTGTCGAGATTCTCGGCTACAATAATCCTGATAACCCCAGAGATCCGAAGAACGGTTTCGTGACAGGTATCAGATGCATAAAGATGGAGCTCGGAGAACCTGACCAGAAGGGAAGGAGAAGACCTATTGCGGTTCCGGGAAGTGAATTTGATCTTGACGTCGACACCGTAGTCATTGCCATCGGAACAAGCCCGAACCCGCTCATCAAGAACACGACGAAGGGCCTTGAAGTCAATGACCATGGCGGTATCATCGTGAATGAAGACGGTCTTACATCCCGCAGCGCAGTCTATGCAGGCGGCGATGCAGTCACAGGAGCTGCTACCGTCATCTCTGCAATGGGTGCAGGAAAGACTGCAGCAAAGGCAATCGATGAATACCTGACGAGCAGGAACTGACAGAGTCAGAGATACATTCAATCATGGCGTGGAGAACCCACGCCATTTTTTGTTTTATGCCTGCAGGAGATGACTCAGCAAGTCCGCTCTCAGATTTCAAGCATTCTTCTTATGCCTTCCCTGTCGAGTATTCCGCTGAACTGTCCCATCTTCTCACCGTTCTTGTAGAAGATGAGGGACGGAATGGTCTCGACGGAGAACATCTCTGCAAATTCCGGATCCTCGTCCACATTTGACTTGCATATCTTTATGCTGCCGCCCATCTTCTCGTCGAGGTCTTCGAGAATCTTCGTCTCTCTCCGGCATGGACCGCACCAGTCGGCATAGAAATCCAGTACGACAGGTTCCGCGGAGTGCAGAACCTCCCTTTCGAAATCTTCCTTTCTTATATGATGAATCATCTTTTGTCCTCCATTGAATCCTGGAGCTGCGGTATCAGGAAATCTGCAGTGACAGCCCGGTTTTCCAGGCCTTCGACGGCAACGGTATATGAGGATTTGACCATCAGACCCTTCGAATAGATGAAGTCCAGCCTTTCCTCATATTCTCCCGAGAATCTTGTAGCCCCGCTGTCCGTTTCCTCGCTGAAGCGTACATAGTCAAAGGTATCGGTCCATTTCAGCAGGGACAGCGTGTCCGAAATGAGGAATGATCTTTCGCTTCTGTAGGGATATTCGGTCCAGTCACTCCAGTCAGCCGAGGACGGGGCTATCGAGGAGAGAAAGAGTATTTCCTTTTCATCAGACCCTCCGGAAATGCTGTCAATCAGGCCTTCTGCATAATGTCTTTCGAGCTTGTCTGCAAGAAGAAGCAAATCTTCGGCATCTTCCTCTTCCGGGATAACAGGATGCATGTCTGCACTGTAGACGGTGAGCGTTTCCCCTCCGCTGAGAGAAAGAGTGACATGATCTTCACTCATGTGCGAGAGTACAAGACCGCTGAAAATTACGCTTCCGCCCTCTGTCGTGACACAGTCCATCCCGAGTACGGATGCAAGCCGTGTCTGATTCGAAAAGCTTCCCGAGAGAGCAATTATGTTGAAGTCGTGGCTTCTGAGCAGGGCTGAAAGGCATTTCAGCTGTTCCGGGGTGAGTTCTTCCTCTCCCAGAGGAACGAATATCGTCCTGAGGACGGCATTCTCCGACGGGAGGGTCCACACCCCGTTCTTCACCGGGTTATGATAGAAGGGATATGTCATCTTCTCCTCTTCCAGGGGGTATTCGTTGACGCGTTCCCGTTCTGCCCTGAGGCGCTCTTCCTCCTTTTTCCGCTCTTCCTCTTCCTGAAAGATGCGAAGCCTCGTTTCCGTCACTCCGCGTTCGGGATAATCAATCCTTTCCCTTGCTTCGGCGATGGTGTAGGTTGAACAGGAGAAGAGAAGAAGGATGGAGAGCAGTGTGATGAGTATTCTCATATTCTGAGCTTCTCTCCATATTCATTCATTTCGCCTTCCTCATATTTTTCCTTTGACGGAAAGGAGAATGTCTTTCCGTCCCCGCTGTACCGCGGTATGACGTGGATATGAAGGTGCGGTACTTCCTGACCGGAAGCGGGGCCGTTGTTGATTACTATGTTCGTACCGTCAGCTCCCAGTGCCGAGCGCATCTTTCCGTCCACCATCACCGCAACATCCATCATGTGATGAAGAACCGGTGCCTCGACCGATGAGAATGTCGGATCCGCCGTCTTTGAAATAACGAGGGCATGACCCTTATTGACGGGGTTGAGGTCGAGAATGACGAAGCATACGTCGTCTTCATAGATTTTCGTTGACGGAATTTCTCCGTCTCTGATCATTTCAAATACTGTAGCCATATCCTGATTCTAACATTACCTGCCCTGTTTTTAAAGATTGGGAACCTCCGTAAGAACATATTGTTCCTTCACTTTTTCCCCCTGGTGCAGCCGGCAGAGGCCATCTCAGTGAAGCAATGTGATGTGCATTTCTTTAACTTATTTTTAATAAACGAGATACTTGAACAAAAAAATTAAAGTACATATTATTTCAAAGTTGGAATTTTTAATTGAAAATTACGAGGGCCGGTATTCCCGCTCTCAATTGCTACAGAGGTAAAGACAAATGAATCACGATCTTCTTGGTATGAGAAACATCGGTATTAGTGCTCACATCGACTCGGGTAAGACGACTCTGTCGGAGCGCATTCTCTATTATTGCAACAAGATTCATGCTATCCACGAAGTACGCGGAAAGGATGGTGTCGGTGCAACAATGGACTCCATGGAGCTGGAAAGAGAGAGAGGAATCACAATTGCATCGGCTGCCACAAACGTCAACTGGAAGGGACATGAAATCAACATCATCGACACTCCGGGCCATGTCGACTTCACAATCGAGGTCGAGAGATCACTGAGGGTGCTTGACGGTGCGATTCTCGTTCTCTGCTCCGTCGGTGGCGTACAGTCACAGTCAATCACCGTCGACCGCCAGATGAAGAGATATCATGTTCCGCGCATCGCATTCGTCAACAAGTGTGACCGTACCGGTGCCAATCCGTATCGTGTCAAGGACCAGCTTGTTGAGAAGCTCGGTCTGAACGCAGTCCTCATGGAAATCCCGATCGGACTTGAGGACAGGCATGTGGGTGTTGTGGACCTTGTCAACATGAAGGCGAACTACTTCGATGCCGGTCCTGCCGGTGACGGCCTCAGAGTCGAGGAAATCCCCGCCGAACTTCTTGAGGAAGCTCAGGAGAAGAGGGAAGCTCTTCTTGATGCAGTCAGCATGTGCACGGGTAACGATGCCCTCATGGAAGCAATGCTTGAGGATGATGTTCCGGTTGAGCTTCTCAAGGAATGCATAAGGAGGGCAACCATCAACCTTGAACTCTGCCCCGTATTCATGGGATCGGCGCACAAGAACAAGGGAATCCAGCCTCTGCTGGACGGTGTCATCGATTATCTTCCGAACCCGACGGATGTCGAGAACAGGGCACTGGACCTCGACGACAATGAAAAAGAGGTTGTACTCGAGAGCAACGAGGACAAGAAGCCTGTAATCCTTGCGTTCAAGCTTGAAGACGGCCAGTACGGTCAGCTTACATATATCCGTGTCTATCAGGGACACATCAAGAAGGGTGACACCCTCATCAATACACGTAACCGCAGGAAGTTCCTGGTCGGAAGGCTTGTAAAGATGCATGCTTCGACGATGGAGGATATCAGCGAATGCGGATGCGGTGAGATTGCAGCACTCTTCGGCATAGACTGTGCCAGCGGCGACACGTTCTGCGATCCGTCACTCAACTATTCAATGACGAGCATGTTCGTTCCGAATCCCGTCATCTCTCTTGCCATTACTCCTGTTGACAAGAAGGCTGCCGACAACATGGCAAAGGCCCTCAACAGGTTCACGAAGGAAGACCCGACATTCCAGACATATGTTGACCCTGAGTCCAACCAGACAATCATAAAGGGTATGGGAGAACTTCATCTTGATGTCTACATCGAGAGAATGAAGAGGGAATACAAGGCGGAAGTGACGGTAGGTCAGCCGGAGGTTGCCTACAGGGAAGCAATCAGCCAGAGGGCGGACTTCAACTATACGCACAAGAAGCAGACAGGTGGTTCAGGTCAGTATGCACGTGTGGCAGGCTATATTGAACCGACAGTCCAGACGAATCCCGACGAGCCGGCACCTGACTATCTCTTTGTCGATGAAGTCAAGGGTGGTGCAATACCGACGGAATACATCCCGTCATGTGACAAGGGTTTCCAGAGTGCAGTCAAGAAGGGCTCACTGCTCGGTTTCCCCGTACTCGGCGTAAAGGTATGTGTCAACGATGGTGCATGGCATCCCGTCGACTCTTCCGATATGGCATTCCAGATTGCATCGATTGCCGCATTCAAGGAAGCATACGAGAGGGCTAAGCCTGTCATACTCGAACCCATCATGAAGGTTGAGGTTGAAGGTCCCAGCGAATTCCAGGGTAATATCTTCGGCTCCATCAACCAGAGAAGAGGTATGATCATCTCCTCCACGGAAGACAACAACCAGTGTACCGTCATTGCCGAGGTTCCGCTTGCCGAGATGTTCGGTTATTCGACAGTACTGAGATCTCTTACTCAGGGAAAGGCAGAGTTCACGATGGAAGTCGCAAAATACGGCAAGGTGCCTGTGAGCGTTTCCGAGGAACTGAGAAAGAAGTACCTGGAGAAAGAGAAGAACAAGAAATGAGAAAACGGCACAGGGCCGTGCGGCTCTGTGTTATACTTATCCCGAGGAAGTAAAAATGGATTTAAAACAGCTTAACAGTGTCAGTCCCATCAGGGTATTTGAAGAATCAATAAACGGAGGGCTCGGAAAGGGCAATCTGGGAGTAATCGTATCGAAGAAGGGTGTGGGAAAGACTGCATGCCTCGTGCACATTGCCACCGACAAGCTCTTCAAGGGAGAAAATGTCATTCATGTTTCCTTCTCCGGCAATGTCGAGCACGTCATAAACTGGTACAAGGAAGTATACAGGGAAATCGTGGAATCCAATTCTCTTGATGATGCTCAGGAGGTCTACGACCGCATTCTCTCCAACAGGGTGGTAATGAACTTCTCTCAGGAGCAGGTTGCAATCGAGAGGGTCCTGGAGAGCCTTACGTCTCTCATCAGCCATGGTGCATTCAAGGCGGATGCCGTGCTCTTTGACGGCTTCAAGCTTACCATTGCCAGCGAGGATGACATTGCAAAGATCAAGAAGTTTGCAGAGGACATGAATATTGAGGTATGGTTTGCAGTATCTCCTGTCCGCCCCGATGTCGTCTTCGATCAGTATGGTGTGCCGAACACGCTTGACAAGTATATTCCTCTCATCGATGTTCTTGTCGCGCTGAAGTTTGATGACAGCCATGAAAAGGTCAACCTTACCGTAGTCAGGGCACATGGTGAGAACATCCCGAAGCCTGCTGCAGTTTCCCTTGATCCCAAGACGATGCTTATTGCAAGGAAATGAAATGTGCCGGAGTTTTTCTCCGGCTTTTTTAAAAGGAGCATGACTATGAGTGAAAAGATTCAGAATTTCTTCATCGGGAAGGATATCGAGGCAAGAGAAGTCGATCCCGGGGTTACCAGGAAGGTCCTTGCACATGACAGGAATATAATGGTATGTGAGCTTCATTTCAGCAAGGGCGCAGTCGGCAACCCGCACAAGCATCCGCATGAGCAGTGCTCATATGTAATTTCCGGCCTCTTTGAATTCACGATCAACGGAAAGAAGATGGTCCTCGGCCCCGGTGACTCCACATACAAGGAGAGCGGAGTCGTTCACGGCGCCGTTTGCCTTGAGGAAGGGGTGCTGCTTGATATATTCACTCCCGAAAGAGAAGAGTTTCTCAAGTAGAAGCTGAAGAAAGCAGGATTACGGCTTCAGCCTTTACGGCCCTGCCGCTTCCGAGTTCGCCGAGGCCTTCATTGGTCTTGGCCTTGACGCTTACCCGGGTTATGTCGAGCGACATGAGATCTGCCAGGCTTTTTCTTATCTGAGGAATGAAGGGAGAAAGCCTGAAGCCCTCCAGTGTAACGGTGGAATCGAGATTGATTATCCCGGGCTTTACCTTGTCGAGAACTGCCCTGAGGAGATTCCTGCTGTCGGCATCCTTCCATTCATCATCTTCCGGAGGAAACAGTGTTCCGATATCACCGAGGGCACAGGCACCGAGAATTGCATCGATAACGGCGTGGATGAGAACGTCTCCGTCCGAGTGGGCTTCCTCTCCCCTGGAAAACGGCAGGACTGTCCCGCCAAGTACGAATTTCCTGCCTTCAGTGAGGCGGTGAATGTCGTTTCCGTAACCTATTCGCATCGTTTTTCCGATATCTCCCTGATATGTGATTTTGATGTTTTCCTCATCGCCCTGTGCAAGACGGCACTTTCCGCCGTGAAGCACATACGGTTCTATGTCATCCTGATAAGAGGCATCGTCACCGGTTTCCGAGTAGACTTCGTAAAGACTGTCCGCACGGAATATCTGCGGAGTCTGTACCCGCTTCATGCAGGACCTGTCAAGCGACGAAATGACAAAGCCGTCCTTTTCCTTCTTTATTGCATCGGTAAGGGGGAGCGATGGAGCCGAAGAGCCGTAAGTCACGGCAAGGGAAAGTGTTCTTTCTATCAGAGAACGTGTAACGAAAGGCCGTGCGCCGTCGTGTATGGCAATAAACGGACTGCCTTGCTTTTTTTCCTTCAGAAAGAGAACGGCATTCCTTACGGAGGCAGTACGGGTCTCACCCCCCTTTACAAAGTACAGTTCTGCTCTTTCGGGAATATCTGCATCCATAAGGGCATTCCTGATTTCCTTCTCGGTTCCTTCCCTGTATGTGACGACGATGTTCCCGAGCCCCTCGAACGACAGAAAGGGAGCGATGGCGAGAGACAGGACGCTTCTTCCGTTTATCCTGACGCATTCCTTCTTTACCGGATTGTCTCTGTTTTCATTGAATCTCAATCCTGATCCCGCAGCAGTGAGAATCAGATCAAAGCGTGTCACCTTTTTTAAGGTAAGAGAAGATGATCTTCCTTACTTCCTCCCTTTCCTTTTTTAACACACATGAGGCTTCATCTACAAGCATTGCCAGTGCCCTGTCGTACTGCTTCTTCTCGACTGTCGGGAGATCGCGTTTTCTGGAACGTCTGTAAAGGGAAGATATTACAAGACATATCGATTCCGGCTTGCCTTCCTTCATTCTTTCCGCATTTTTCTCCACCCTGTGCTTCCATTGCGCCTCCTCGTCACGGTTTACAAGGGAAAGAGACCTGATTGAGGAGATGAGAGAGTCCCGGTTACTGAGATGCCTGAGCCCGAGTGAAGAGGCATTTTCCATAGGGAGAAGGACAGTGAAATCCTGAGCCGTGGAGGTGAGGACAATATATGTTTTTCCGTTTCTCTCTTCGGTTTTTTCGACCGAACAGAGTCCTATTGAAGGATAGAACACGTCCTCTCCGATAAGAAAATTCTCTGATAATTCTGTATATGGCATATATTTATTTTAGCCGGTAACGATATCGGAGTCAAAAAGAGGGAGAAGAAAAAATTGTAAAATCTCAGATTAACCGAAGCACTGAAACAAATATGGCGTGACTTCACCACAGCCCGGTTCTCTACTATAATGGAACCATGAAACACCACGAAAGAAAGACCGGGGTTCTTCTCCATATAACAAGCCTTCCCTCTCCATATGGCGTTGGAGATATGGGAGACGAGGCATATTCGTTCATAGATGCAATAAGTGAAAACGGCATAAAGCTCTGGCAGATACTTCCGACCGGCCCCACCGGCTACGGCGAGAGCCCGTATTCTGCACGCTCGGCTTTTGCGGGAAACGAACTCCTTATTTCTCCGCGTAAGCTCTATAAAGCCGGATACCTGGAGCTTGAGGATGTACTTGTCCGATCGGAAAAAAAGGCGAGGGTAGACTATGGAGAGGCAAGAAGGATAAAGATGCCGCTGCTCTTCAAGGCCGCTTTGTTGTTTCTTTCCTCGGCAGAGGAAGATGAAAGGGAAAAGTACGAAGAGTACAGAAGGAGAAATGCATGGTGGCTGGACGACTATGCGCTTTTCCAGGCGCTCTGTGCAAGGTACAACGACTCGAGGTGGTTTTCCGAATGGCCGGAGGAACTGAGGCGACGGGATGAGACAGCACTCGGCGAAGCCCGTAGAGAGGAAGAGAAGCTTATCGGAATCTACAGTGTCCTTCAGTATTTCTTCAGTGTCCAGTGGGCTGAAATGAGGGCTCATGCCGAAGAGAAGGGAGTTGAAATAATCGGGGACATCCCGTTCTTTGTCGCTTCCGACAGCGCAGATGCATGGGCGAATACGAAGCTTCTGCAGTTTGATGAGAATGGAGTGCAGCAGACGTCGGCCGGAGTGCCGCCTGATGCATTCTCCTCCACCGGGCAGCTCTGGGGAAACCCCCTGTATGACTGGGAGAAAATGGAAGAGGACGGTTACGCCTGGTGGATGGCGAGGCTCGAAAAATCCCTTGAGCTCTGTCACATAATCCGTATCGACCATTTCAGGGGATTCGAGGCCTGCTGGAGAATAGCGCGCGGCGAGACGACGGCTGTGAACGGGAGATGGGAGAAGGGACCCGGACAGAAGTTCTTCGACGCCGTCAGGAGGAGATTCGGGGAGGAACTTCCGATCATTGCGGAGGACCTTGGAATAATCACGGAAGAAGTCGAGAAGCTGAGGGACGACAACAGACTCCCCGGAATGAAGATAATCCAGTTCGCATTCGGCTTCGGCCCGGACGGCAGGTTCGACACGTCGAACGAATATCTTCTTCATAATCAGACTGAGCTCAGTGTCGCCTATACGGGCACTCACGACAACAATACCACCGTCGGCTGGTACAGGAGCCTGGACGACAGGACAAGGGATATCATAAGGCGATACTACGAGTGTTCTGACGAAGAGGTGCTATGGAAGATGATACGGACCCTCATGATGGGGCCGAGCATGTATGTGATTATCCCGCTTCAGGACATACTGGGGCTGGGCGAAGAGGCAAGAATGAACGTTCCTTCAACCACAGGCGCGGCAAACTGGTCGTGGAAGATGAATGAGCGTGATATTCACTCTCCGTCTTTTGCCGGTATAAAGTACTATTCAGGACTCTACGGAAGGTCAAGGTGAACATAATCCTGATGGAAGAGGGAGAAAAATTCTTTTCTTCCGGTGATGAAAGGGCACAGCATATAAGGAGAATCCTCCGCCTGAAGGAAGGTGACTCGTTCAGGGCGGGCATCATCAACTCCCTTGAAGGCACCGCCGTCATCACAGCCATGACGGATGAAGGCATATTCTTCGATTTCAAGGCGGCTGGTGACACGTCCGCACTCTACAGTATAACCCTCATCTGCGGACAGACACGTCCCATATGCATGAGGCGCATACTCCGTGAGGCTGTGTCTCTCGGAGCCGGACGCATAATCCTTCCGGTAACCGACCTGGGGGAGAAAAGCTATTCCTCGTCATCTCTTTATACATCCGGCGGGTACCGCAACATACTTCTTGACGGAGCAATGCAGGCGGGAAGAACCGGGGTAAGTGAATGTATTGTGGTGGATTCAGCCGATAAGGCCATAGATATTGCCGCCTCGGATGTCCTTCTCCTGATGGATAATGTCGTGGGGGCAGAAAAACTTTCCGCCATGGACCTGAGGGGAAAAAGCGTAACGGTTGCAATCGGCCCCGAGAGGGGATGGTCGGAGAGGGAGAGACGGCTGTTTATGGAGAACGGATACATACCGTCACTACTGGGATCGCGTATCCTGCGAAGTGAAACTGCAGTATCTGCATCCCTTGCCGTAGCACTGACGCGGATGGGCCTGATTTAGTTCCGGCCCGTTTCTTTTATGCCGAGTTTGTCGTAGTAGGACCTTTTCATGTCCAGTTCAAATTCTCTGTCTGAGCCGTACTCCCGTCCGAGTGTCTTCATCCAGAGTGACGGATCCTCCATGCAGAGATAGAAGAAGACGTTTTCCCTGTATCCGGAAGGAAAGTATGAGTAGAGTGTGCGGAACATCTCCTCCTTCTTCTCCAGCGGATATGAATATTTTCCCGCAGTCTTCACGAGTTCCATCTCCAGCACCCGGCTTTTTCTTCCGCCTTCCCTCAGTCTCCGGATCACCGCCTTCGTAAAGGTAAGCGTTCCCATGCTTATCATCATTATGTCGTCTGGAGAGAATGACGAGGTGACTGCCCGGGCAACACTTTCGTACTCTTGCCTCCATCCTTTGAAAAAGAACATGGGGTGAATATGAAAGCCGACCATATTCCCGTTATCGCGTGCCAGGCGGGCACACTCTATCCTCTTTTCAAGCGATGCTGTGTAGTGCTCCTCCTTTTCGATGATGGTAGGAGCGTTGAGGGACCAGGTGAAGACCATGTTCTTCGGCCATTTTCTGCTGAATACATCACTTCTGTATGCCTTGCTCTTGAGCTCGACGATTACTTTCGGATGGCTGAGACAGAACTTCGAGAGTGCGGAAAGCGTCGAGTAATCATCCCCATAGAGGAGGGAATCGGAAGCCTGGCCTGTTCCGATATGCCAGACATCATCCCCGATTTCCAGTTCTTCAAGCTTCTTTTCAAGATTCGAAACGATTCTTATCCGGTTCTCGTTGTAGAATGCCTGGACTGAGCAGTAGGAGCAGCCGAAGGAACATTGCATTATGGCGTCGAGTGTCCTGAGCTTGCAGCAGCGTGTCTTCTCCCCGTCAACCGGACAGGGACAGCGTGAGAGCACGATTTTCTCTTCCGTTACGGTTTCTCTTGTCTTCGGCCTTCCGGTATTCACCGGAAAGAATGACGAGTAGTCCGTCTCGCTCCTTCTCAGTTCATTCATGTGGCTTCGCATCGCCTTCATGTACTCGTCTCCGCCCCTGCCGTCCCTGCGGGATGTATACATTGCCGTCCTCCCGCTGCTGACAAACGGCTTTTCATCCCACTGTACAAGGTCGGCCTCTTCCTTCACTATTTCGCTTTTCTGCATTACCGAGAAGTGTATTGCTGAAAAAAGTTCCTCAAGCTGAGACTGCACGCCGGGCGGAAGACTGCTGAATATGTTCTCTATACTGCCATTCATTGCCCTAGTCTAATCCTCTGTTTCCAAAATTGGAAGGAAGGGGTATTCTCTCGATATGGAAAGTGCAAGAGATCAGGCGAGGTCGCTGCCTGAAAACAGCGGATGCTATCTGATGAAGAACGAGAGCGGGACTGTAATATATGTCGGAAAGGCAAAGAACCTGAAGAGACGTGTCAATCAGTATTTCCTGCCGTCACGGAACATCAAGACGCAGGCTCTCGTCGAGAAGATATATAAAATCGAGTACATGATAACGGGCAATGAATACGAAGCCCTGGTTCTTGAGAACAATCTCATAAAGAAATACAACCCTCACTACAATATCCTTCTGAAGGACGGCAAGAGTTATCCGGTAATCAGAATCACGAAGGAAGAATTCCCCAGGGTATACAAGACGCGGCGCATCATCCAGGACGGCTCGAAGTATTATGGCCCGTATCCTGACGGAAAGAGGCTTGAGATCTACCTTGAGGCAGTGAGGAAGACCTATCCGCTGCGGCTCTGCCAGGGGGCGCTGAAGAAAAGGGATACGCCATGCCTTTATTATCATCTTCATAAATGTTCTGCTCCGTGCATAGGGGCTGTCAGTGCGGAAAAATACGGAGGATATATCCGGGAAGTTGAGGCTTTTCTGGACGGTGACGACACCTCTTTCGTGAATAAGGTCAGAAAGGAGATGCTTGAGGCTTCGAAGAACCTCGATTTCGAAAAGGCTGCGGAAAAGAGGGACCTTATCGACGCACTGTCTGTCATGCAGAAGAATCAGGCGATGGAGGACCTTGAAAAAGGTCATGCACAGGACAAGCGTGACTATGCGGCAATCGAGATGCGCTGTTATCTCTGTACGGTTTCCATAATGCAGTTCAGGGACGGCAGGCTCATCGGAAAGGCCATGTACCGCAGTGAGTGCCTGGGTGACGAGACGGAAACCCTCCTGTCATTTCTCATACAGTATTACTCTGACGGAGATGCTCTTCCTCAGGAGATTTATGTTTCCCATGACATAGATGCCCAGCTTCTTGAAAAGTATTTTCATGAAGAACTCGGAAGCACCATAAAAGTGAGTGTCCCCAGGGATGGAAGGCACTTCCGCATTCTGCGGCTTGCCGGTGAAAACGCATCACGCGATGTCGAGAAAAGACTCAGGAGTGTTGACAATACTCCGGCTCTGGAAAGGCTGAAGGAGATATGCGGACTGGAGAGAATACCCCGGCTGATTGAAGGGTATGACATAGCACAGCTTTCGGGTAAATACACCGTATCGTCCCTCATAGTCTTCCGTGACGGCAATCCGTCGAACAGTGAATACAGACACTTCTCGATGAAGAGTCTGAAAGAAGGCGAGATTGACGACTTTGCGTCAATTCATGAAGCTGTCTTCAGACGCTACAGAAGACAGAAGGAAGAGAAGAACGAACTGCCGTCCCTGATTATGATAGACGGCGGGATAGGGCAGGTTCATGCAGCCCTCGGGGCACTTGATGAGCTGGGGCTTTCAATTCCCCTGGTGGGACTGGCAAAAAGGGTGGAGACCATTGTCTTTCCTACGGGAGAGGAAGTTCTGCTGGACAGAAGCGATCCGGGACTGAGGCTTCTCATTGCAGTGAGGGATGAGTGCCACCGCTTTGCAACTTCCTTCAATCAGAGGATGCGCTCGAAGGATGCATCATTCAGGCTTCTGGAATCCATAGAGGGGGTCGGAAAGAAGCGCAGCAGGCTCATAATGGAGAAATACGGTACGGTTGAAGACATACTCCATCTTACGAAGGAAGAGCTGGCTGCGGGGGCCGGGATACCGCTTGCAGTTGCCGAGAGAGTGCTCAGGAAGCTCAATTTCTAGGCAAACGGGTTGTTTTTCAGAGTCTCCGGTTCAAGAGAAAGCCTGCATTCAGCGCCTCCGCTGACAGTTATGGTGTAGACAAGCTTCTCGGCTTCCAGAAGGAGAGTGTCGGAGGAAGCACTCTTGAGCGTGGTGTCCATGCGCGTCAGAAGAAGGATTATCCTTGCTGTTTCATCCAGCGTGTAGTTTTTCATGGCCTTCTGGAAAATATCTCTTTCGCGGAAATTCACTCCCTGACGCCTGACAGCGGAAGAATACGTCGTGAAAGCCGTCAGATTCTGGAATATGCCGGACATGTCCATTCCTCTCTTTCTCATTTTCAGGGCTTCCTCGATACGCCTGAACTGGTTGCCGGCAACGGTTACTGCAGGAAGAATGTCTCTCTGATCGTTCAGGATAATGGACCTGACTACCCTCAGTGCCCTGTCAAGATCCCTTTCGGCAAGCGAAGCAAAGAGGGTATATCCGTTATCTCCCCGGCTTTCCGTGGAGTAGGCCTCTACTGTCTCCCGGCTTATTGTCTTCTCCTTGCCTTCTATGCGCAGGAAGTTTGTTATGGAAAGGAGGAGATTCTTCATCTCTTCGGTATTGTTTTCAACGCTGGAAAGTATTTCCTCTACGGCATCAGCGGTTATTCTGAAACCCTCTTCACGGGCACGGCTGACTATCCAGCTGCGTTTTTCCGTATCCTTGAGCTCCCAGAATACGATTGTCCGTTCCTTTCCAGCTGCCGCAGTCAGTGCCTTGTCGAGGCTCTGCGTCTGTGAGTCCGTGGAGACGATAATCAGTGTCAGGTCATCCTGCTGCGATTTCACGGCTTGAAGAGTTTCGGTGTAGACAGGATCCGTCTTTTTTATGTTTTCGAATCCCCTCAGCACTATGAAGCGGTGCTGTGAGAAGAGGGATGACTGGCTTACGGCACTGACATAGGATGCCCCGTCATCGTCGCCGACGAAGAATGAATAGCACTCGGTATCCGGAAAAGCCGAAAGGGTCTTCTTCCTTATGTTTCTTATGAGATTGTTCTTTTCTCCCTCTTCCGGGCCCATGAGGATATAAACTTCAGCCATACTGCCTTCAATAATACCGTCTTATCTCGATAAGGACACCATACAGCGTGAAGTTTTTCCGTCTGATTATGCCCATAGTATCATTTTCCGCCCAGAGCTCGGCATAGGAGGATGCGATGTGAAGCCGTCTCAGTTCGAGCGGCATGCCTTCCTCCCTTAAAGCCAGCACTATCTGATTGTTTTCCGCTTCCGTACATTTTCTGATTACCGCGATGTCGCCCTTGAGGATTCCTGCATTATTCATGCTTGTGCTTGTCACGCGGTAGGCAAATACGTTTTCTCCGAGCGCGCGGGGAAGAAGCATGGTCTTCTCCGGAAACAGGGAGAGATCTTCCTCCGAGGGTTCCTTTTCGTAGAAAGGCACCGCGCAGTTTTCCCTTTCCTCCCTTTCGCTTTCGGGAAGCAGTATGTTCCTCATGCTGTCCCGCCTCAACTCCAGGTAGCCCTTCTTCTCGAGTGCCTTCACTGCACAGTAGGCGGCTGAGGCAGAAAATGAAAACTCTTCTCCGATTTCCCTGTATGTCGGAGGACAGCCGTTATGCCGTATGTATGATGATATGAAGGAGAGTATCTCTCCCTGCCGCCCGGTTTTCTTCTGCACGTCCGGATTCTACACTTTTTATCCTTTTCCATAAAGAAGTGAAAAGCCGGAGGCATAACCTCCGGCATGGACGGGCAGACGGACGTACTGTCAGACTTCCTTTGTGATTTCCTTTTCCTTCTTTGCTGCTCCCTGAATCTTGTCGCAGAGCTTCTCGATGCCTTCATATAGTTCATAGCAGTCTTCACTGACCATTTTCTCTTTTCTCCAGATGAAGTGAAGTATGGCATCAAGATGGAATCCGATTCCTTTCGCTTCCTTTCTGACAGCGATGTCGAGATCCTGAAGATAGTCTTCCGCAAAAGCTATCTTCTGAAGTTTCCTGTCAAGAAATGCCCTGTCTTCATCGTTTGGCGTGTACCCGATTCCTCTGAATGTGATGTTCATTTCTTTTCTCCTTTCAGGCTTTTTGCCTGTTTCTGGTCCTTTCCTGTATGGAAAACCGGGAAGGAGTAATTTTTCCCTCCACTTAAATATTACATTCAATCCGCCGAAAGGCAAAAGAAATGTGTCAGTTCCCGAGAGCTTTTCTGTACTTGTTGACCGTGCGCCTTGCAATGTGTATGCCGTTTTCTTCCAGCATTTCAGCTATTTTCTGGTCTGACAGCTTCTTCGTACCGTTCTCTTCCAGTATTTCCCTTATCCTGAACATCACTGCAGTCTTTGAAACGTTTTCATCCGCTGAGCTTTTCACTTCCGTCGAGAAGAAGAATCTCAGGGGGTATGTTCCCCAGTCGGTGAGAATGTATTTTTCCTGTGCAAGCTTTGACACAGTGCCGATGCTGAGGCCCAGAATCCCGGCGGCATCCGTCATCGTGAGGGCTTTCAGGAAGACAGGCCCGCTGAGAAAGAAGTCCTTCTGCTTTTCCATGAGGAGTATTCCCAGTTTTTCCAGCGTTGACTTCCGTCTTTCCAGCAGGTTCATGAGGTTTTCCGCCCTTGTCATGTTCTCCCTCAGAAACTTCCCTGCGTCCCTGTCCTTCTTCTTTCTGATTTCCTCTATAAGACTGAGGTACTCGCTGTCTATGGAGACGGAGAGGAGGGGAGACAGCATTCTCAGCACCAGAATCCCGTTCTTCCGTGTTATTTCGATTTCAGGCGTTGCATATGAAGTATAGTCGCTGCTGTATTTGAGTCCCGGGAAGGGAGTAAGGCTCTTTATCACCCGGATCATCGCGTCAAGGTCCTCCCTTCCGATTCCGAGGGCCCTGGCAAGCCTGTCCTCTTCTCCTTTTCTTATATAATCAAGCCCCTTGTATATTATATCCCTGTAACGCCGCCTTTCACTTTTGTCCTTCTCCATTTCCCTTATCTGGAGCATCAGCGCTTCCTTCCAGTCTGCAGCCCCGACACCCGTCGGCTCTAGTGACTGTACGGCTTTTATCGCTTCGGAAAGAACCGACTGGTCCCTGTCGGGTACGAGAAGGGAAGGATCGGGGCCCGTGAAACCGTAACTGTCGAGACCGGAGATGACGGCTTCCGCACATTCCCTGACATCCTGAGGAAGTTCGAGGCATCCGAGTTCCTTCATGAGGTGCTCCTTCAGGTCCTCCTTCCCGCTGACAGTCCTTTCAAACCAGTCAGATGAGTCTTCATCATCACTGAAGGACGCAGGGTTTGCTTCGTCACCGCCCGGGGATGGAGAATCGTGCTTCCGTTTTACGGAGAGGGATTCTACGGAAGATGTGTTCTCCCGTATTTCCAGGACCGGATTCCTTTCGGCTTCTTCCTTTATCTTTTCATTGAGCTCTGCCGTGGGCATGGTGAGCATGTCCACAAACTGTATGAGGGAGGTCTCGAGTTTCTGCGTCTGGGTGACAGAAAGAGACTGGTCCATCAGTACTCCTCATAGTCGTGGCCGAAGTAGATTTCCTTCGCCTTTTCGTTTTCGAGCACTTCGCTTCTTGTTCCGCTGACAAGAATCTCACCTTCGGAAATTATGTGTGCCTTTGTCGTGATTTCCAGTGTATCCCGGACGTTATGGTCAGTCAGGAGTATGCCGATGCCGCTTCTGCTGAGATGCCTTATTATCTGCTTGATTTCATAGACCGCCTTCGGGTCTATCCCGGCAAACGGCTCATCCAGGAGAAGGAATTTCGGACTTGTGGCAAGGGCGCGCGCAATTTCAGTACGCCGTCTTTCGCCTCCGGAGAGTGTATAGCCATACTGTTTTCTTACCCTCTCGATTCCGAAAGCGCTCAGGAGTTCCTCCTCCTTTTCTTTTCTTTCCCGGCGGGAAAGGCCCTTCTGTGCCTCCAGGACAAGCCGTATGTTCTTCTCTACTGTAAGACGGCGGAAGATGCTGGGTTCCTGAGGAAGGTAGGCCAGTCCCATGTGGCTTCTTTCATGCATTGCCAGTCCCGTGATATCTGTATCATTAATGGCTATCGTGCCCCCGTTTGCCTTGATGAAACCGACTATCATGTAGAATGAGGTTGTCTTTCCGGCCCCGTTGGGTCCGAGAAGCCCCGTGACGTCCCCGCTTGTCATTGAGAAGGAGACATTCTTTACGACATGCTTTCTTCCATAGTATTTGGAGAGATTCTCCACCGTCAGGATATCAGCCATTGATGGTTCCCCTTATTCGCCCGGAAAGGGCAATCCTGTTGTTCTTCAGGTCGACTGAAATGATGTCTGCAAAGTACTCGTCTCCCTTCCAGAGAACGCGGCTGTCCCCCCTGAGTGACACGTTCTCATCTTTTCTGTCATAGGAGAGGGAGTGGCTTGAGCATGTCATTAGAAGTCCGTCGCTGATTCTCATGAGAGTAACGTTCATCCCCAGATCGAGCTTTTCCGTTTTCATGTCATACCTCAGGCTGCCTGCCGTTGCATAAAGCTCTTCTGAGGTGTCGTCTATTTCAAACCATGAGGAGATTATCAGTATTTCCCCGATTCTGTCATACCATAGTCTTTCCGTTCTTATCTCGAGTCCCCGCTCCGTATCGGTGATTATGCATTTCCCGGTACATTCTATGTATTGCCAGTCATCGCCCGTGAGTGCCATGCTGTCGCTTGTTATCGTTATGGAGCCGGTTTCAACCCTTGCTCCGTCAGAGAGCGACACGCTTTTCTTCCCTTCAGCGAGACTGAGCGAGCTTTTTCCGCCGGAGAATGATATCGACATGCTGAAGAGAGAGAGCGTGGTGAAAAGAAGTACTGTCAGAAGAAACGTTTTTTTATTGAAGTTCAAAGTCTCCCTCCTTTATACAGGAGAATGAATAGCTGCTGTTTCTGAGGTCTCCCCTGAAGTCCTGTCCTCTTATTGTGCCTTCATCAGAGCTTACCGTCACATCTCCGTCAGCTCTGATTATATCATCCGCCCTGTCATATACGAGAGATTCTGCCGTGACATGCATCCCGTCCTGAGGGCGCGAGAATGAAACTCCTCCCTTGAGCTCCAGCCGCTCTCCGTCGAGTTCAACTTTTCCTTCCTCTGCCTGTCCCGTTGTCTCAATGCTTCCGTTTTCAGAATATGACTCGAATGAAAAGTTCTCAAGAAGTGCATAGCCGTCTGCTGAATAAAGGGTCATTCTGCCGGCTTTCAGTGTAATCGGGGAACCGTCCGATTTCATGACGGAGCACTGTGTGTTCTCAAGGATCATGTCGGGATAGGCTCCGTTTCTGACAACACTTTCCTCACCGCTCTGACGGCTGCCGGCTGAGCAGGAAATGAAAAGCACCGCTATGAAAATGACGAAAGACAGTTTCTTCATAGTTTTCTGAGAATGCAGGGAGAGTACTCCTTTCTCCTCCGGCGGAAGAAAAGAAACGAAATAAGAAAGCCCAGTGCAATGAAGAGAATGCCGCAAACGGCCATCACGACTTCGCTTTCCGATAACATTTTCCCTATGAAGTACCCGGGAATGAACATGACAAGAGGGAGTGCCAGGCTCATGAGAACCGAAATTACGGCTTTTCCTTCCGGAATCTCTATTTCAACAAGATCTCCTTTTCTGAGATCAAGTCCCATGGTGTTAAGGACTTCGTAAGATGTATCCTTATTCCTGCAGAATGTCTCGCTGTGACATCCCTGACAGGCTGAGGACGAGCAGCCGACCCTGACAATTCCGTTATCCGTCGATATAACGCTTACTATCTGTGTCATTGTGCATTCCTGTCCAGCGGTTTTTCCACGCTGACTTTTTCATCAACAACCGTGATCTTCACGGCCCTGTGCGTTTCCTCGTCTATGGTGACTACGACTCCCTGAATGCGGGGATCAAGCCAGGCTTCACGGCTTCTCAGGGGAATCTGGAAGCGGTATTTCCTGATTTCTGTTCCGCTGTCAAATCCTCCGACGCTCATAAATGAACCGACTCTTCCATTGTCAGATATGAACGCTGTCCCTTTTTCACTGACTGCAGCATCTGATGTAAGCACCTTTGTGTGTGTGCATATTACAGCCTGAACCCGACCGTCAAGAAAGTGCCACATCGTTGCTTTTTCTGCAGTAGTTGCGGCATGATAAACGACGAGTATGACAGGGTTTCCTTCCACTTTCTTCAGAAAACCGTCAATTGCAACAAAAGCATTCTGAACGGCAACCTTCATAGAGGAGTTGCCGAGAACGTTTATGATAAGAAGCTGTGTATTCTTCACGACAACGTTCTTTACGCTTTTCCCCGGGCAGAGAGGAGGGTAATTGAGAGGTCTGAGTATGAAAGATGCATGGTTCAGGAATTCAACCATGTCTATTTTATAGAAAAGCTTCTCTCCGCCTGTAACCAGGTCGACACCGGACTTTCCAAGCTGCATGGAGTGCGCTTTTCCGATTCCGTAGCCGTTGGTCATTCCTTCTCCGTTCACAACGGTATAGTCGACATTATAGTCGGCTTTGATCTTTTCGAGTCCGGCTTTGAGGACATTCCCGCCACATCTGCCGACAATCTCCCCGAGAAACAGTATATTCAGCATAAAGGGAATTTTACCTGCTTTGAACGCTATAGGCAACACAAGATGATGAAAGAAGGAGAATCTAATCTTGACCGTGTCTCTGATAAATAATATCATTCACTGTGTCGCCCAGATGGCGGAATTGGTAGACGCGCTAGGTTCAGGTCCTAGTTCCGGCAACG
>CAVBWE010000100.1:0-8866 GCA_963598715.1 Sphaerochaetaceae bacterium | reverse complement strand
AACCCCAAGTCTTCTGCACTGCTTAAATCTAGGAGTAAAATTTCTTCCCATGATTCAGACCCTCCAGTTGGAACTTTAAGTTTATGTCGAAACTCGACTCATCCAATTTACTCCAATAAAAATAAAGGGTCAATTTGCCTGTATGTGAAATTGATGCAAATTGTTTTCTACCCGGAAAAGTTGTATATAATAATTGCATGAAGAAAAGAACGTGGTTCGCAATAATACTGATTGGACTCTCAGGTCAGATTGCGTGGACCATTGAAAACATGTACTTCAATGTCTTCATGTATAAAACCATTACAACCGACCCGTCCTTCATAGCCGTGATGGTATCCTCATCAGCCGTTGTCGCAACACTGACGACAATTCTTATGGGCGCGCTCTCGGACAGGACCGGAAAAAGGAAGATATTCATAACCGTCGGCTACACGGCGTGGGCTCTGTCCGTCCTTGCCTTCGCCTTCGTCAGGCCTTCCCTCTTCCCGTCAGCCTCTGCCGCAGCACTGCATGTCGTTCTTCTTGACTGCATAATGACGTTCTTCGGCTCGACTGCAAATGATGCCGCATTCAATGCATATGTGACGGAGACAGTTGACAGTAAAGACAGGACACGGGTCGAATCGGTTGTACAGGTTCTGCCTATGGCGGCATTGCTCATAGTTCTCGGCCTGATGGACGGACTGACCAGGAAAAACGACTGGTCGTCATTCTTCACGGTCACTGCCGCCATAATTCTCGTTTCGGCAATCGCATCATTCTTTCTCATCGGGAAGGACAGGGGAAAACCCGTGAGAGAAGGAAGGCTTCTTGATGATATCATCTCCGGCTTCCGGCCTTCGACCGTCAGAGGCAACTCCAGGCTCTACACGGCACTTACGGCGTACACCCTGAACTGTCTTGCAATGCAGATATTCTTCCCCTACATCATAATATACATGCAGACATACCTCGGCTTCACATCCGGCTATGCCATACTCATGGCCCTTGCCGTAACGGCATCCTCTGCATTCTGTATAATGGCAGGAAAGCTTGTGGATGTCATAGGACGGCTAAAATCATCCTGCCCCTCGATTCTTCTGATGACAATCGGCCTTGTGATACTTTACTTTGCACGCTCCTTTGCCCTCACCGCAGTCGGGGCGATCATAATGATGTGCGGCTATCTTCTGACGACCTCGATTCTCTCAAGCCTCATCCGTGACTACACCCCGAAGGGCAGCGAAGGACAGATCCAGGGAATCAGGATGCTCAGTCAGGTTCTTATTCCGATGGCAGCCGGTCCGTTCATGGGAGCCCTTGCCTTCAGGGGATCCGGAATGACATATACAGACCTCGGCGTAACGAAGACCGTGCCGACGCCCCTGATATTCCTTCTTGCAGCGGCAGTTGAAATCCTTGCTGTGATACCTGTACTTATCCTGATGGGGAAAAAGGAAAAATGACTGTTCCGCTTCCCCTGTATCCGAGACCGCAGATGAAGAGGGACGGAGACTGGCTCTGTCTCAACGGCATATGGAATTTTTCCGTAGAAGACGGGGAAGGACATACGGTAAGGAAGGGAGAAATCGTAGTCCCCTACTCTCCGGAAGCACCGCTGAGCGGTGTCTCACACATCCTCCAGCCCTCCGAGACACTCATATATGAACGGGACATCGTCTGGCCGTACCCGTATGACAAAGATAATGAAATCCTCTTCCTGCATTTCGGGGCAGTCGACTATGAGACGGAGATTCTCATCAACGGGGAAAAGGTCCTTGTGCACCGCGGCGGATATCTGCCGTTCTCCCTTTCTGTCCCGTCAGAGTCATTTCATCTCACATTGCGTGTCAAGGACCCGACAGATGAAGGAGAACAGGAGAGAGGAAAACAGAAACTCGGAAAAGGCGGCATCTGGTATACCCCGCAGTCAGGAATATGGCAGACGGTATGGATGGAGAAGACGGGGAAATACCACATAAGGCAGCTCCATACAGTTCCGGATGAAAAAGGCTTCTCGATTACCGTCGATACATCCGGAGGGGGAGACGGCAGACTCGTCATCGGCACCCGGGAACTGGTTTTCTCCTCAGGCGTTCCCCTTCGCGTGGATATCGAAAATCCCCGCACATGGAGTCCTGAAGATCCGTTTCTTTATGAATTCACGCTTTCCTACCATTCGGACAGGGTCTCGTCATACACAGGCCTGAGAAGATTCTCCGTCGAAAAGGACGAAAACGGGAAAGAAAGGCTCTTTCTCAACGGGAAAAGCTATTTTCACCACGGGCTTCTCGACCAGGGCTATTACAAAGGCGGCCTGTATACTCCCGAAAGCGAGGAAGAGATGGTAAACGACATCCTTCTTGCAAAGAGAATGGGCTTCAACATGCTTCGCAAGCACGTCAAGATTGAAAGTGCAAGGTGGTACTATAACTGCGACAGACTCGGCATTCTCGTGTGGCAGGACATGCCGTCCGGCGGCAGAAAATATTCCTTTCCGGTGATTTCTCTTCCGCTTTTTTTCGGCTCCCACCTCTCGGACAGCCGGCACAACCTTCCGGGACGGAAGAACGGAGAAATGAAACGCGAATTCGAAGAGCACCTTATGGAGATGACAGATGCACTGGGATCCTTTGTTTCCATTGCAATGTGGGTTGTCTTCAATGAGGCATGGGGCCAGTTCGACAGTGTAAGGCTGGGCCGTATGGTCGAGAAGAAGGACCCTTCCCGCCCCGTCGACTATCACTCGGGATGGCTTGACCAGAAGAAGGGAAGCTTTCTGAGCCGGCACGTCTACTTCCGCCCCTATACATACAGGAACGACAGATATTCACGCTGCGTCATACTTACGGAATTCGGAGGCTACGGGCTGGACCTCACACACGGTTCATCACCGGAGAAGAAATTCTCCTACAGGGGATTCAGAACGGAGAAGGAACTCACCGACGCCGTGATAGCGATGTACAGGCGTGATATCTTTCCGGCAAAGAGAAAAGGCCTCAGCGCCTCGGTCTATACACAGCTGAGCGACGTTGAGGGTGAGCTTAACGGGCTTGTTACATTCGACCGCAGACAAATCAAGGCTGACGAAAAAAGAATGAAGGAGATGGGGGACGAACTCATCAGGTATTGAACTTGAAGAAGACGATGTCTCCATCCTGGACAATGTAGTCCCTGCCTTCGAGCCGGAGTTTTCCGGCTTCCTTGACCTTCTGTTCGCTTCCGTATTCCACAAGGTCGCTGTAGTTGTAGACTTCAGCTTTTATGAACCCCTTCTCGAAATCACTGTGAATTATTCCGGCACACTGGGGAGCACGTGATCCCTCCCTGAATGTCCAGGCCCTGTCCTCGTCCTTTCCTGCAGTGAAGAAGGTCCTGAGCCCCAGGGCATGATAGGCAGCCCTCACGAGATGATTCAGCCCGGACTCCTCCAGTCCGACGGCAGAGAGGAACTCAGCCTTCTCCTCCTCCGTCTCGAGTTCAGCAATCTCGGCTTCAATCTTGCCGCATATCACGACTACGGGTGCGTTGTTGTCCCCCTGGGCGATTCTTCTCACCGTCCTGACATAACCGTTGTCATCGTTTATTGCATCCTCATCTACATTGCATACATAGATTACAGGTTTCAGGGTAATGAGATGGAGGTCATACAGAAGTGCCTTCTCGTCCTCGTCCAGTCCGAGCTTTCTTGCAGGAATTCCCTCTGCCAGTGAGGCACGGAGCTTCTCGTAGAGCGGAAGAAGCTTCTCGTTTTCCTTCTGGGCCTCCTTGCTTATGCGGCTCATCTTGCTCTGCTTCTGATACCTCTTGTCAACTGTATCGTAATCGGCCAGTGCAAGCTCTATGTCTATGGTCTCTATGTCATTTTCAGGGTCGATTCTGTTGCTGACGTGGATGATATCGCTGTTGTCAAAGCACCTGACGACATGTGCTATCACACCGACCTCCCTGATGGCCGCAAGAAACCTGTTGCCCAGCCCTTCACCCTGGCTTGCGCCCTTCACAAGCCCCGCAATATCCACAAACTCAACCGTTGCAGGAACAACGCGCTGAGGAGGAATAAGCGAGACAATCCTGTCAAGCCTCTTATCCGGAACATTGACCATCCCGATATTGGGGTCAATTGTACAGAAGGGATAATTCGCCGCCTCGGCAGGGGCAGCCGTTACAGCTGAAAAGATGGTGGACTTTCCGACGTTCGGCAGTCCTACGATACCGCAATTAAGACTCATTGTTTTTCCTCGGTCTCCAATTATGCAACAATTTCGGTTTTAATGCTATTATGCTTTCATGGAAGAAGTCCGGGTTCTCCTTGTAAGCCGCCGTCTTACCGGGGAAAATGAAAGAAGCATATATCTGAGGATCTCAGAAATCAGAAGCCTTATCGAGAATCTCGGCCTGAACATAGTCTGTGAGAAAACCTTCACCGTAAAGGACGGCTTCTTCGGAAGCGGACAGATGGAGGAAATGAGGGCTGCGGCAGAAGACTACGGGGCGGAAGAAATAATTGTGGATGCCTTTCTCTCCCCGAAACAGGAAAAGGAGATTGAAGATACAACCTTCCTTCCCGTCTATGACAGGGAAGCTGTAATCCTTTCCATATTCCGTCAGAATGCACACTCGAGGGAAGCTGTACTGGAAACGATGATGGCCGAAGCCGGGTACATGAAGCCCCGGCTCAGACGAAGGGAAGTCTCGCTCTCCCAGCAGCGCGGAGTCAGGGGACAGAGAGGAGAAGGGGAAAAGCTCATCGAACTCGAGAGGAGAACGATTGACGAACGCATCACATTTCTCAGGCATGAACTCGAAAAGATAAAAAAGACACGGCGCACACAGCAGAGGAAAAGGGAGCGCAGCCGTATTTTCTCGTTTGCCCTTGCAGGCTACACGAATGCCGGAAAGACCACGATTCTGAATGCCTTTTCCTCATGTAGCGCAAAAGGCGAAGACAGGCTTTTTGCAACCCTCGACACAACAACGCGCCTCATCAGGCTTCCATCGGGAAGAGAAGTCCTCCTTTCCGACACCGTGGGATTCATCCGTGACCTTCCGCCGTCGCTTCTCTCGGCCTTCTCCTCGACGCTAGAGGAAACACTAAGATCCGATGCAGTCATAGTGGTTGCAGATGCTTCCCATCCGGATGCGGTAAATGCGTTCAGAACGACAATGAACATACTCTCATCACTCAATGCAGAAGATAAGGTACGCCTTGTCGTAATCAACAAGATCGACGAAAGCGCCGATGACATAAGCCTCTCATTCCTGGAAAATCTCCCCTGCAGGACGGTCAAGACAAGTTTCCTTGACGGAAGAGGAAAGGATGAATTTCTCAGGGCGCTTGATGAAATTGCGGGAGAAGGATATGTCACGCTTCAGCTTCTCCTTCCCTATTCATCGCCTCTGTTTTCCCGTCTCAGCCGGAATGGAAACATAAGAAATACGGACTACCGGGAAGACGGAATACTCGTCCTGGCGGAAATTCCGCTTGAAGAGGAAAGCACATACAGGCCGTTCATGCATAAAAAATGAGGTCCGCTCAGGGACCCCGATAATCCGTTTTTCCGGATCAGAATGTGTAGACGGCTCCGAGAACACCGTAGAATGTGGGTCCGAGGTTCGTCGTATCCGTGAAGACGATGGAAACACCGCCGCCGAGCTTGATGAACATCGTTACAGGAACCTTGTTGAATGAATATTCAGCACCGACTGTCCAGACTGCACCGAGACCGAATGCATTCTCGATGAAGCATTCTACGACAGGACCTGTCGTGAGTGAAATTGTCTGTGTCCTTGTAAGAGCACCTGTGTTGAAGTTGATGTTGTAGAAGTTATAGAAGGCACCGAGGTCACCTGCAAAGCAGAAAGTACCGTCATTGATAAGGACACCTACGTTTGCCTGGTAGTCAAAAGCGCCCATGCCATACTTGACTGCAACACCACTGTTTGTACCAAGTCCGACACCGAGAGAGAATGCATTCTTCTTTGCTGTGCCGCTTGTCTCTGCAGCAGAAACAGCTGTAAGAGCAAGTGCAGCAACGAGAACGAGAGCAATAATCTTCTTATTCATTTCTTATCTCCGTTTCAAAAGATTTCAATACAGTGATAGTCGTACAAAAAACGATTTTTGAAAAGACCTGAGCTTATTTTTCTTCTCCGATTCATGTGCTAGAATTTTCCCCGCTTATGAGTCAGCTTTATTGCATTGAAAACGAAGAACTGCAGGAAATACTGAAACTTGAAAAACCGCTCCAGGCGAAGATAGTCCGTCATGCCCTCGACCACGGGATTACCGACTTTGAAAAAATGACTTCGCTGGGAAAGGATGTCAGGAAGAGGCTGAAAGAGGAAAGGCCCTCTGCCCTCTCGTCAAAGGTGATGAAGAGAAAGGATTCTCCCGATGCCGTGAAGCTCATGCTGGAACTCGAGGACGGACTTCTTGTCGAATGTGTACGCCTCTCGGACGGCAGCGGCCGCTATACGGCCTGTCTTTCAAGCCAGGTAGGCTGCGCCATGAAATGTGCCTTCTGCGCAACGGGGACGATGGGACTGATGCGCAATCTCACTGCAGGGGAGATCGTCGAGCAGTACATACACCTTGAAAAGCTCGGAGCGCACATAAGCCACATCGTTTTCATGGGCATGGGCGAGCCGCTGATGAATTTCACATCCGTCATGACGGCAGTCAATACACTCCACCGTGAGGATGGACTGAACATCTCGTACAGAAGAATCACAATTTCAACATGCGGCCTTGTTCCGGGAATAAGAAGACTGGGAGAACTCGGCATTCCCGTAAGGCTTGCGGTATCACTGGTGGCGGCATCCGACGAGCTGAGAAGCCGCATAATGCCGGTAAACAGAAGCTACCCCCTTCATGAACTGAAGAAGGCACTCGTTTCCTTCCAGCACAGGGGAGAAAAAAGAATCACCCTGGAATACTGTCTTCTCGGAGGAGTCAATACGACAGCGGAAAGTGCAAGAGCCCTCTTCAGCTTCACAAGGGGTCTGGACGTACTTGTCAATCTTATTCCCTGGAACGAAATTGAAAACCTCCCCTTCTCGTCTCCGTCGAAGGCGGAGATCGCTGCTTTTACAGGAGAAATCGGACGCTATGGCATCAGCTACACGATAAGACGGAGCAAGGGCCGGGAAGAAGCAGCTGCATGCGGCATGCTCGTGACCGAAAGCAGAAGAAGGAACTAGAAGTCGGTTTTCTCACCGGAGAGAATCCCGGGAGCCTGCTGTCATGCCTCCGGATGACGGCGGAAATTCTACTGACACTCCTTTTCTGAAGCTTATCAGGTTCCTGAGACCTCATGAAGCCGTCAGGTGCAGGTGTTCCGTACGGGAAACGCATCTCGTGATGAACTCTGTACGGCAGCTGCGATCATACGCATCGGACTTATCAGGCAGGCTGACCGGAAAATGAGTGCCGATGTGTCTTCCGTTCCGGAAAAGAGAGCGGAAGAACATGACGAACAGAAAAATAAAATTCTCAAAATCTGTCCTTTTTCGGGACAAGCTCTCTCATTTAATGTCCAAAGACACAGAAAGACAACGTGAATATAATGAAAAACATGGACGCGAAGGAGCTTTTTCACCGGAATTTGAAGAGACTGAGAAAGAGCAGAGGCTGGTCACAGGATGAGCTTGCCCGGAACAGCCAGATTTCAGCCAAGCAGATTTCGAGGCTTGAAACCGGAAAATCCTTTCCGAATGACTACACCCTCAATATCCTGGCCTCTGTATTCGGTGTGACCGTTGCCTCATTCTTCATCGATCCTGAAAAGCCTCTTGAATCCATCGATACCGAAGTGTTCAAGCTCATATCACGTAAGATAATGGACTCCGGCCTGCTGAAGGCAAAGAAGGAACTGAACGAGGGAATAGACGAGGCTGCGCGTCTGCTATCGGAAGGAAGACTCAGCCCGGAAGCCCTGGACAAGGCTTTCCGGAAATGACCTCGCCATGAAAGAAGAAGCCGCCATTTCCTGACGGCTCAATTTTTATTTCTCAAGTACTGCCTTGATTCTTCTGACTCCTGCAGATGATGACTGTTCCTTCACGATCCTGAAGTGCCCGAGCTGACCCGTATGTTCAACATGCGGACCTCCGCAGACTTCTATCGAGAAGTCGCCGATTGAATACACCTTTACAAGCTCCCCGTATTTTGCATCGAACTGGGCAGCAGCCCCCTTTGCCCTCGCCTGATCCAGAGTCATTGTTTCACAGACGACGGGAAGATCCTTCTGTATCTGTTCGTTGACAAGGTCCTCGACCTTCTTCAGCTCTTCCTTTGTCAGGGCCTGCGGATGGTTGAAGTCGAACCTCAGTCTTTCTGCCGTGATGTTGGATCCCAGCTGCTTCACGTAACCTCCGAGGACAACACAGAGGGCCTTGTGCAGAAGATGAGTTGCCGTATGGAGGGCAGTTGTTGCCTCACTGTGGTCTGCAAGACCTCCCTTGAACTGCTGCTCGGCTCCCGCACGGGATATCTCCTGATGCTTCTCGAATGCGCTCCTGAAGCCTTCCCTGTCAACAGTGAATCCCTTCTCCCTTGCAAGTTCCTCGGTAAGCTCAATGGGGAAACCGTATGTGTCGTAGAGCTTGAACGCGATTCTTCCTCCGATGACACGGCTCTGGCCCTTCATGAGGTTCGGCAGCATCTTCTCGAACTCCTTCTCACCGTTGGTAATCGTCCTGCTGAACTTTTCCTCTTCCTTTACAAGTTCGTCATATATGAAATCCCTGTGCTCGACAAGTTCAGGATACGGTTCACCATAGAGGTCAAGGACCACGGCAGCAAGACGGGGAAGGAACGATGCCTCAATTCCGATCTTCTTTGCATGTCTTACGGCACGGCGGATGAGACGGCGCAGTATATAGC
>CAVBWE010000099.1:0-6194 GCA_963598715.1 Sphaerochaetaceae bacterium | reverse complement strand
TTCCGGTGACCTTGTAGCGCTTTGCTGCGCTCTTTCTTGTTTTCATCTTAGGCATTTCTAGCCCTCCTTCCGGCACTGCTGGGAACAAGAACCCCAGAAGTTACCATATATCAATCCCGTACGGGAAAGATTTACTCATTTGCCTTCTCTTCGCCCGCATCATCCGGAGAAGCGTTTTTCTGCTTCTGTCTGCTGCTTTTCGACGGCGAAAGCATGATACTCATCATTTTACCTTCCATGAAGGCACTCTTGTCAAGATTGAACGGGCATTCCATCTCGGTCAGTTTGACAAGTATGGTGTCGAGAACGTCCTTTCCGAGTTCAGGGTGCGTCATTGTCCTTCCCTTGAAGCGGATGGAAACCTTCACCTTGTTCCCTTCCTGGAGGAATTCTGCAATCGCCTTGCTCTTCGTGTTGATGTCGCCTTCTGCAATCTTGGACTGCATCCTGACTTCCTTGAGCTTGGTCACAACCTGATTCTTCTTCGCTTCCTTCTGCTTCTTCTCCATCTCGTAGCGGTACTTGCCGTAGTCGAGAACCTTGCATACGGGCGGCTGGGCATTCGGGGAAACCTCAACAAGGTCCAGTCCTGCCTCCTCTGCAAGCCGCAGAGCATCGAAAGTGTTCATTACTCCTCTCTGATTACCACTTCCATCAATCAGAAAGACTTCCCGCGCCCTTATCTGGCGATTGATTCTCAAATCCTTTGTAGCCATTAAACTCCCTGTGCCCGGCTCCGGCAGAAACTGAATATGACAGAACAGGTGCCCTGACACCGATGAAAGATTAGCATTAACGAAAACTACTGTCAAACCGGACAGTTGTACTAACAGATATTATCGCAGAAATTTTCGCTTTTATCTCCCGGCTGGGGTACATGAATGATTGCTGCCGGCATTGAAGGAAAAGGGGATGCACCCGGCATCCCCGTCCTCTTTCAGTCAAGCGCGTGTCCGCTTGAGCCGAGAACCTCATTGTTCTTATGCATGTACATCTTCTTCAGTTCATCCCTTGCCGGTCCCAGATATTTTCTCGGATCGAACTCGGACGGCTTCTCGTCGAAGATTCTCCTGATCGTAGCCGTCATTGCAAGCCTGCCGTCGGAGTCGATGTTGATCTTGCATACTGCGCTCTTTGCTGCCTTTCTCAGCTGCTCCTCGGGAATACCGACACTGTCACTGAGCTTTCCGCCGTGTTCATTGATCATCTTCACATATTCCTGCGGAACGGAGGATGAACCGTGAAGGACAATCGGGAAGCCCGGAAGCTTCTTCTCGATTTCGGCAAGAATGTCGAACCGGAGCTCCGGGGGAACAAGAATGCCGTCAGCGTTTCTTGTGCACTGGTCAGGTGTGAACTTGTATGCACCGTGGGATGTTCCGACACTTATTGCAAGAGAGTCGACGCCTGTCTTCTTTACGAAGTCCTCGACTTCCTCAGGCCTTGTGTAGTGGGATGCTGCCGCACTTACCTCGTCCTCAATTCCTGCAAGGACTCCGAGTTCTCCCTCCACCGTCACGTCAAACTGGTGTGCATATTCGACGACCTGCTTTGTCACACGTACGTTTTCCTCGTAGGGAAGCGATGAGCCGTCAATCATTACGGATGAGAAACCGTTGTCTATGCATTCCTTGCATGTCTTGAAGGAATCGCCGTGGTCAAGATGAAGTACAATCGGGATGTCACATCCGAGTTCATGTGCATATTCGACGACGCCGCGTGCCATGTTCCTGAGAATGTTGATGTTCGCATAGTCCCTTGCTCCCCTTGAAACCTGAAGGATGACAGGACTCTTTGTCTCGACGCATGCCTGGATGATTGCCTGCATCTGTTCCATGTTGTTGAAGTTGTAAGCCGGAATTGCATAACCGCCCTTTACGGCTTTTGCGAACATATCTCTTGTGTTTACAAGACCCAGTTCCTTGTAACTTGTCATAAATAAGCCTCCTCGTAGAAAACCAGTGACAATGTATCCCTTATCGCATTTATAGTCAACTTTCCAGGCCTTTGCTTTCCTTCAGGGAAGCTCCCGTCTATTGAGAAAGAAACATCTTTATTCTACTATTTCCGCATGAGCAAAAAGGTGAAGGCTGTTATTCTTGTCACTTTTCTTACCGGATGTGTGATCTGTCTGTTCCTGTCAGCGCACCTCGTCGTCTACGTCTATCCTGAGGAGGCGGGAGTATATGCCGCAAGACTTTCGCGGCCCGGGTTCTTCAACCGGGGATATCTCCTTGTTTCCCGCAGTGACGGCAGAAAGACACTTATGGAAGCTCTGAAGAAGCCCGATATCGTCATATATGCTCCGTATGCGGAGAGAGAGGGGGGAGAAAGAAGCGGAGGATATTTCCTGGAGGCGGACGGAAGGGAATATGAGGTGGAGAACTCGCTTTACGGCCTCTCGTCGGCTTTTCTTTCTTCACTTGAGGGAAAGGATGCGGCACTTCTTCATTCATATGCCGATGATTCATCGTCTCTTCTGTTTTCTTCTCTTCATGAGGCTTTCCCCTTTCTTTCCGAAGTCTGCTACATCGACCGGGTATCGCTTGTGAATATGGATGAAATTGCAGGAAAGACGGAGAATATGTACGCCGTCATAGTGCTTCATCCCGAAGAGACGGCAGAATTCTACCGCAGCGGGAAAAACCGTATCGTAATGGCTGAGACGGATGCCGCGGCAGCAGTTTCCCTCGGGAGCGTCATCTCGCTTCATCATGACTGGGACTCAATCATCAGGACCTTCCTTACCGACGGGGAGGTCACGCCTTACTACACTTTCTCGGTTCTTCATCAGTGAAAGGAAGTTCTTCACTGCATTCCTTTCTATTGTTTCCTCGTCTTCTCCTCGCAGGGAGGAAAGAAATGAGAGCGTGAAGCGGGAATACTCGGGCCTGTTGCCTTCCCCGCGTTTTTCACGCGGAGTCAGGTACGGCGAGTCCGTCTCATAGAGAAGTCTCTCCAGGGGACAATTCGACGCTGCCTCCTGTATCATTGTGTTTCCCCTGTATGTCACGTTTCCGGCAAATGAAATGCAGGCACCCCTGTCAAGAAGCTTCATCATCATCTCCTTCCCTGACGAGAAGCAGTGCATTATGGTGCGGTCGTTTATGGCAGAGATGTTCCTGAGAATCATTTCATCTGCATCACGCATGTGGATGATGAGAGGAATGTCCATGCTTGAAGCAATCGAAGCCTGCGCAAGGAAAAGCTCCTCCATATCTTCCTTCCGGCCGTAACCACGGTGGAAATCGAATCCGCATTCACCGATTGCATCTGCTCCGAAGAGTCCGATGTCCCTTTCAATCATCTTCACCGTTTCCCGTACGGAAAGGGGATAATCCGGTGCCGTACACCATGGTCCGGCTCCGACTGAGAGATAAATATCCCGCCTATTTCCGGCAAGGCCCAGGCGGAGGGCTGTGTCACCGGGCCCGTTTGCGACCTCCATGCCGAGAAAGGAAGAGGGAAGCGATATGTCCCCGTTACGCTCCTTCATCGCCGAGAGATGGAAATGTGAATCGAAAATCATTCTTTTCCGATGATATAGGGAAGCATTGATTTTGTCATGCAATTGTTCAGGAACCGCTTATGGAATATACTTCCGGGTATGAAGAAGACCCTCTTAGTATTATTTGCTTCTGTCCTTTTTTCCCTGACAGTGCTCGGCGCTGCAGAATATGTCACATCAACCGAACATTTTGATTTCATCTATTCGGAAGAGACGAAGGAAAGTGCCATGGAGATAATGGCCGTGGCCGAGGACGACTACAGCCGCCTCGTTTCCTTCTTCGGCAACGATCCCGGCTTCCATATGCCCGTATACTTCAAGATAGATGCAAAGTCATACAATGCATATTATACGGACTATACCCAGAACCACATAGTGCTCTTTGTCACGGACAACCCGACGTCGATTCTTTCGAATGCAAGGAAGCCTCTTTCCCTCACGTTCTTTCATGAACTGACGCACGCCTTCACTGCACAGATAAAGACTGGTTTCACTTCCTTCATGCAGGGCATTTTCGGCGATATCTTTGTTCCGGGAGACCTGTATATGAATCAGGCCCTCATCGAGGGAATCGCAGTATATATGGAAAGCAGGGACGGCGAGGGCAGGCTCAATGACCCCTATTCCCTTTATATCCTGAACCAGGCGGCTTACGAGAAGAAGAATCTCGAGTACAATGACATAACAGGCGGAAGGGACATCCTTCCGGGTGCTACCCTCAGCTACATCATCGGTGCATCATTTCTCAAAGACCTTTCGGAAAGATACGGGGAGGAGAAACTCGGAGAGTTCATCAGGGAATGCTATCTTTTCCCTCTCTTCAATACAACCGGTACGATTTTCCGGCGTACCTTCGGAGTTTCAATCAGGGATGCATGGAATGACTTCATGTCTTCCCTTACCGTTGCACCGGCAGTCACCGATGCCGAAAAGGTGACGGACTGGGGCTACTATTCGCTTCTCCAGAGCGACGGTGAGGACCTGTTCCTCTTTGACCAGTACACATCATCCGTGTACCGCCTCGAAAACGGAAAACTGAAGAGGGAGGCGCTCTCCGGGGCAACGCGTTCACTTTCGTTCTCGCCCGGATACCGTCTTACCGTCTATACCGGGTCGACCGAGAGAAGCGTCATTGTTTCAGCAAGGCACGGCGGTACCTTCAGGACTTTCGACGGCTATTACAGCGGTCTTCTGCTCTCCGATGACACTGTTCTTCTCTTTACCGAGGAGGACAGGATGCACAGGGCGGAGGTGAGGTCTCTTTCCGACGGTCTTCTTCTTTCATCCCTGAATCTCGGACGGGATGTCACGCTCGGCACTTCAGCCGTTCTTTCTCCCTCCGAAGCCGTCGTCAGCGCTTCGGTATGCGGAAAGTCGGGATTCCTCTTTTTCGACATTGAAAAGGACTCTCTTTCCTTCATCACGCCTGAAGACGGTATCGTGACGGACAACGTAGCGCTCAACGTGGACGGAAGCCTGTCATTTTCGTATGTCGTCAGAGGCGAAAACTCCTCCTTCGCAAAGTACGGCATCATGGAAAGGAAAGGAGAAAGGTGGTTCTACCGCCTTGCGGAAGATGAAATCAACGGCGGTGTCTACTATCCTGTCAAGGACAAAGACGATGTCATCTATTTCATCACGTACGACTTTGACGCAAGACTTGTCAGGAGAATCAGGGCGTCGCTGCTGAATTTTGCTCCTGAGGCTGAGGCTGAGGTATCTCCCTTTGTTCCGTACTGCCCTGATTATGATGAAGCTCCGGTTTCCGCAGTAAGGTACAATCCGCTGAAATACATGACAAGGGGAATGCTCCTTCCTGCCGCAACAGCTTCATCATATGCACTCGGCACCGACAGCGGATACGGCGTCTGTTATGTCACGGCAGACCCGAGCGAGAAGCACTGTGTCACATTCTCGGCAGGATGGAACAGTGAAAGGAAGAACGGATTCGGTCAGCTTTCATATGCATACAGGGACATTTTCTCGACATCCTTCACGACAAGGGCAAAGGACGGCAGGGTAGATCTTGACTGGAACCTGACAGGTACATATACAAAGTATCTTCACTCAACCGGAAGATATGTCACGGTTAAGGACACGGTAAGCCTGTCGTACATAGAAAACAGGGAAGCATTCGCAAACAGTCTTTCGGTTGTCTATCAGGACATGTACAGAATGGGAACCGGACGGCATGAGTATCTTGGATGGCTCTGCGGGGCGGCCCTGGAGAATCTGACACCGTCATTTGAAGTGGGGGCTGCCGTTCCGAGACTCATCCCCGTCAGAAACGGCATCAGGTTGAACTATAATGTTCCGTTCTCGTTTTCCCTGCTTGTAAAGGGTGTCACGAATCCATCTTTCGGCGGAACTGCAAGATTCTATCTTTTCAACTGGGAGATTCAGAAGCCGCTGTCGTTCATGCTGGTCTATCTCAAGAATGCCGAGCTCGTATTCAGGTATGACGGTGTGTATGAAACGGCGGACAGCAGTTACAGTGATACGTATACGCTTCTTGCTTCCCTGAATTTCGCTCCGCTCATCGGAAGATTCACCCAGGCGAAGTTTTCCGTCAGCGCCGGAGTGATATATACGCGTGAGAAGGGCTGCCGCTTCAGCATAGGAATGGGTACGCTGTGACTTTCCCCGTCGTCCTTGTTTCTCTTGCCCTTGTCGTCCTTTTCTCTTC
>CAVBWE010000098.1:0-7016 GCA_963598715.1 Sphaerochaetaceae bacterium | reverse complement strand
CACAAAGCCGGTGTGCATCCTTATTCCGCGTATTTCCTTTTTCCGTATTGACGGGATGTCATATTCCCTTCCGTCGAATGTCATTGTTCCCGCATCCGCCCGTTCAAGGAAATTGAGGCATCTCAGAAACGTGGTCTTTCCGCCTCCCGAGGGGCCGAGGACTGCAATCACGTCACCTTTCTCCACCGAGAGGGAAATGCCGTTAAGGACGCTGAGTGAACCGAAGCTTTTTCTGAGGCCGTTTACGCTGAGTATCATATCACCATCCCCTGTCCCTGAATTTCTTCTCTCCCCATGCCTGGATCTTCGTCAGTATGGTGCACATCATCAGGTATATCAGTCCGACTTCAATGTAGAGGGCAAGGGGCTCGTATGTCCTGGCAACGATGCGCTGGGTTGACATGAACATCTCAGTCACCGTGATGTTCGCGGCAAGGGATGTATCCTTGATCATGCTGATAAGCGAATTGAAGAGGGAAGGGAATGCTATGCGCATTGCCTGAGGCAGCACTATCCTCCGCATTGTCTGGAGCCAGCTCAGTCCTATGCACTCTCCCGCTTCCGTCTGTCCGCGCGGGACTGCAAGTATTGCGGCCCTTATGGTCTCTGCGGAATAGGCGCCTTCATTTATCGAAAATACGAGCACTGCCGCAGGAAACGGGTCTATCAGGACACCGAGTGACGGCAGACCGTAGAAGATGACATAGAGCTGGACAAGAAGGGGAGTGCCTCTGACGACCCATATGTAGAAGCGGCATATGTTTTTCAGAACCGGAACATCCGCTGTCTGTATGAGCGCGACTATGACTGCAATGAAGAGGGCAAGGAAGAAGGACAGCGCCGTAAGCGGGATTGTCGTCCGGAGTCCCGGCATGAGTATCTTCCAGAAGGAATCGGCTATTATGCCCAGTACCCTTTCGTTCACTTCTACACTCCTATCCGAAAAAATAATCATTACATGGCAGCCGTGTCAACAAAAGTGCAGGACAAAAGAAAAAACGGACAGAGCAAAGCCGTATGCAATCCGGGCCGTTTTAAAACTTTTTCATTTCACGGAAGGAGGAGGGGAACTTGTCATGATTACTGTAGTTAGTGTAAACTAACTTAAAGGAGACAGCCCTGTGTTTTTCAGAACTATGGGAAAAAAGGAAAATCCCGCAGCTATTTTCTTCCGCGCCATGGGTGTTACCGGTGGGATTTCAATGCGGGCTCGAGAATATCTTGAGGACGATTACCTTGTCATTCTTCCATCTTCAAGTGTCTGTTCAGAGGGACATAAGTACATCCAGGAGGAAGACGAGGGGAGGCAGGCTGTCACATTTCTCAATGATACCGGTGTCGGAAAACCCGCTCCTGCCGTTTCTTCGTCAATCGGTGCAGATCTTGCCCCGGCATTTCCTTCCTCTTCTCCTGTTCCGGTCGGAAAAGCCTGTTTCGACGGCGGCCTGTCTGCCTGAAAAGCCGTTAATTTAATATGATTGTGAGGTGAAAAATGAAAGCTGATTACAAAAACTGGATTCCCCGGGGAATGCTGTGGTCCGTCTCTGCCGTTACGGCACTACTGATTGTGCTTTTCGTCGTTTTCCTTGTCTCCGGGATGACTGTCCCCGCAGTTATTGCGGCACTCATGCTTCTTGTGAGTGCAAAATGTACCGAGTGGTGCTTTCATGCCTATAATGCCTTCTCATATGACGGAAAGAGAAAGCTCAGCCGCGACATAATCGATGGGACGGCCAGGTATGTGAGGATTCCCGACGGAGGAAGGATACTTGATGTCGGATGCGGAAGCGGGGCTTTGAGCATAGCGTGTGCAAAGCTCAATCCCGGAAGCTCTGTCATCGGAATCGACCGCTGGGGAAAGGAGTATGCATCGTTTTCCGCTCAGCTCTGCCGGAAGAATGCGGAAGCTGAAGGCGTGAAGAATGTGGAATTCAGGGCGGGAAATGCGATAAAGCTCGATTTTCCGGATGAATGCTTTGATGCAGTGACAAGCAACTATGTCTATCACAATATCAGCGGAAAAAACAGACAGGATCTTCTTCTTGAGTCGCTCAGGGTTCTGAAAAAAGGCGGAGTCTTTGCAATACACGATCTCATGTCGCCCCGGCGCTACGGTGATATGAGGGCCTTCATGAAGAAGCTTGAGGATATGGGATATGAGAAGGTATGCCTTGCCGATACGACAGACGGTCTCTTCATGACAAGGAGCGAAGCACGCCGGCTCTCGCTTGGCGGGTCAAGCCTGCTTTACGGACGGAAATGACGGAAAAAAGATATCTTCTCGAAACTGAATTGCTCGACTTTTCCTCTCCCCGGATAAATGCGCTTGTGGAAGAAAGGGGATGGAACAGGATGTGTGCTTCCGATGCCCTTTCATCCGTCTACTCCTTCGTGAAGGACGAAATCCCGTTCGGTTACAACAGGGATGACGCCCTCAGTGCCTCCGAAGTTCTTTCTGACGGCTACGGACAGTGCAACACCAAGGCGGTACTCCTGATGGCACTCCTCCGTGCATGCTCAGTCGAATGCAGGATTCACGGCTTCACGATTGACAAGAGGCTGCAGAAGGGAGCGATGACAGGAATTGTATATGCCCTTTCTCCGAAGAATGTATTCCATTCATGGGTTGAGGCAAGGCTTGATTCAAGGTGGTACATCCTGGAAGGAGTAATCCTGGACAGGGCCTATCTTGAGGGACTCCGGCGCCGCTTTCCCCTTCACAGCGGTGCGTTCTCCGGTTACGGCGTTGCCGTAGACGATTTCAGGCATCCCGCCGTAGATTTTGCTTTCAATGATACATTCATTCAGAGCATGGGGATAAATGCAGACTTCGGGGTTTATGATACTCCTGACCTTCTGCTGGCCTCTCATCATCAGAACATGTCCTTCTTCCGCTCCTTTCTTTACAGGAATATCGGACGGCGGCTGATGAACCGTAATGTAAGAAGAATCCGTGAAGGGTGAAAAGGTTGACAGCAATATTCCTCCCGGATAAAAAGGTATGAACGGAGAAAACGGAATGAAGACGGCAGTTGTGCAGATGGAAGTGACATACCGGAGGAAGGGTGAGAACTACAGAAGGGCGGCCATGCTGGTCGGCGAGGCTTCTTCTGCAGGGGCGGATACGGTTGTGCTGCCAGAACTCTGGGATGGCGGTTTTGTCTCCGATGATCCCCGCTCATATTCTGACAGGGACGGAATGGAGACGAAGGCCTTCCTTTCGTCGCTTGCGCTCAGAAACGGCATCAATATAGTCGGAGGCTCCGTAATAACGGAAAAAAGCGGAAAGCTCTACAATACATGCTATGTCTTTACGAAAGACGGTCATCTAGAAGCCGAGTATGACAAAAATATTCTCTTTCCCTCTCCCGGAGAAGGAGAATACCTTGAAAGCGGAGATGCCTCCGGAGTCTTCCTTCTCGGAGGAATCAGGTGTGCCGTTCTTCTTTCCTGTGACGCACTCAGTCCGTCTTCTGCATGGGAAATGGCTGAAAAGGGTGCCTCGGTCATATTCATTCCGGCTTTCTTCAGCAGTGAAAATAGGGAGAACATGCGTCTTGTGTCCCGCTGCCGCGCTCTCGAGAACGGAGTCTGTACGGTTTTATGCTCCGCCCTCGGAAAGACACCCGGACTCTCAGGAGCCGGATATTCAGCCGTGTACGGCCCGGATGGAGAAGAGCTTTCATCACTGGGAGATGACGAGGCTTTTTCTGTTCTGACGCTTGATCGCAATGAATTATCCTCCCGGAGGGGAAATCCCCTTCTTTAGGGCGGGAGGATGATGCACCGGAAATCAAAGCGAATCGTAGAGCTCCGAATAGCGCTTCGAGGATGCCTTCCATGACCAGTCGGCTTTCATCCCTCTCTTCTGCAGATCCCTCCAGAGGTCCTTTCTTTCATTGAAGATGAAAAGGGCATGAAGTATTCTTCCCAGAAGCACTTCAGGCGTGAAATCGCTGAATGTGAAGCCCGTACCGGTATTCTCGAATTCATTGAACGGAACAACCGTATCCCTCAGTCCTCCGGTTTCGTGGACTATCGGCACGGCACCGTAACGCAGTGCAATCAGCTGTGTCAGACCGCAGGGCTCGAATGCCGACGGAACGAGTACGGCATCCGCCGCACTGTAGATACGGCGTGAAAGCGCATCCGAGAATTCGATTCTTGCCTTCACCTTTTCCGGGTACTTCGATTCATAGTAGCGGAACATGTTCTCATAGTAGCTGTCTCCGGTTCCGAGAACGACAAGCGAGATGTTTTTTTCCAGCAGCCTGTCCATTACGGAATCTATGAGCGTCATTCCTTTCTGACTGGTCAGTCTTGAAACAACTGCAAGAAGGAATGTTGAGCTGTCCTCCTTCATTCCGAGTTCCTTCTGCAGTGCTTTCTTGTTTTCCGCCCGTTTTCTTATGAACGAGAGCGGCGTATAGTTGTTTTCTATCTTCCTGTCCGTTTCAGGATTCCAGAGTGAATAGTCTATTCCGTTGACGATTCCCATGAGGCGGTTTCTTCTCCATGCCAGGATATCCTCAAGTCCGTATCCGTATTCCCTCGTCTGAATTTCCCGGGCATAGGAAGCCGAGACTGTCGTAATCCAGTCGGAGTAGACAAGGCCTCCGCGGAGCATCGTGGCGTTCCACTCATCCCTGGGGTATGATTTGTCCTGATACGGGGAAACGAGAAGTCCCGGTTCGAAGAGTGAGTCGGGAAGTGCGCTGATCCATCTCAGGTGTCCGACGTTCCAGCACCCCTGGAAACAGAGATTATGGATGGTCATTATCGTCCTTATGCCGTTGAAGAAGCTGTCTCCCTGGAAGATCGTGTTGAGATAGACGGGAATCAGCGATGTGTGCCAGTCATGGCAGTGGATGATATCCGGTCTGAAGCCGATGAGAGGCAATGCGGAGAGCACCGCCTTTGAAAAATAAGCATAGCGTTCAAGGTCGGAAAAGAGGTCATAGTATGGTTTTTCACCTGAAAAGTACTGGATATTGTCAACAAAGTAGTATGTGATCCCGTTCAGGACAAGTGTGTTGATTCCGACATAGATGCGGTTGTCCATCTGGAAATAGACTATGCTCTTGAGATCCTTCCTGTATTTTTCATCTATCATCGCATATTGCGGAAGTATTACCCTGACATCATATTTTTCCCTGTCGAATGTCCCGGGAAGGCTTCCCACGACATCTGCCAGTCCACCGGTTTTCACGAACGGAACACACTCCGCAGCGGCAAAAAGTATTTTCTTCATTTTTCACTCCCTGACTATTCTACTACAGCACAGGGTAAGATTCCGTAATTTTTTATGAATATAGTCTGACTGACGGCCTTTTTCACGGCTTTGCCGGATGGCCCGGCTGATATTCACTCAGGCCGGAAAGAGGCTGTGAAGCCGTATGTCCTTTTCCTCCCGGCCGTTTCAGTGAGAACTGTAAGCGCGGTAAATCCTGCTCCGTTCAGCTCCTCCAGGGCCTTTGTGTATCCCCATGAGAGAGTGCTGATGCTGTGGAAATCCGAATTGAGTATTACCCTTGCTTTCCTTTCCTTCATTCTTTCGGGAAGGAAGAATTGAGGCTATGGCGTTGTCCGCCTCATTGCCTCCGTGTTGACTTCGATTATCTTTCCCGGGCCGTTTATTCTGTCGGGGTATGACAGCGCCGGCCTCCTGTACTTCTCATCGTCTTCATTGAAGAGGTGCTCCCTTTCGTTGAACCTGGTATAGAGGTCAAAGTTCGCGGGAATATCGAAAGGGGACTCGCCGGCAAATGGGAGAAGCTTTCATAGTTGGTTTTCGATGAGCATAAGTACATTGCCGCCGTATGCCCTGAGCGCACTTCTCCATTCCTCCGGAGTGCTGTCAACGCTGAAAAAATCCTCCGGCGTCCGGAAGATATGAACATAATCCGGCCATCTTTCGATCTGCGGTCTCATTTCACCGTTTATCCGGCTTTCGGGTTCGAGACCCGCAAAAACGTTTATTCTTCCCCTGTATTCATCCCTGAGGGAGAAAACGGTATTGAAATGGTTCTCCTCTTCGCCTTTCTTTCATCCCGCATGCGTCAAACGGATAACCGGTGCGGGCATGACCGGATATGCCGATTGAGTCAAAGCCGCTTTCTCAATCATTTCCCTGACTGTATTTCCCCCGTCGCAGAATGTGTCATGGGTGCGGAATGATGAAAGATACTTCATCCTTCCTCCTTCTTTTCCGTTTTCCTCATGATGATAAGGCCCGTTATGTCGGCAAGTATCCAGCCGATGACGATTGACCACCATATGGCTTTCACCCCGAAGGCAGAGCCCGGCGCCAGGGTATATGAAAGCAGTACCCTTGTTCCGAGTGAAATCACCGTCAGCAGTATGCTTACTTCAGGTTTTCCGGTTGCGCGGAAGTAGCCGTAGAGGAGGAAAAGCACTGCAATGCAGGGATAGAATGCGCCTTCCGTCCTCAGATAGGTGACTCCGGTTTCTATGACGGAAATCTCTTTCCTGTCGACAAAGAAGCCCATGAGTGACGGCGCAAGAACGAAGACCGTCAGCGATATTGCGGCAGAGAAGAGCACGGAGACGAGAAATGCTCCCCTTATTCCCTTTCTCACCCTGTCCTTTCTTCCTCCGCCGAGATTCTGGCTGATGAAGATGGATGCAGCCGATGAAAATTCCTGGGACGGCGTATAGGAAAGCGTGTCTATCTTCACCGCGGCGGCAAAGGCTGCCATCACGACGGAACCGAACGAGTTCACAAGACCCTGTATCATGAGGATGCCGAAGTTCATGACCGATTGCTGGATACCGGTGAGAAGGGAATAGCGCAGGATCTCCCTTATCCTGACCGCCCTGATTTTCCTCTCGTCCTTCCGGGGAAGAAGGGAACTCCTGCTTAAAAGGAAATGCCCTGTTATCCCCGCCGCCGACACCGCCTGACTTATGACGGTGGCTTCTGCAGCTCCCCTGACACCGCGGCCGAGGCTGATTATGAAAAAAAGGTCGAGGAGGATGTTGAGGAGTGCACCCAC
>CAVBWE010000097.1:0-14564 GCA_963598715.1 Sphaerochaetaceae bacterium | reverse complement strand
TCATAAAGGTTACCCTGTGTGATCATATGACCGGCAGAAGAAAGTGCGTCCATGATGCCGTACCTTTCTCCCTCGTCCCCGTTTTTGACAAACTCGCCTTCCAGGACCCTGACGGCACCTTCTATCGTTCTGTCGTCAGCATAAAAGCCGTATTTCTCATGAATATCCCGCCTTATGTCATCATAGGTGACGAATGCAGAGGAAAGAAGCATGGACAGTATCTCGAGTTCGTAGGGCCTCACGCCCGACAGTACGGTCTTTGAGAGATACTCGAGTATTCTCTCCTGTTTCTCCGACAGGGGGGTGATGCTTTCCCTTTCAACCGAGCGCACCAGGTTCTGGTACGTGCCGTACTCGCCGACTATCAGCATGGGGTCGGCTTCATTGCAGTCATAGAAGTCCCTGAGATAAGGTCTTCGTCCGAGCCTTGTCTTAAGTGCGGCATAGCTTTCCCTGATTATTCCCCTGATTCCCCTGAGACGGTTGACCGATGCAAATATTCTTTCCCTTGCAATCCTGTCGAAGTGGATGGTTGAAGCACCTGCAATGATGTTGTTTGCGCTGATTACATACTTACGGATTGTATCCCGGTTGTAGCTTCTGTCTCCAGAGAGTGCCACTGGAATCATGAAGTTGCTGTCATAGTTGCCGATGAAGTCCAGCACGACGACATAGTCCTTGCCCCGGGCCTTTCTCAGTCCGCGTCCGAGCTGCTGAATGAAGATGATCGGCGACTTTGTCGGCCGCAGCATTATGACCTGGTTCACTTCGACGATGTCGACGCCTTCATTGAGGATTTCGACGGAGAAGATGTAATCGAGTCTGTCGTTTTCATCGTCGGATCCGAGCCTCTCGAACGCCTTTGCCCTTTCTTCCTGAGAACTCCTGCCGCTGAGCGCGACTGTCCTGTATCCGCGTTCATTGAATTCTTCGGAGAGCTTCTCCGATTCACTGATGTGCGAGCAGAAGACAAGCCCCCTGACACGATTTCCGCTGTAGCCGAAAAACTCTGCCTGTTCGATTATCCTGTCAACACGCTCTTTCGACGTGAGCCTGCTGAAGTCCTTCGCCGTGAGTTCCCGCTTCTCTCCGGCTGCGGCAATGTCGGTAAGGCCGAAATAATGGAACGGACAGAGCAGGTTTTCCTCCATTGCCTGCTGGAGCCTTATCTCATAGGCAATCTGGTAGTTGAATATCTCATAGATGTTTCTTCCGTCGATATTGTCGTCTCTCTTGTCAGGTGTTGCCGTCATTCCGAGCCAGAGACGGGGTTTGAAGTAGGAGAGTATCTTCTTATAGCTGTCTGCTGCCGAATGGTGGGCTTCGTCGAGAATGATGCAGTCAAAGTGATCCGGCATGAAAGAGTGCAGCGTACTGTCCCTGGATACAGTCTGGACGAGGCCGAAGATATAGTCGGAGTTCCTCTCGTTCTTTCCATCTCCCATCACTCCGAATGTGACGGAGGATCCGAATACCTTCCCGTATGATATCCTGGCCTGTTCTGCCAGCTGTCCTCTGTGAACGAGAAAGAGTACTTTTCTGTAGCCGAGTTCACGCATTGCAAATGCCGAAGCATATGTTTTTCCCGTACCTGTTGCCGAAATCAGGAGGGCTCTGTCTTCCCCCTTTGCGATGATCTTTTTGAGGCCGGCTATGAAACCTGTCTGCATGGAGTTCGGGGAGAGTGTGTATTTTTCAATTGAGACAGGATTTTCCGAAAGGGCAGTTTCCCTCTGTTTCTTCGTTATCTCATATTCTTCACGATACTGTTCTTTAATCCCGCTATAGGAGTGTGTGTTCCTGTCCGTCCATAACTCATCGAATTCCCCGGTTACGGCCTTTGTCATTTCTCCATTCTCTCCGGCGACAAGCTTCGTGTTCCATTCCCTGTTGAGCGTGAGGGCTCGTGATGTGAGATTTGAGGAGCCGATGACTATCCTGTACGTTTCATCCTTTCTGAAGACGTATCCCTTGCTGTGAAGTCCGTATCCTGCCGTATGTGAACAGAACATTCTGAGTTCTATCGAAGAAAACGAATCAAGCCTGTCAAGGGCTCTGGGATCTGAAAAGGCAAGATAGTCTGTTGTGAGGATGCGTCCCCTGACTCCTTTTCCGTCAAGCTCCCTGAGCGTTTCCAGAAGCGGCGTGATTCCGTCCATGGTTATGAAGGCAACACTCATGAAATAGCTGTCACATGAAAGAAGAAGTTCTTCCAGTTCAGGCAGAACCTTCTTTCCTTCACGCGGGATGTTGGAAAGGAATTGAGGCCTGAATAATGCATCTGAAACTGCACAGGAGTTCATGAAGGCAGCATTAAAGCCCCTTTCCATTTCCTCATCACTGTATTTTACTGCTTCACCGGCTGCTGTTTTCATGTCTTACCGGTTCCCAGGATAAAGCCTTACCGCGGCGAGCCTCAAGATCTTTGTCACTTTTATTTCTTCTGTACGGAGGACTCTTCCGGTTACTCTTTCGGATTCATGGCCTGGAGATATTCCTGCATGATTCTGTCCTGTGTGACGCCGGATGATCTTTTTCGCTCTTTCCTCCGGGGAGGAAGGAGGTTCATCCTGACTTTCCGGCAAGAATCTCCTCAAGCTTCCTTATTTCTCTCTGGAGTATGTAGAAGCCCGGGCTTTTATCCTGTGACCAGGTATATCCTCCACCGTCTCTGTTCATTAGATAGAGCTTTCTGTTGATCTCGATCATGACCGACTTCACTCTCCTGTCCTTTCTGTAATATGCAGAAGGTACGAGAGAACCCGAGAACGGAGAGTTGAGGGCGACGCTGTAGCCGAGGGATGTGAAGTAGTCTCTGATTCTTTTCGTCAGTTTCTCCGGCGTGTGACAGTTATCCGTCCCTATGCAGATATCCGGCCTCTGACGGGCACAGGGATTGCTTTCCTCGTAGGAAAGAGGCTCGGGATAGAAGGAATGGCAGTCGAGGATGAGGGGGCTCTCTTCTCTTTCAAGTGCGGTCTCCACGAGAACTTCAAGTGCCCTGTGATAGGGGTCATAGTACCGGGTGAGTATATGCTGTCTTTCCTTTTCCGGAACATCGCGCATGATTTCTCCGTCGAAGTCCCTGGTGTAGCAGACTCCCATTCCGACCCTGCTCATGATTTCATCCTCATCGTTTCTGAAACGTTCCACATCACAGTACAGCCTCGAGACTTCCGCCTTCACTGCAGGACAGAGCCCGCTGTCGAAAAGCTCATCCGTGTACCAGTCCGTCATGAAACCCAGTTCCAGGTCGATTCTGAGCTTCTTCCGCCTTTCCGCCGCCCCGTAGAAGAAGGGGTTACGGTTATAGCTGACGCCTCCCGTCCTGTAGAGCCTCGGATGATAGTAATAAAGACTCGGAATAAAGGTTGATGAGTGGGGAATCGAGAGAATCAGTGAATATCCCTCCGGCATGGTGCCTCCTTTTTAGCCGTTTGTTTAGAGACGCCGGCAATATGGTCAAAGCACGTCACTGGACTCCATCCGCACAGGTGGAGAACGGAAGAAGATAATGCCTGAAGGAGAGTGAAAAAGAAAAAGACCCCTGAGGTCCTGTCTTCCTTTAGCAGAGTCGGCTGCAAGCAGAAGTTCAAATCCCGTCAGGAATAAGATATCACCGGGGAAGGCCTGTGTCAATCATCTGCTCTCTTCAGTCAATACGGCTGAGTATGGAGGGAACGTCTGTCACCCGGCCCCTTTTTCCGTACAGGGCATGGATACCCTTGAGCTCTGACGCTTCTTTTGTCTTGTCTCTCAGCTGTGATCAGAGGCGGGAATACCGGTATAAAATGAGATTCAGCGCTTCCCGATCAGATCCTTTATGACTTCTCCCGCAATTATGAGTCCGCATACGGAGGGAATGAAGGCAATGGATGCAGGGGTGGAGCGCCGTGTGCTGTCTTCCTCCGTAAAGAGGGGAGTCAGCGGTTTTTCCGTCGAATAGACGACCTTGAGTTTTCTTATTCCCCGTTTTCTGCATTCTGTCCTTATGACTCTTGCAAGAGGATCGACTGACGTGGAGTATATGTCGGCTACACGGAAGAGCGTGGCATCAAGCTTGTTTCCTGCCCCCATTGAGGAGATTATCCTTGTCCCGGTTTTCTCTGCCTCCTCTATGAGTGAAAGCTTTGCCTTGACAGTATCGACGGCATCGACTACGTAGTCATAGTCGGAGAAGCAGAATGCGTCCTTCGTCTCGGGAAGATAAAAGAGGTCGTATGTACGGACAGTGCACTCCGGATTGATGGAGGCCACCCTTTCCTTCATAGCCAGGGTTTTCTTCTTTCCTACGCTTTCAACCGTGGCTGTTATCTGCCGGTTGATGTTGGAAGGGGAAATGGTATCCGAATCGATGAGGTCAAGGCTTCCGATGCCGCTTCGGGCAAGGGCTTCGGTCACATAGCCGCCGACGCCTCCGAGTCCGAAAACCGCAACGCGGCTTTTTCCGAGGGTGTTGACTGCCTCCTGTCCGATGAGCATTTCCGTTCTTCTGAGATATCCGTCCATAAAGGAAAGTATAATGATCAGGTGATAAAAGTCACTGCTTTTCTTGTTGAAACATGTTTCAGGTGATATTATCAGGTAAGTAAGGAGAATCTAACCATGACAGGAAGAAATCTTTCGACATTTCTTATCGGAGCTCTTGTAGGAGCAGCTGTTGTATCACTTGTGAAGACACCTTCGTTCAGAAAGGGTGCAGCCAGGGTCGTCAGCGCAGGTATGCAGATAAAGAATGATGCAGAGCGCTTTGCATCCCAGGTAAAGGAAGATGCTGAGGATATAGTCGCTGAGGCAGAGTACAACAATAAGAAGAAGGCAGTAAAGGCTGCAGACGAGAAGAAGGCCGAAAAGGCTGAAGAAGAGAAGAAAGCAGAATAATGTACTTCTCGGTAAGGCATTTCATCCCGGGCCGTATACGCCTGGGATATGATTCTTCATGCGTCCGTCCGAGGCAGATTGCCCTTGTGCAGAAGCTGCTCGGCGTCCAGGAAGGCATAGAGGATGTTTCTTTCAACGTCCTTACTTCGTCCCTTCTTGTCAAATACGATACAGCCATCCAGAGCCGGAAGAACATAGAGGCAATCTTAAGCGTCATTGACGGGAAATACCTCGATGACGAGGAAATGCTCTCGGCTGTCGAGGAACCGGAAAAACCGAAGAGCCTGGTTTATGAACTGGCGGAGATGGTTTTTTCGTTCTATCTCAAAAAGCTTCTTCCTCTTCCCGTAAGATATCTTCTCCGTATCAGGAACCTTGCTCCGAGAATTCTTTCCGGTGCCGGCTGTCTTCTCTCCGGCCGTATTTCCGATACACGCGTCCTGGATGCCACGGCAATCGCCGTTTCGCTCTGTACGGGTGACACATCGACGGCTGACAACATTGCATTCCTTCTCAATGTCGGGGAAACGGTGGAGGAGTTCACGAAGGAAAACAGTTTCCGCAATCTTGCAAAGGCGATGTTCAATGACAGGGAGAGCGTGCAGCTCTATGTGAACGGGAACGAGGAGAAGTCCGTTCCGATGGCCTTCCTGAAGAAGAACGATACTGTTGTCGTGCGTGACGGGGCACTTATTCCGTGTGACGGCGAGGTTATGAGGGGGGAGGCACTTGTCAATCAGGCTTCCCTTACAGGTGAGCCGCTGGCCGTTGAGAAGAGGAAAGGTTCTTCGGTTTATGCAGGCACAATAGTGGAGGAGGGCGAAATCTTTGTTCTTGTACGTTCCGTTGCAAGGGAAAGCAAGGTGAATGCGATTCTTTCCCAGATCAAGGACAACAGGGAGCTCAGGGTTTCAAGCGAAATCAGGAGCGAACTCCTTGCGGACCGTCTCGTCAAATACAATTTCCTCCTTACCCTTCTTGTTGCCCTTACGACACGGAACATGACAAAGATAGTGTCAACACTCATGGTCGACTACTCGTGTGCCATGAAGCTCATTGCTCCTGTGGCGGTTCTGAGTGCCATGAAGGAGGCGGCGGGGCGTGGCATTGCAGTGAAAGGCGGAAGATATCTTGAGGTGTGTGCCGCAGCCGATACCCTTGTAATGGACAAGACCGGAACACTTACCGCTTCAGAGCCGAAGCTGTCGAGAATCATAGCCTTCGGAAAGGAAGACGAGACGGAGCTTCTGAGACTTGGAGCGTGCCTTGAGGAGCACTATGTGCACCCGATTGCAAAGGCTGTCGTAAAGGCTGCCGATGAAAGGGGTATCGTGCATCCTGAGGACCATGCAAAGGTCGAATATGTGGTTGCACATGGAGTTGCTTCCTTTGTCGCCGGAGAACGTGTACTCATCGGTTCAAGCCATTTCATCTTCACGGATGAGCATGTCGCCGTACCGGATACACTTGCACTGGAGCAGGAAAAGGCAGCTTCATGCGGAGAAGGTCTGCTGTATCTGGCAAAGAACGGTGTCCTCATCGGGGCATTTGCGATCTCCGATCCGGTAAGAAGCGAGGCCCGGGACATAATAACAGCCCTCAGAGGGACGGGAATTGAAAATATAATGATGATTACGGGGGACGAGAACGGTGCGGCGGCAGCAGTGAGCAGTCAGGCCGGTCTCGATTCATATCGTGCGAAAGCGCTTCCTGAGGACAAGGTGAAGCTTGTGAAGATGCTCAGAGAGCAGGGTAAACGGGTAATCATGATCGGAGACGGCATCAACGATGCTCCGGCTCTTTCCTGTGCCGATGTCGGAGTGGCGATGGGGGAGAGCGCTGCGATTGCGGCCGATACTGCAGATATCGTGCTCTCGGCAGACGGCGGGCTGATGAGCCTGTATGATGCGAGGCTCCTGGGAAAGAGGCTTGTATCAAGAATAGAGCGGGAGAACAGGGAGATTGTCGTCTTCAACTCCGCGCTGATTATTCTCGGTCTTATGGGTATTCTTCCTCCTTCATCCGCTGCACTTCTTCATAACCTTTCAACAGTCGGTTTCTCGGTTGAAGCCGTAAGACCCTATCTGGAGGAAAAATGAGTATAGTATCGAGTTACTTTCCCGGCAGGGTGAGACTCCGTTCCCCGTTTCTCAGGGACAGCGACCTCAGATGTGCGGTGATTGATGCCATCGAAGAGCTGGGCTTCTCCGGTACATACAAGGTGAACGAGGACACCGGAAGCGTTCTTGTACAATATGATCCGGACCAGCTGACAGGGAACATAATCGAAGCACTGCGGCCGATGGTGAATGAAATGGCAAAGCTGAGGATGAAGGTTGAATATTACACTCCGAAGGACAAGGCCTTTCTGCTTTCCGAAATAGAGAGACTGAAAAAAGAAGCAGAGGGGAGGCTGAAGGAGAATGGGTGAATATTTTCCCGATGAATCCCTCTCCGTCATGTCATCCCTTATCGGCCTTGCGCGTTCCCTCGAGGGGGATGAAGAGCCTCTTGAGTGCGTCATGTCTCTTCTGAGGAATGCGACTCTCGCTGTCAGCCGGGGTGATATCGCCTCGCCGGAGGCATTGAAGGGGGAACTTCTTGAAGCAAAGAAGAAGACTGTCCCCTCATGTTTTGTCTGTCCTCAGCCATGCGGTCACAATGACGACTATCCGATGGACCGGCTCTCGGATCTGGACAGTCTCCAGGTAAGGGAAGTTCTTTCGCTCCTGGATGAAATAATCACCTCGGAAAGAGTAAGCGGAAAGAAAAGGAATGAACTCACACTGAAGGGCCTTGTGTACATATCTTCCGGTTTCGGAGATGAATATATGAGGAATCTGACTGCAGAGCTGAAAGAGGCATTGCAGTAATTTCCTCCGTCCGAAAGTCTTTCATGACCTTGTCTCATCAAGGCTGGAATGCTCTTTCATAGACATATCTATCGTATCTTTCCTGCTCACTTTTTCTCGGGCGGCGCCTCTTGATGCGGACGCAGTACATCCTTCCGGTTCCGGAAAATGCCTTCTTTCTCCGGAGTGTTGACAGGTGAAGGAAAAAGAAGTATTAAGTTAGCCATGACTAACTCCAATTTGATAACACTTACTTCCCTTTCGAAAAACTATCTAAGCGGAAAGGAGCAGGTAAAGGCCCTCTGTAACGTGAATCTTTCAATCGGGAGGGGAGAATTCATGGCATTCTCCGGCCACTCCGGGAGCGGAAAGACCACGCTTCTCAATCTGATCGGCACGCTTGACAGTATTTCAGGCGGTGACATTATCTTCGACGGGAAGAGCCTCAGTAGAATGAGCGAGAAGGAGAAGACGATGTTCCGCCGCCTTAATCTCGGGTTCGTGTTTCAGAGTTACAACCTCATTCCCGTCCTGACTGCATTCGAGAATGTACTTCTTTCATTCCAGATGATGAAGAAGGATGAAATAAGGGCGAAAGGTATCGGGGATACATCTCTTGCCTCCCGGAAGGCGCTTGAGGATGTGGGGCTGGGGGAATATCTCGAAAGGAAACCCGGTGAACTCTCCGGCGGACAGCAGCAGAGGGTCTCGATTGCACGCGCCATCGTCAGAAGGCCGGTGCTGCTCCTCTGTGATGAACCCACTGCCAACCTGGACAGCAGAAACAGCGCCGTGATACTTGACCTGCTGGAAAAGCTTAACAGGGAATACGGAATAACGGTAATCTGCTCGTCTCATGACAGTGACGTGCTTGAAAAGGTGAGGAGAACCGTCATTCTCAGGGATGGAGAAGTAGTGGAGGACAGAAGAAAATGAAGCTTATCCGGCTTTCATTGAAGAACATGGCACGTTACAGGACCCGCAGCATAATCACGATTCTTGCCGTAATGATTTCGGTATCGATATCAGTCGTGGTGGACGGCTTTCTCCGTGGAGTTTTCGACCTCTCGACATATAACCTCATCAGATATGAGAGTGCAGAGGCGACGGTTTATGCAGACGGATACTTCGAAAAGAGGAATGAGCTTCCTTCGGTTAATCTGATTGAACGGGAAAAGAGAGATGCCGTGTCATCATCTCTTGATTCAGCCTCCGTCTTCTCTGCTCCCCGTTACAAGACCGGGGCTACGCTGATCCATTACAGCGAGGAAGCCGGAATCGAGATGGAACTTACATGCACACTTGTTGCAGTCGATGCAGAGAGGGACGCCAGCGTGTTTTCCGTTGCTTCCTGCGTGGACCGGGGAAAATGGCTTGAAAAGGGAAAGGACGGAATTGTCGTCGGAAGCCGGATTGCAGAAAAGCTCGGAGTCACGACAGGAGATGTCATTACGCTCGAGCTATCCGGGCGGGACGGCTTCCGGGAGGTCCTGGACGAGGAGATAACGGGTATAGTCAATATGGAGAATCCGGCTGTCAATAAGGGCGAAGTCTTCATGGACCTGGATGTTGCCGATGAATACCTTCTTCTTGACGGAGCCGTCAGTGAGATTGCGGTTTCCGACGGAAGGACGGCTGTTGCCTCCGTCAGATTTCCGGACAGGGTCAATTCGATCATCGGTGAGGACGGAGTGCATGCCTACTATTATGAGGACATAAACTCCGATCTGATGGCAATCATGAACGGAGACAAGGGAAGTTCGGTTGCAATGCTGGTCTTTCTTTTCATCATTGCCGCCGCCGGGATATCGAATACGATGATAATGGCTGCAATGGAGAGGACGAAGGAGAGCGCAATGATGCGGGCCATGGGGTTTTCACGCTCCTTCGTCACGCTTCAGTTCGTAATGGAGGGCTTTCTTTCCGGGGTGATCGGTTCTCTTACCGGGTGCATTGCCGCCTTCTTCATCCTTTATCCCCTCTGCCGATACGGAATAGACATATCCGGTCTTGTAAGCGAAAACGTGGACTTCGGTTACAGGATACCGCTTCTTCTCAAGGCGGGGCTGTTCCCTCAGTCCTTCATCATCATACCTTTTCTTGCACTCATATTTTCTGCACTCAGCGCATTCTTTCCGGTAAGACACTACGGGAAGAAGGAAATCGCCGAATTATTCAGGAGGGCCTGAAATGTTCCGTCTTGCCTTGAACAACTGTTTCAGAAATACCAGGAGAACCGTGACAACGGCACTCTCCGTATTCATTGCATCCCTCATAGTCATTGTCGTCATGTCCTTCATGTATACTGTTATGGCAGACATGATGAATAACGAGAAGCTCTACAGCCTGGGAGACCTGAGAATAAGAAACTCAGACTATACCCGCTACGAAAGCCTTATGCCGGTGCAGTTCTATGTCGATGATGTCAAAAACACGGAGAAGATGATTCTGTCACAGGAGGGAGTAGAAAGCGCAGTTATGGTATCAAGAGTTTATGCCTCGCTCTACCGCGACGGAAAGACTGAGACGGTAGCGGTAATCGGAGCTTCCGGCAATTCTGTCTTCTTCTCCGATGCTGCCCTGCTTTCCAGGGGCCGTCTTCCTGATGCTTCTGAATCCGAAGCACTTGCAACGGTGCGTTTCCTGTCGGAATTCAATCTCGATGTCGGGGACAGTGTAATCCTGCTTTTCAGGACGGTTTCCTCGGGTTCCAATGCCGTGAAGGTGACCATAAGCGGGGAAGTGAGCTATATGAATGCGGAATACAATTCGTCAATGCTCATCATGCCCAGTGAAACCGTATCCGCCGTCACTCATATGGATGACGGTGCCCTGGAGATGCTTGTCTATATTTCCGACGGATATGACAGCGCTTCTGTCAAGGCCTCCCTTGACGCAATGCTGAACTCACGGAATCTTGAAGTGTCCCGCTACGAGAGTATCTCGACGCTTGAGAGCATGAAGATGGTTTACACCATAATGATTGATCTCATAGTTGTGCTTTTCTTCTTCATTGCATCGACTCTTGTCTTCAACACCATGATGATGAGCGTGCTTGAAAGAAGAAAGGAGATAGCAACACTTGTTGCACTCGGGTTCTCGAGGGGCTCGGTCATGCTTCTGTTTGTCCTCGAGGGCGTGATCATATCTTCATTCGGAGCTGTTGCGGCTTCTCTTGCAGGAAAGGCGGTAATCACATATTTTTACCATGCCGGTCTCGACCTTACGCTGTTCGGAGCAGATGCGGTTGAAGGCTGGAGCTTCCCGAAGAGACTTTATACGACGCTGAGTGCAGACAAGTATTTCATCGTAATAATCATAGAAACTGCAGTGTCAGCTGCTGCGGCATACTTTGCATCCCGAAGGATAAGGAAGATGGAAGTTGCCGAAGAGCTGAGGGAGGAAGCATGATGAAAAGATTCGTATCCTTTATGGCGGCATTCTCCATCGCTTCATTGCTCTTCGCCTATACGAGCGGGGAGATAATAGACATGATGGACGGGAAAATGAAATTCGGGTCCGCATACTTCAGTGCCGAACTTGTCAACAGTGACAAATTCGGAAAGACGACGCTTGAATTCGATGCATATCAGAGGGAAAACGGAGACACTCTTCTTACTGTTCTTTCGGGGCCGGACAGGGGACAGAAGATTCTCCGTCTCGATGACGAGATATATATCTACTATCCGGATGCGGATGAGACGATAAGGCTTTCATCCTCCGGTCTCAAGGATTCATTTCTGGGTTCCGACTTCTCCTATGAGGACCTTACGGGAGATGACGACTATGACAGGCGATATACTCATACACTTGAGGGCGAAGAGGAAATTGACGGCATGGCTGCATACGTTCTTTCCCTTACTGCGAAGAAGAGAAGCGAAACCTATCAGAAGGAGATTATCTATGTGGATGAAAAAAGCATGGTTCCTGTCAGGATGGATCTCTTCTCGCTCTCGGGGAAACTTCTCAAGACGGTCCTTTACTCCTCGTACATAGTGGAAGGGGATACATATTTTCCCGGAAGGATAGAAGTGATTAATGCAGTCAGAAAGAACTCTGTATCCGTAATGAGCGTAAAAAGCCTGGAAACGGATATTGAAATCGACGGGAGAATGTTCGAAAGCGAGGAAATGGCATGGTGAAGGCAAAACTTGCTGTCATTCTGGGGCTGCTGCTGTGTATCCCTGCATTTGCCTCGGATGTTGCCGCAGCTGTGGATACGAATGCTGTATACCTTAAAGGAAAGGGAAACCTTTCGTCATATTCCGGTCTTTCCCTTCCTTCCATGGATTTCAATGATATCCTTTTCAATACGGACGTATACCTGACGTATACTGCATCCGGAAGCACGATGAAGGGAGAAGTGAAGGGAAAAGCCTCGTTTTCATCCCTTGTCGGAAAAGCTTCCGACGCCCTTTCATCTTCCGTTTCCCTCCGGGACATGAAATCCCTTTCTCTCGAGAAGGCATATGTGAAGTTCCGCTTCCCGCTTTTCAGCGAAAGAAGAAAGACGACATTCACAGTCGGCAAGGCCCCTGTCTCCTGGGGTAAGGGATATTACTACAGAGTGGGAGATGCCCTTCTTGAAACTGAGTACGAAAATGAAAAGCCCGGAGAAAAGACCGAACGTAATATCTGGCTGCTGGGCCTGGAACAGAATTTCGGGGGAGGGTTCGTCATCACTGCAGGCTATTCGATGCCGCTTGAAAAGCAGATGAGCATAGCTGCCGTCAACATGAGAAAATCAGTTGGAAGCGAATTTCTGAAGGAAGCATATATCTCGTATGCATACCGCTTTGACAGCGGCAAAAAAAACAGGCTTGCGCTTTATTTTGACGGAACACTCTTTTTTGACTATGTCATCGGAGGTGAAACGACATTCTCCTGCTCAGATGATTTTTCCCTTGTTCTCAATCTCATGAAACGCTTTTCCATCCTGACGGCTGACGAAAGCCACACCCTCGGACTCTGTATGGCGGGAAAATATTCCCGGCTTTCCGCAGAAGGGGAGGTGATGATGAGCCTGTCGTATGACATTTCCGAGCGGCTTGACGGGGCACTTTTCTCCTCTCTTTCCATTTCGGAAAATGAAATCGTTTCGCTTTTCTCCTCGCTCTCCCTTACAGCCGTCATCAGTGATTTCACGGAGGCGGAACTTTCGCTTTTCCTTCTGAAGGACATGCTGCAGAACGAGAGTGTCTACGGTGTCTCGCTTCTGTTCTCGTCCGTCTTCTGACCTTCCCACTTCCTGATTTCTTCAAGATACCATACAAGGCCAAGGACTCCGGCTGTGGTCTCGGAAAGCGGGAAGGCAGCCCAGACTGCGTTGAGTGATATTTTCGAAAGAATCCAGAAGAACGGTATGAGACAGAAAATCTGCCTTGTCAGGGCAATCATCGTGCTTTTGAAGCTCTGGGCAATGGCCTGGAAGAAAACGGGGAATGTGAGCGAGAATACCGCGCTTATGAAGCTGGAGCCTATGAGACGGAATGCGGGAATGCCGGCAGCAAGCACCTCTCTGTCCTGTGTGAAGACAGTGAGTATCTGACGGGGAAATATACAGAATGCCGTCATTCCGATAAGCATGAAGAGCGACGCCGTTACCAGTGTGATATTCACGCTTTCGCGACATCTTCCGTAGTTCCCGGCTGCATGATTGTAGCTGATTATCGGAACGACACAGGTCTGAAGCGCCAGAAGCGGGATGAAGAACAGCGACTGATACTTATAATACAGGCCCAGTACCGTGACTGCTGCATCGGAGAATGTGGCGAGAATGAGATTCAGTACGATTATGTAGACTGTCATCGTGCTCTGACCAAGCATTGATGGATATCCGAGGAAAAGTGTGCCCGACGCAAGGTGAATGAACTTTTTCATTTCCTTCGGCGGCTTTCTGAATCCGCCGGGGGCAACGATTAATGCGGCCACGCACTGTCCGGTTACCGTGGCAATGGCTGCCCCCTTCACTCCCATGGGAGAAAAAGGGCCTCTCCCGTAGATGAGAAGGGGATCGAGAACAATGTTCGTGAGGGCTCCGCATACCTGTGCCGCCATGGGGGTTGCCATCTCTCCCCTGGCCTGCAGGGTTTTTGTCCAGTTGCTCTCGAGAAAGAGACCGATTGAACCGGGGCATACGATTCTTCCGTATGTGAGGCAGTCCTGTATCACGGCTTCGGATGATGCGGACTTTCTTACGTAGCCCTCCAGGAAAACAAGAATGAAGAGCGAATAGAGGAGCCATATGATGACTTCGAGAATCATTCCGGTCCCTCCGACTGCATTTGCAGTTTCGTCCTCCCCGAGAGCGTAGAGCCGCGAAGAGTAGGTGTTGACTCCCGCTGCAAGTCCCACGGCGAGTGCCGTAGTGAGCCACTGGAGAGGGTAGATTACGGAGAGGGCTGTGAGTGCCGATGTGGAATAGGAGCCGACAAAATAGCTGTCGACGATGTTATAAAGCGCCTGGATGAGCTGTGACAGCATCACGGGAGGTGCCATATTGAGAATCAGCCGGCTGATTCTTTCAGTTCCGAATGACTGAGGAGATCCACTGTATTTCATAACGCATGGAAGTTTTTATCACTATCGCGGGAATAAGTGAACCGGAATGTGAAAAAGGGGCCCGCCGCGGAGCCCCGGAAGAAGAAGTGCCTTACTTATCCTTCTTATTTTTGTTTGAAACCTTGTTGAGAACAAGAACAACAAGGAAGATGATTCCCATTGAAAGAGCCAGAAGACCCCAGGCAAGGAAACCGAACTTTACTGCTTCGCCGACTGAGTGAGCGGCTGCATCTGCTACATGAAAACCAAACATTTCAGCCTACTATTAAC
>CAVBWE010000096.1:0-3900 GCA_963598715.1 Sphaerochaetaceae bacterium | reverse complement strand
CACCACGGAGTAAGCCTTGTCATGGTCACAATGGGAGAAAAGGGCTCGATATATGCCACAGAAAATGCCGCAGGCTTTGTTCCGGCACTCGGAAATCTTGATGTAACCGACACCACCGGAGCCGGGGACATCTACGGTGCAAGCGCAGTGTATGCCTTACTTGAGTCCGGAAAAAGCATCGGTGAACTGACGCCCGGGGACCTCGACCGCATAGTCTCCTTTGCCTCCGTCTCCGCAGGACTCTCGACAGAAAGGAAAGGCGGGATTTCCAGCGTGCCGGAAAAGGAGCAGGTTCTGAGGAGAATGCATGACTTGTCTCCTGTCTGCCGCTTTTCTCACTCCGTAAGCTCGAAAACCGCCGTCACCCCTGCAGATACCGCCATATCCGACATGTAGTATGATGTCGCAGTGTAGCTGTCTGCCGGAGCAGCCTCGCTCAGCACTGCCCTTGCCGCGTTTGAAGCGCCGTATGAGTAATTGCCGCCTTCAGAAAGCGAAATAAGCCTTCCGAGCCTGAGTCCGAGTCCCTCAGCATACTCACCTGCCGTCTTCTCGGCCTTCCCTGCAGCCAGTCTTCTTGCCTCGGCCTCTTCCCGGGACGTGTCCCTCTTTGAGTACGATATCTGGGAAATCGATATGCCGTCGAGGACCGAAAGCCTGTCGTAGACACGTCCGGCATTCTCAAGAGAACCCGAAAGCGTGACGGAGAGTGTCTGTACAGCCCTCTGTCCCGCAAGAACACGCGACGAGTCACGCCATTCATAGGACGGAGAGATGTTCATATAGCTTGTCGTGAGTGCATCATCCGTAATTCCGAATTCATCCCGGAGTATGGAAACGGCATCCGCTATCATGAGGGAAGAGGAGGACCTCGCCTCCTCGGTAGTCTTTCCGAGAGCCTCAGCAGTTATCGAAAACGAAGCTGTATCGGGAATAACAATGACTGCAGCCTCTGCCGAAACCGTTACGGTTGCATTTTCCCTTTTCTCCGTCGTCATGCACGATACTCCCGAAATAAGCGTCAGGACCATCACCGCCATGTATATCTTCTTCATATCAGTTTCTCCTCAGATACGGTTTTTTCTCACATTCACGAAGGAAGCAGAAAAGTGCGGCAAGCATTATGCCGTTGGAATAGGCACCCTCGCCCATTTTCCTTATGACGTGTTCAACGGGAACGAATAAAGTCTCTATCTCCTCGTTCTCATCAAGCATCTGCTTACCCGTCCTCACGAGATTCTCTGCAAGAAAGAAGCTCTGGGTATTGGTCATGAAAGCGGGATTGGGATTGAACGATGCAAGAAGGCAGAGATCCGCCTCATACCCCGTTTCCTCCATCAGCTCCCTCCTTGCGGCATCACAGGCGCTCTCACCCTTCTCCACAAGGCCTGCCGGAAACTCGCAGGTTACCGTTTCACTGCCATGCCTGAACTGCCTCTCCATGAGGAACACAGGCTCCCCTGAAGAAGGGTCTCTCGTCCATGGAATCACGCTCACCCAGTCCGGAAGGGAGAGAGTCACGAACTCACCTTTCTTCTCACCGTGCGTACGCTTTGAAAGGTCAACGCTCAGTATCGGGGATGAAAAGACCCTTCTTTTCTCCCCCGTCTTCCATTTCAGGCATTCTCCGTCCGTCATTTCTTTCTCTCGGAACATGACGAAGTGCAGTGTGCACATGCCTCGGGAGAACAGGCCGCAGTATTTATCCTGTTCATTTCACGCCCGGTCGTACATGCATCCCCCTTCTCGAGTTTTTCCGCTATCTCCATTATTGCCCGTGCACTGGGATGAGTTGTCTCCCTTATCCAGTTTTTTCCGCTGTCCTCGCTTTCCATGAGGTCGATTTCCATGGGGATCGTTCCCAGGAACGGAGTATTCATCGCGCATGCCATATTCCTTCCTCCGTTCTTTCCGAAGACAGGGATTTCCATTCCGCATCCGGGACACCTGAGGCCCGACATGTTCTCTATGACTCCGATAATCGGTACTCCGCATTTTCTTGCAAACGTCACCGAACGCCTCGAATCAAGAATTGCAACTTCCTGCGGTGTCGTCACGATAATGACACCGGTAAGGTCCTTTATCGACTGAACGACAGTCAGCTGTTCGTCTCCCGTTCCGGGAGGTGTGTCTATGATCAGATAGTCCAGCGTCCCCCACTCCGTGTCACCGAGAAACTGTCTTATGACCCCCATCTTCATGGCGCCGCGCCATATGATGGCATCATCCGGGTCAGGAAGCGCATAGGCGAGGCTCATGACCTTTATCCCGCTTTCCGTCTCGACGGGAATCATTGTCTTGCCGTCAGGGCTTTCTATCTGAGCATTTCCCGTTCCCAGCATCTTGCCGACATTCGGGCCGTGAATATCGCAGTCGAGTATGCCGACGGAGCATCCCATGCTCCTGAGAGCCGATGCAAGGTTGACCGTAACCGTGGTCTTGCCCACTCCGCCCTTACCGGACATGACGACGATCTTGCGCCTGATGGAGCCCATCCTGCTGTCGATTCTTGCGCTCTGCTGATCATATTCATTCATCTGTGTGTTTTCCATTTTCTTCTCCACACCATGATGATAATCCAAAGACAGCCGTCAATCAATTTAGAGGTATGCGGGCAAAACAAAATAAGCCGTACACCCTGACTGCGAGGTTGAATCTGAACGTCATAATTTGGTAGTATAACGATAAAATTTAATTTCCAGTTTAGGAGACATGATAAATGTTGGCATTATTAACAAATCTGCCTGGTGCATATCTGAGTGCACAGCTTAAAGACGGAATCGTTTTAATGTTCCTTGGTATGATTGTTGTCTTCATCTTCCTGACCATCCTTATCTACTCGATAAAGCTTATGTCCAAGATTGTCGGAAAGAATGTTGCGGCAGAAGAACCGAAGAAGAAGGTTGCTGCTAAACCTGTAACAGCAGCAAAGTCTAACGATGACGAGAAGATTGCAGTTGCAATAGCAGCTTCAGTCGACAAAGGAAGGAATTGAAAATGGCTCAGAAAAAAATCAACTTCATGTGTACCGCATTCAGGGACGGTTTCCAGTCCGTCTACGGTGCAAGGGTTTTCACAAAGGACTTCATGCCGGCAGTTGCCGCAGCAAAGGAAGCCGGCATCAGGCATTTCGAGGCAGGCGGTGGAGCCAGGTTCCAGGCCCTCTACTTCTATACAAACGAAGATGCATTCGAGATGATGGATGAATTCAGAAGAGTTGCAGGCCCGGATGCAAATCTCCAGACCCTCGCACGCGGTGTCAACATCGTAGGTCTCGATTCCCAGCCGAGGGACATGATAAAACTGCATGCCCAGCTCTTCAAGAAGCACGGCATGACGACGATCCGCAACTTCGATGCACTCAACGATGTGAACAACCTCATCGACAGCGGCAACGCAATCCATGATGCCGGCCTCAAGCACGAGGTTACCGTCACCATGATGTCCCTTCCCGAAGGTGTCAGGGGTGCCCATGATCCGGATTTCTATGAAAGGATACTCAAGCAGATAATCGCCGCAAAGATTCCGTTCGACTCCCTCTGCTTCAAGGATGCCAGCGGTACTTCAACTCCCCACAACGTCTATGAGACAATCAGAAGGGCAAGAAAGCTCGTCGGACCGAATATGAACATCGTCTTCCATTCCCACGAGACGGCAGGTGTTTCGATTCAGCAGTACATGGCGGCAATCGAGGCAGGTGCAAGCCAGCTGGACCTTTCCATGAGTCCCGTATCAGGCGGAACATGCCAGCCCGACATCATCACGATGTGGCACGCCCTCAGAGGTACAGACTACACGCTCGACGTCGACATCGACAAGGTCAAGAAGGCAGAGAAGGTCTTCGAGGATTGCATGGCTGACTACTTCCTTCCTCCGGAGGCAACGAAGGTCAACCCCGAA
>CAVBWE010000095.1:0-3487 GCA_963598715.1 Sphaerochaetaceae bacterium | reverse complement strand
AGGAAGACAACGAAGAGAGACTGTCCGAATTTTCCTAGAATATACTTAAGCATGTGATTCTCCAGTCTCAAACAGGGCAGGCATATATGTACCTGCCCCGTTCAGCTTTTATTTGTTAATCAGATAAACATAAGCGGAATCAAGCCACCTGAGTCCGGTCTTTTCAATCTGCAGATTGACGTCAGTTGTCGTATACTTCACGTCTGCATAGTAATGCATGAAGAAATACGTGGCACAGATTTCATAGGCATGAGCCCAGTATTCCTTCAGCGCTTCATAGCCCTCTGCTTCTGTCCTTGCTTCGGATACCTTGTACCACAGAGCTTCCCATTCAGGTTCCGTATCGAACGGCTGCATGTTTCTCCACTTCGTTCTTTCAGGTCCGCAGTTGGCCCAGACGTTTACGGAATCACCGGTGATTCCTGTCTGTGAAACAAGAATCTGATCCCATGTATCGGCCCTGTCCTGAATGGCGTTTCTTTCCGTATTCGCATAGGACATGATCTTCACGTTTATTCCGACCTGTCCGAGGTAATACTGGATGAGTTCGGCGAGCTGCTTGCCATACGCTGTCGTATCGATATTGATTTCGATATCGAAGCCGTCAGGATAGCCGGCCTCTGCCAGCAGGGACTTTGCCTTTTCAGGATTGTAGTCGTAGACAACAGCGTTCTCAACATAATCGGGACCGCCGGGAACGGCAATCTGTGAAGTATATGACATTGTTCCGTCATCATCGAAGACATCTGCGATGGCCTTGGCATCAATAGCATAGGCAACAGCCTGTCTCAGACGTCTGTCGGCAAACAGCTTTGCATTGCGGTTGTTGGCCATGAAGCGGATTCCCCTGACTGCGGTAGGAGACTGCCCCTTCTCTATTATGAAGTTCTCGAGGCCATAGCTCTGAAGATTCTCGTACATGCTGCTGAGAGTTCCGCTGTAAACGTCGATTTCCCTGTTTGCAAGGGCTGCAGATGCAACCGTGGGATCCTTGATTGCCGAAATCTCCATTCCGTCAAGATACGGCAGCCTGCTTCCGTCCGTATCGGTCATCCAGTAGTCTTCATTCCTGACCAGGGTAACCTTCTTGCCGATTTCCATGGAAACGAATTTGAACGGACCGGTTCCGACAGGATTTGAGCGGGCACCGTCTGCACCGAGCTTGTCATAATTAGCCTTCGATGTAATGCAGAATGCACACTTTGATGCATTGGCCATCAGGAAGAACGGGTTCGGCTTCGTCAAAATGATCTTGACTGTATAATCATCAACTGCAACTGCTTCCTTGACTGCGGAAAGCATCTTGTTTGCAATAGCCATGTTATAGTTCCATGCAACAACTTCAGCTGTCAGGTCGGAACCGTCATGGAACTTGATTCCCTTCTTGAGAACAAAGGTGTATTCAAGTCCGTCATCACTGACGCTGTAGCTGTCTGCAAGCATGAGTTTGATTTTTCCGTCGGCACCCCTGACCCAAAGCTTGTCGTAAATGGCGGTGAATGCCGTTTCCGTTTCGAGACCGACAGTCTGGAACGGCAGACCGAGTGTCTCCGAATAGTCAAGAGTTGCCTGTGCAACCTTAAGTGTTCCGCCGTATTTACTCTCCGGAGCAGATACGGATGCCGTCTGACTTTCCTCTTTTGAGCCGTTTGCAAAAAGCGGCATGGAAAGGATAACAGCGGTAACGAGCAAAGCGATAATTAATCTTTTCATAAACTCTCCTTCTGTTCAATTAAAAGGTTTTAATATGTTTACATCGATTATCAGGCCTGTCAATGGATATTTTTCGGTTTAATCTTCAACCGACAGCATTCAGCAGATGGGCATCCGGAGACTTCAGACGGCAGAAAAAAAGCAGGAACGGACGATGAAAATGTATAACAGCATTGAAAACAGGCGAAAAATCGAATATTATTTTCTTTTAATACAAATAATAAACCATCAGTAGCGAATCCGGGTTCACTGAAGGAACCCCAAAATAGCTGTTAACTGTACAGCCAGGAACAACAAGAACAGGAAATTGTTTTCAGAACTGATTAAAACGTTTCAATTTTTTTCGGAGCAGGCCCGAGAGAACCGCGAAGGATGAAGCAGTGCTGAGCTGTATAATCACCCACCTTCTCTTCCGGATGAGCCATCTTCTGCAGAAGCATCTCCCAGGCATGCTTGAGAATTTCCGACTCCCCCGGGTCCACGGTGGCCAGGGCAGGAACGACAAAGGAACTGATTTCGTGATTGCCATAGCCGATGACGGAAACATCTTCAGGAATCCTGAAGCCCCGTTCCTGAAGACGCTTCATCGCACCGACAGCTACATGATCATTCATGCAGAAAAGCACAGTAGGAAAATCAAGATCCGCGGCAAGCATACTGTCAACAGCGCGCTCCCCCTCTTCGGGAGTGGCGGAACTTACGAAAAGAATATCCTTCTTCGAAAGCCCGATATGATTTTCACCCGCATATTTTTCATAGAGTTCAGCCCTTTTTGCGCGGACGCCGACAGAAACCCCGTTGACATAAACGGGGCTCATGAAGATAGCCCCTGCCTTTCTGTGCTTATATCGTGCTACCTGAGCCATCATGGCCCGCAGGGCATCATCTGCCTCGACTGCTATATTTTCCACAGCGTCACAGTGACGCTTCACGACGATTGTCGGAATATGGTTGTCGGCCAGGATACAAAAATGTTCTGCCAGGTCTTCCGAATAATCGGCATAGACGATTACGCCGTCCACACGATACTGTATGAACCGTCTTATAACGGATTCTTCCTCCTCCTGATTCATTTCTGCCACGCCGAACATCACCATATAACCAAGCTGCGAAGCTCTGTGAAAGAATTCATTGATGGCCCTGCCCCGGTTGATGCTGAAAGAACGGGATACCAGTAATCCGATAAGATTCGTATGGGAAGTGACCAGAGCAGAAGCCAGCTGATTGGGATAGTAATTCACTTCCCTGGCCACCTGGAAGATTCTTCTCCTTGTTTCGTCAGAAACTTTGTCCGGGCGCTTGAATGCATTGGAAACCGTTCCTGTCGAAACTTTTGCAAGTTCCGCTACCTTTCTGATATCTCCCACTTTCCCCTCCTGCCTCCTTTTGAAAACCAGCCCTATTATCGAAGATTCGGGACGAAAAAAACAAGCCGGCCCGGGGTATACCGGAACAACCGGATATCTTTCCCGGAAAATCCTTGCCCTCAGAAGCTTACTGGGCAGAAAGACGAAGAAAAGCAGAAAAAAACAGAAGAATTTCACTGTTTAAGACGTACGGAACATGAAAACATTACATTAAGGAGAAATTTTCCGAAGGAATGACACCGGAACAAAGAAACCGTCCGGCGTGATCAGGAAGGAATGAAGCAGACGGGTTCTTCCCTCCCTTTTCCTTCCGGAGCAGAAATGAAACTGAAAACCTGCAATAATCAGGTCATCTGAAATAAGGAGAATAAAATGAAAGTCGGATTCATAGGACTTGGAATCATGGG
>CAVBWE010000094.1:0-4838 GCA_963598715.1 Sphaerochaetaceae bacterium | reverse complement strand
TTACGCTCCGGCTGACAATAACCATATAATTCAGAACAGAGGAAACGGTAAAGCAGGAAGTGCAGAATCAGCCTTCCCTTCTCCCGCTCCATTTTCCTTTCATCAGGCTGTTCTTGGCGTAAGTTTATATGTTTTGTGCCGTCTTGTATACATCATTAAATTGATTTTTCACTGAGATTTACACATTTCTGAAACTTCCCTGAAAACGATTTCAGAAAATTTTCACAAAGAAAGACATACAGCAGATGAAATTAAATCCGCCATTCTTGAAAAATCCAGGTTTTATGTTTTTTTCATGTAGCTTTTCGTCATCCCGTTGCGGAATAAACAAGGAGAACAGAAACGCATGACTTCATGCTTCTAGAAAATATTTCATACGGGTGCTAGTATAAAAGGACTCCAAAGGAGATATAAGTATGGAAGAAGCTTTTATGCAGAGAACAGTCACCTGCGGTCAGCTGAGAAAGGATGACGAGGGAAAGACTGTCGTTCTCAACGGCTGGGTGCACAGAGACCGTAACCACGGCGCCCTTCATTTCATCAACCTCCGTGACAGATACGGACTTACACAGGTTGTAGTTGATGATGATGCCTCACCTTCCCTTCAGAAAACGGCCGGAGAACTCAAGCTGGAGTATTGCATCGCTGTAAAGGGAACTGTCAGAAGAAGACCCGATGAAATGATAAACCCTGACATGGCTACAGGCGAAATCGAAGTCAAGGCGGAAGATATCCAGATTCTCTCACAGTGTGCGGTGCTGCCCTTCATGATTGAAGACGAGAACAGCGCAAGAGAGGATCTGAGACTCAAATACCGCTTCCTCGATCTCAGGACAAAGGGAATGCAGGACAGAATAAGGCTGCGCCACGAACTCATCCGGTCAATCCGTGAATACTTTTACCGGACCGACTTCTATGAAATCGAAACCCCGACACTCATAAGGTCGACACCGGAAGGAGCAAGGGACTTCCTCGTACCGTCACGTATTTATCCGGGCAAGTTCTTTGCTCTTCCTCAGTCACCGCAGCTCTACAAGCAGATACTCATGGTCTCCGGATTCGACAAGTACTTCCAGATTGCGCGCTGCTACCGTGACGAGGACCCGAGGGGAGACAGACAGCTGGAGTTCACACAGCTGGACATCGAGATGAGCTTTGTAAAGCGTGATGATGTCCTTGCCCTCGTTGAGGATCTCTTCGGCTATGTATTCCGGGACGTGATGAAGACGGAAATTCCTGCTCACTTCAGGAGAATCACATATCATGATGCCATGAACACATACGGCTGCGACAAACCGGATCTGAGGTTCGGCCTCGAGATAAAGGATGCTTCCTCCTGGGCCGGAAAATCCACTTTCTCACTCTTCGTGGACACACTTTCCGACGGAGGATACGTGAAGTACATCGTCGCTCCGAAGACGGAAGGCCACGACTATACAAGAAAATACCTGACAGAGCTTGAGGATGCCGCAAAGATTTACGGAGCAAAGGGCCTGTGCTGGATGAAAGTCGAAAACTCCTCTCTCCAGGGCGGTGTCTCGAAATATTTCGCAGGAGAAGAGAAGAACGTTCTTGCCGCAACCGGAGCAAGGGACGGGGATGTCATCCTCATGATAGCCCACGACAACTGGAAGAAGTGCTGCAACTCGATGGGCGCCGTAAGAAGCAAGCTTGGTGCAAACCTCGGTCTCATCAGGGATACATATGAGTTCTGCTGGATTATCGACTTCCCGCTCTTCGAGTACAACGAGGATGAGGGACACTGGGAGGCTGCCCACCATATGTTCAGCATGCCCCAGGTGGAATATCTTGACACTCTTGAAAGTGATCCGGGTTCCGTCAAGGGAGACCTGTATGACCTCGTGCTCAACGGCTATGAACTTGCCTCCGGATCAATCAGAATCCATGACATCGAACTTCAGAAGAGGATCTTCCGCATCTGCAACATACCGGATGATGTTGCACAGTACAAGTTCGGCTTCCTTCTCGATGCATTCAAGTTCTCGCCGCCGCCGCACGGAGGAATTGCCCCCGGCATCGACAGGCTGTGCATGATCTGTGCCGGCCAGTCCTCAATCAAGGAGGTCATCGCATTCCCGAAGAACACGGCGGCCCTCTCTCCGATGGACAACTGCCCCAACTGGGTCGATCAGAGTCAGCTTGATGAACTTGGACTCATCATCGACGAGAAGAAGAAATCAGCAAAATGAAGTCCATGCCTCCGGTTTCGGAGGCATTTCACTGGCGTCATATTACAGTCATTCTTGACTGAGGCCGCCGGGGAGATGCAAAAACCCTCCGCCGAAGAAGAGGGCCGGACAGTTGAATTTCGTAAACCGTCAAAATTCTCTGACAGCGCGCACGCCTTTAGAGCTATCTGCGCAATGGACCGGTCCCTGGTGGCCAGTGCCGGAATTCCGGACCCGGCAATTATTTTCTTCTTCCTCAGAACCTGTCCGGTAAACACCGACATGGAAAAAACTGCCGCCATCGGGAGCTGCGGCACTGTGCTTCAGACTTCGCGGCATGTTCTTCTTTCTGACTGCTTCTGCAATTTTTGAATGTTCAGTACCACAGGATCGGGTGCAGGCTCTTTTCTTTATTACCGGGTCGGGTAATAATGATAAAGGCCGGGAGAAAGATGTTTTATGGCACGCACAATCGAGAAGATCGAATGCTTTTCGGCATTCAGAAAGTCCATGCTTGATTATTTTGAATCCTTCGCAGCAGACGATGCAAAGCGCCATAAGAGCACCATATCACATCGTATCGCCGTCTCTGTGGCAAAAAATTTCCGTTCATGCTCCGTCGACATAGACTACGATGGAGCCGATATCCTTGTGAGGGACGATTCCGGACACAGTGTACTTGCAGTCTTCTGGTCAAATGACTATCTCACCCGGAAGGAAAAGGAGAATGCCGGGAACTACCATCTTTCGCATAATCCTATGCTGACGCTCGCATTCTCGCTTCTCGGAGAGAGGGCCTACATCCTCGTCTACCGGTTTGAGGACAACTACCTCGAATACCTCCACATAAACAAGAATGACTTCTCCGAAACGCTCCTTAAAAAGTGCACGATAACAAGGGAAAGGAAGAGGGAGGAAAAGGAACAGCTGTCACTGTTTCCCGGAAAAGGAAGGAAGAGAAAATAAGGTCAGGAGCTGACAGGGTCAATTACCCTTCCCTCTCCCGTGAGTTTCAATGCTGCCCTCCTATGTGCATCCTCACAGCCGTTCCAGGGCTTTTGTGCATTCTCACTCTTATACTTCTGCGTCATCCACCAGTCATCCTTCCGGACTCTCCGGAGATTTCTCTCGAGAAGCGCAAAGAGCTCCTTCTGAAACAGCGTGAAGCTCTCGCCCGAGAGAGCGTCGTGCGCCGTACTGCTGACAATAAGCGTATGGTGAAGGCACAGTCCCTTCGAACCGGTGAAGGATGACCGGAATTCCTCATCTGAAGCGAAAAGGGATGAAAGCGTGAAGGAATAGCGGTAGAGACGGTCGGCCATCATTGCACAGACGAGGCACCCCTTTTCCCTCTCTTCAGCCGCCTTCCTCAACACGCCGGCAGCCTTCCCGCACTGTCTCGGATTCCCAGCCTTCGCCATATCTGAAAATCCTTTCCTGAAGGCGTTTTCATTCTCGCCATAGTAGGTATCCAGGATAAGCGCAAGACTCTGGGCATTTCCACGCTCTGTCAGAAGAACCCAATGATGAGGGCAAAAGCCGTATTTATTGGTTTTCACCCTCACTTCAGGAGTCATTATCGCAGAGGAGAGATAGTAGCCCAGGGCATCCTCCTCCGCCTTTTTCATGAGAGAACAGATCAGACACTCGCCATTTTCCCTGAGTGCATCCCATACGGGGATTGTCTCGAGCTCTGTCTTCACCTCAGAATTTCCTCAGCCTTCGCTGCGATGTTCTCTCCCGTGAAGCCGAAAGCTTTCTTGAGGTACGAAAGGTTTCCGACTTCTCCGAATCTCTCGCCGACGTTGACAAAGCCCATTTTCACCGGGTTCGTCTGAGCAAGGCGGGACGCTATCATCTCCCCCACTCCTCCGGCATATCTTGCGTTCTCGCATACAAGAACCCTGCCGCAGCGTGAAGCGACCTTCTCCACAAGCTCCGTATCGAGAGGGCGTACAGTATGAAGGTCGACGACGCTCGCCTTTATTCCCTTCTTCTCCAGGATGTCCGCAGCTTCGAGTGCCGCATCAACCATTACGATACCTGTTGCGATGATGGCTACATCCTCTCCGCTTCTGAGTTCAACTCCCTTTCCCAGTTCTATCTTGTCCTCTGTCGTGTAACGGAAGTTGATTCCCTTTCTCGGAGTTCTGATGTAGACGTTGCTGCCGCTCTTGTAAGCCTGCCATGTCAGATCATAGAGTGACTGGGCATCACTCGGCTCCACGATTACAAAACCCGGAATCTGACGCATGAGCGCAATATCCTCAAAGGGCATGTGTGTGCCGCCGTTGTACTGTGCCGTGATTCCGGGGTCGCTTCCTATGCATATTGCCCTCTGATGTGTGTAGCCCAGGGAGATGAAGAGCTGGTCATAGTCACGGCGTGACATGAAGCAGCCGAATGAGTGAATGACGGGAACAAGACCCACAGACGAGAGCCCCGCAGCAACTCCGACCATGTTCGCCTCTGCTATTCCCGCATTGAAGAACCTTTCGGGAAACTCCTTCTGAAATGCCGTGCTTCCTATACAGGAAGAGAGGTCGGAGTCGACGAAACAGACACGGCTGTCCTCTCTTGCAATGTCGCAGACAGCGCCGATTACGGCTTCCTTATAGTGATTGAATTCATGTGCATCTCTTTTCATCT
>CAVBWE010000093.1:0-25092 GCA_963598715.1 Sphaerochaetaceae bacterium | reverse complement strand
CCCCTCTTGATACCCATCGGGTTGACACCTGCTGCGACACTCTTCATGCCTTCCTTCGTAATCGACCATGCAAGAACCGTTGCCGTTGTTGTTCCGTCACCTGCGACATCGTTGGTCTTGGCTGCAACTTCCTTGAGAAGCTGCGCACCCATGTTTTCGAACGGATCCTCGAGCTCAATCTCGCGTGCAACGGATACACCGTCCTTGGTGACTGTCGGAGCACCGTATTTCTTGTCCAGAAGAACCAGCCTTCCCTTCGGACCGAGGGTCGTCATGACTGCCTTCGAAATCTTTTCCACACCGTTGACAAGAGACTTTCTAGCCTCTTCGTTGAACTGAAGCTGCTTTGCCATTTCGTTTATCTCCTAATATATTTTCCTTAAGAAAGCAACATTACGTCGCTGTAAAGTAAAATAAGCGTAAAGACTGAAATCGGCAAGTGGAGTTTTGATTATTCTCCTTCCGTCCTGTAGCTGCCTTTTCAGTTCACCTTGTTCCACTCTCTTTCACCTGAGGTGAAGAGTGCATTGTATTTCGCGCCATCAACGGGCTTTGTGGTCATTTTCTGTCCGCTCACCGTACACTCATAGTCGCATGATGTACCTATTTCCTCCGTCCAGGAGCCGCGGATGCACCTTACACGGAGAATTTTCCCGTCATAGGAAACCTCGAAGCTGCCGCTGTCCGATGCAAAGTTTCCGTCAGCCATATTGCCGCTGTAGAAGTTTACAGCCGAGTCCCCGCAGTTCCATGATGTATCGTTGAGGATTCCCAGCTCGTTTTCCCTGATGCGGCAGGAAGAAAGGAGAAGAAGGACAGATAGCGTGAATAATGATAGAAGGCCTGTGATTCTGTTCATGCTGTGAGTATAGTGCCTCTCCTCTCCTCCGGGCAACGGAAAATCATAAAACCAGGGTTGCCATGAGGAGAGAAAGCGAAAGAGTGAGGAGCCCCGATGTCAGATTGACCATGTCATTGTCAAACCCGGCAATACCGCGTACCCGCTCATTCTTCACTTCTCCTTCGGTTTCCTTCTCGGTCAGAGAGCCGTCATTTCTCCTGAACTGCTCCTGCACTGTCGCTCCGAGAACGGAATCGATTACACACCCCAGGAATCCCGTTCCGGCCACAACAAGTGCCCCCGCCAGTCCGCAGCGGAATACAAAGACATGGAGAAGGGCCGTCAGTGCAGCACCAAGGGCTGCCGCAGAAAGTCCCAGCAGAGTCACACCGCCGCTTATTCCCCTCGGAACAGGTGTCATCGTGATGATCGATACGGGAGTGCGGCGGCTCATGATACCGAATGTCGAAGCCCATGTATCTGCCGTAGCCTCCGCAATGGAAGCCGAGAATGCCGTAAGTGCAATCATACGCAGGGAAAATGAGCGCGTCAGAAAAAGGGCAAGAACAGCAGGAAGTCCGTTTGCAATTACCTGCATGAGATCCCTTCTCGAACTTTTCTTCTCCCGCGGATTGCAGCTCCTGCGGATTTTCGAAAGGGCAGAACAGGAAACAAAGAAGAAGAGGAAAAGGAAAAAGGCGGAAAAACCTCCGAGATAGAGCACCATGAAGCCCAGCGTGAAGGCTCCTGCCGAACCTGACGGCGTAAGCCACTTCTTCCATGAGGAAATCAGTACCATCAGAAGAAGCACAACCACATATATTCCGATTATACCCCAGAATGGAAGGAGTGCGATTTTGTCATCCAGCTGTCCCAGAATGCTCTGCATGGACATATTATAAGCGCGAAAAGAGCTCGGCGAGAAGAGCCGAAAGGACGGGAACGGAAATGTTGTCGACACAGGACGGGGAAAAATTCTCGATGAGCGTGACAAGAAGCGAGACAGCAAGTGCACGAAGAATACTCATCCGCGTGAATGTCAGGAGGACGGCTGCCGTGAAGAAGGCCATTGCGAGGCTACCTTCAAGGCTCTTGTCATACCTGCCGTATACCCTGTATCCGTGCTTTCCCAGAAGTTTTCCGGCAACTGCCGCCATGCCGTCTCCGAGTCCCATGATCAGCGTACCGCATATCGCCGAGGACGGGCTTATCACACCGCATATCTCAAGAAGGACGAGAACCGTTACCGATACCGGGTATATCACAAGACCGGCCTTCCTTCCCTTCCTTCCGAGTCCCAGGGTGCCCGTCAGGCCGGTAAGAACTGCAAAGGAATTTATGAGAATGAAGAGAAACGGGACAAGCAGCCTGTATACGGGGTTCTTTATGTAAAGCTCGGCCGGAATGATGATGAAGGACGTCAGTATGTGGATGAACTTTCTCACGTACTCGCTTTTCCATCCGGCATACCTTCCGAGAAGAAAGCCGGCAAAAACCTCGGCCGCAACATACAGAAAGCACAGGAAATCAATCTTCAGGTCGGACATGGAACAATCCTACCCCTTTTGCCTCTTCCGGCTCAAGGCAGAACGGTGCGGCAATAATGAAAGGAAAATGCATGCCGCGTGCAGGCCCTATGAATATCGTCACAGGAAAAACTGCAAGGAAATACGTTTTCACATCCGTATGACGGAAATTATTCTCTTGATTTGCATAAATATTATTATTAATATGTATACGGATTGCATAAAAATGCAAAAGAAGGTCGCATGAAAGAACGCAACAACAGATTATCAACACTTAAGGAAATAATAAAAAACAACCGCATAGACAACCAGGACACACTCCTGGAACTGCTGGAGAAGGAGGGTTTTTCGGTAACTCAGGCAACCCTCTCAAGAGACCTCAAGATGCTCAAGGTCGGAAAAATCAGCGACGGCTGGTCCGGCTACTACTATGCCCTTCCCGACACGGATCTCATCAGCGAGACGGAAAAAAGCTACATACAGGACGTGAGAAGAGGCATAATCTCCATAGAGTTCTCGGGAAACTTCGGCGTCATCAAGACGCGTCCCGGGCATGCCAACAGCGTGGGCTTTGCCCTCGATGTGCTGGCACTTCCGGAAATACTGGGGTCCCTTGCGGGAGATGACACGATTTTCCTCATACTCAGGGAAGGAATGACGAAAGAGGATCTTCTCGAATCATTCAATTCACGCATTCCCGAGATAAAAGACTGAGAATAATCCACATATTAGCATTTATAATCCATAAACAGGCTTATATAATCGTAATATCGCAATCTAGACTATTCTGAAAAACAGAACGGGGGTTTCATGGAATACAGAAAACTTACGGATACATCCTCCTTCAGAAAACTCATGGAGGACAGGAAGGCGGACATACACTCTCTTCTGAGTGCTGAAAGGGTGAAGGAATGCTCCACAAGGCTCGGCGGCGGTCTCACATACAACTGGGCGGCAATGGGTATCGACAATACAATCCTGAAGGACCTTCAGGCCCTTGCGGACGAAATGGAAGTCATCGGAAAATACAGGGCGCTGCTCTCAGGCGAGGTAATGAACACCGGTGAGAAAAGGCTTGTACTCCATCACCTTACCCGCGGCAACGTACTCGGTTCTGCCGTCACGGCAGACGGTGAAGACAAGGGGGAATTCTACAGGGGGGAACTTCTCAGGATAAAGGATTTCTCCTCGAAGGTCCGCAAGGGTGAAATCAGGGGTTCGACGGGAAAGAAGTTCAAGACGGTATGCCAGATCGGCATCGGCGGCTCGGATCTCGGGCCGAGAGCCCTCTACATCGCCCTCGAAGGCTGGGCACGGGGAAAGAGAGTAAGGACGCTTGAGGGAAAGTTCATCTCCAACGTTGACCCGGACGATGCGGCAGCGGTCATCAGGGAACTCAACCTCGAGACGACACTGTTTGTCCTCGTATCGAAAAGCGGAACGACACAGGAGACGCTGACGAACAGGGATCTTGTCCTCAATGTCCTCTCGTCATCTCCCATTGAAGGATTTGTCGCATCGAAGCACATGGTAGCCGTAACGAGCAAGACAAGCCCGCTCAGCCGTGACGGGTCGCTTCTTGCTTCATTCTTCATAGACGATTATATCGGAGGAAGATACTCCTCGACTTCGGCTGTCGGAGGCGTCATACTCTCACTCTGCTACGGCTACAGTACATTTGAAAAGCTTCTCAAGGGTGCTCATGAGGAGGACAGGCTCTCCCTGACGGCAAACATAAGGAAGAACGGCGCACTCCTGGACGCACTCATCGGCGTCTACAACCGCAACATCCTCTCCTGCCCGTCAACGGCAATCCTCCCCTACTCACAGGCTCTTTCGAGATTCCCGGCTCACCTGCAGCAGCTGGACATGGAATCGAACGGAAAGCACGTCGACAGGAACGGCGGCAAGATCGACTATCCGACAGGCCCCGTCATCTTCGGGGAACCGGGAACCAACGGACAGCACAGCTTCTATCAGCTCCTGCATCAGGGAACGGACATCATTCCGCTGCAGTTCATCGGCTTCAGGAAAAACCAGAGGGGTCTCGACATCGTAACCGACAACTCGACAAGCCAGGAGAAGCTCAATGCCAATCTCGCGGCACAGATTGTCGCCTTCGCTCTCGGAAAGAACGATGACAATCCGAACAGGGAATTCGAAGGAGGTCGCCCGAGCTCGCTCATCTATGGCGATCAGCTCACTCCGGAGGCACTGGGAGCACTTCTTGCCCACTATGAGAACAAGGTCATGTTCCAGGGTTTCCTCTGGAACCTGAACTCCTTCGACCAGGAAGGCGTACAGCTGGGAAAGAAGCTTGCAAGGAAAGTCCTTTCAGGCTGTGAAGGTGACGGAATTCTTCTTGCTTACAGTTCACTTCTGAAATAACACGAAAGTCCCTTCCCCAGACGGAAGGGATTTTCTAAACTTAGGGCATCATGAACAGAAAAGGTTTTGACAGTCAGAAATACATCGAAGAACAGACAAGATACATACTCGAACGCGTAAATTCGCGTAAGGGCGGACGCCTCTACATAGAGTGCGGAGGAAAACTTCTCCATGACCTTCACGCATCACGTGTTCTTCCCGGTTTCGACCCCGACAACAAGATGGCGGTCCTGCAGTCTCTCAGGGAACATCTGGACATAATAATATGCATATATGCCGGCGATATCGAGAAGAGGAAGATGAGGGGAGACTTCGGCATCAGCTATGATGCGGATGTGCTCAAGATGATTGACGATTTCGCTTCCTATGGCCTTAAATGCGACAAGGTCGTCATTACCCGCTTCAACGGCCAGGCAAGTGCTGTCCTCTTCAAGGACAAGCTCGAAAGAATGGGGATAAGGGTATTCACGCACCAGGCGACACCCGGCTATCCGACGAACATCGACCTTGTAGTATCTGACGAAGGATACGGAAAGAACGAATACATTCCTGTCGAGGCTCCGGTCGTAATAGTGAATGCTCCCGGCCCCGGAAGCGGGAAACTCGCAACATGCCTCAACCAGATGTATCATGAAGCAAAGATGGGGCAGAAACCCCAGTATTCGAAATACGAGACATTCCCGATCTGGAACCTCAGCCTGGATCACCCCGTAAACATCGCCTACGAAGCGGCAACGGTGGATCTGGGGGACGTGAACCTGATTGACCATTTCCATCTCAATGCCTACAAAACTGTTGCAGTCAACTACAACAGGGACCTTGAGGCCTTCCCGCTTCTCAGGAAAATCATCGAGAGGATAAGCGGAGAAGAGTGCCCGTACAAATCCCCGACGGACATGGGTGTCAACCGCTGCGGCTTCGGAATAACCGATGACGAGGCATGCCGCGAGGCAGGACGCCAGGAAATAATAAGGCGCTACTTCAAGACACTCACCGACTATGCTTCCGGACTTTGCGATGAAGATACGGTTGCCCGCATCAATTCCATAATGGACAAGGCACAGCTTACCGAAACCATGAGAGAAGTCGTACTTCCGGCAAGAAAAGAGCTGGAAAGCGCAATCGGGAGAGGCAAGGGAAAGGACGGAACAGTCTGTGCTGCGGCAATCTCTCTTCCGGACGGAAGGATCATCACTGCACATAATTCGATGGAACTCCATGCCTCAAGCGCCCTGATACTCAACGCCCTGAAGGCACTTGCAGGAATAGAGAGAAGGAAGGACATCATAAACAGCTCCGTCATCGAGGCCGTGACAGAGATGAAGAGGGATGTCCTTTCCGGCAAGGGTGTTTCCCTGAACCTCGAGGAGACACTCATTGCACTTGCAATGTCGAGTACGGAGAACGAGGATTCACGGCGCGCGCTGGAAATGCTTCCGCTTCTCAAGGGTACAGATGTCCACATGACGCACATTCCGTCGCCGGGAGACAGTTCCGGATTGAGAAAGCTGGGAATCCTCTTTACTTCAGATCCGAAATATCCGCTGAAGAACGTTCTCTGACGGGTATTGCAATATTGCAGACTGTATAAGAAGATATTGCTATGTCCAGCACGATGAATGACAGGAAGACGAGACTCTTTGCGGAGGGATTCCAGAAATTCTTCTCCCTCAATCCGGAGTCTCTGACGCCTGATGATATAAAAACGATGAACAATATGTCCTACCCTTCAAGGGTCAAGAACAGATATATCGTTCACACCGCATCCCGCAATATTTCAGTAACGTCCTACATAGTCCCTGTCTCGGGGGACGGTACGGTGACGTCGTATCTTCTTCTTGACAGGTCCTCAAGCGAAAAGGGAGCAATGCCGCTTGTCATATACTTTCACGGAGGCGGATGGCTTCATGCGAACATGGACTTCTATCTGACATATCTCAAATACTTTGCGGTCAGGATGGAATGCTCGGTACTTCTTGTCGATTACAGGCTGGGCCAGCAATACAGATTCCCCACGGCAGTGGAGGACTGCTATGATTCCATCATCTGGGCCATGGAGGGTGTCAGGTACTGGAAGATAGATCCCGACCAGGTCTATATAGCCGGTGACGGATTCGGTGCAACGCTTGCCGCAACAAATGCAATCCTTCTCCGTGACAGAAAGGGCCCCGCACCTGCAGGAACGATTCTCCTGTATCCGCTCACGGACGGAAGGCTCAGGACCCAGACCATGGAAACCTACAGGGAGACTCCGGTACTGACAAAGAGAATGCTGAGCTTCTATATAAGGAACTACTCGCGGGAAACGAAGGACAGCCTCTCGCCGCTGATGAGTCCCCTGCTCTCAAATGACTTCACACGTCTTTCCCCGACGCTGATTATAGCCGCTGAAAAGGACCCCCTGCATGATGATGCCGTCCTCTACGGTGAAGCGCTGGAAAAGGATGGAAGCAAGGTCAGGGTGCTCACTGCCGCTGATTCAATGCACGGCTTCATGCCGTTCAGAAATGCACAGGGACGGGAAGAGGCGGAAAGCGCCGTATGGCAGATGATACACGGCCGCAGCGTCGAATCGGTGGTGCTCATGAACAGAAAGGAATTCAGGACATTCAGAAAAAACAGGTAAACCCATCCTTCCTGACCATGTTAAAGGGGGGTACACGGCCAGAAGAAGTGAGAACGGGTTCACCCGAACACAAAACAGATACACGGCGACAGCCGCACATCACAGTCATGATATATCCGCTTTTCCGACCTGTTTACTGTTTCTTGATAAATTTTACATTCTCTTAACATTCACAGGAGCACATGCTTTGCCTCTGACGGGAAACGCCTGAGAAAACTGTATGTGCGGAAGAAGGAGAGCCGGGATTCAACGGAAAGATATATACTGTCTGAAAGGAGAAACATATGATGCTTTTGAGCTTTCTGCTTCTGCCGAGAACCCTTCTCGTGCTTTCTGCAGTCATTCCGGCCCTGGTTCTTCTCATAAAGGTTTACCGGTCCGACAGACTCGAGAAGGAGGATCCCGCCTTTATCCTCTCTCTCATCGTCTCGGGTGTGTTCTCGACGATTCCGGCAACCGTCCTCGAGGAACTCGGGACCTCCGTCCTTTCCCTTATATTCAGTGAAAGGACCCTTCTTTACGATATCCTGCTGTATTATATAGTCGTCGCTCTGAGCGAAGAGGCATCAAAGTTCGTGCTTCTGAGACATAAAACCCTCTACAGCCCTGAGTTCAACTGCCAGTACGATGCCCTTGTCTTTGCAGTCGCAGTCTCCCTCGGCTTTGCACTCTGGGAGAATATCATATATGTCCTCAGATATGGTTTTGCCACTGCAGTGACAAGAGCCCTTACGGCCGTTCCGGGACACTGCTCTTTCGGCGTCTTCATGGGAATATGGTACGGAAAGGAGAAAAGACACGACATAGAGGGAGAGCTGGTCTCAAGAAACATTTCCGGCTTCCTTTCCCTTTTCGTGCCGGTAATTCTTCACGGCACATACGATTTTCTGTGTTCGCTCAACACGGAAAGAAGTTCACTGTGTTTTCTTGCCTTCACCGTTGTCCTCTTCATCTTCTCCTTCTTCATGGTGAAGAAGAAAAGCAGGGAGGACAGGTATCTCTGAAAATGATGCCTTGCCGTGACGGGGAAAAGCGTCATATTACCATCGGGATGCAGTCTTCCTCATTATCCGTTTCAGCCGTAGCGCCGGATTCGTCATCACAGGTACCGGTCCGGCATTATGGACGATGGCTCCGAAGACAGGATCAGGCATCCCGGTCAATGCAAGAAAGACTGCAACGGAACTGAGGACCATCGAAACACGCACATCGGCCTTTATGTCAAAGGAAGTTACAAGCCCGATGAATGCCTCCGCAATCATCGGCAGTCCGCAAAGAACCGCTGCAATCCACGCCATATCGAATCCGGACGGCCGGAAGGACAGGAGGCTCATCAATACGGATATGCCGGATATGAGAGGAAGAATGACATCTTTTCTGAATCCGCCCTTTTCAGGGAGGGCTTCAGGTCTTCGGGAAAGCTTTTCATATTATCGCCTTACCCTATTGGGTATGGGTATACAGTATGCAGACCATGCTCCAGGGCCGGGGAATGGAGAGAAAAATTACAGGAGTTTCCCGAGCCTGGCATCCCGTACGGCGTCACGGATGGAATATACGGGCCGTCCCTCCGCCGCATCGAGGAGCATAGAGGCAATTGCAATCTCGTCATCATCAAGAGATGACGGATAGAAATGATTCACGAAGAGAGTCTCACTTCCGAGCGTTACATGAGTCAGCGTCGTCGTGTGATTGACTTTTCTGCTGTCACGGTGAAAGACGAAGTTCTCGCTTACCGGAAAGGAGTCAGCTGCCACGTATGTGACGCCTCTTTCCGTCAGGACACCGCGCTCCCCCCTTATTTCAAGGCGTGACGGAATTATGTAGCTGTGGTACTGGTTGGACGAGAAGTCATTTATGAAATACTCACCCGTCCTGAAGGAGACTTTCGTTATTTTCCTTGTGTATTCCTCTGTTTCACCATCTCTTTCAAGACCGCTGCGGGATCCTGTCCTGAGACATTTCTCCTTTTCTTCCACAATCCTTTCGACATTCATGATTTCCCCCCGGGGAAAGAAAGCCCGGACAAGTGAGGCCGCATGATGGTTGTGCAGGGCAGAGAGATATACGCTGCTGATGTGCCCTATCCTGCCCAGGCACTTTCTGACGGAAGCATAAAGAGGGGTATGCAGGTACTGTTCCATCGCCACCCCGGGAATTTCCTCTGCCTCATCGAGTTCTTCGTCACTCAATGAAAGAAATGATGTTTCGGTTATTATGTTCTCGCCTTTTTCCGCAAGGCTCCTCATAAGGGGAAGAAAACCCTCTCTTCCGCTGGCGACAATGACTGCCGAATGCCCGGCAGAGAGCGCTTCATCGAGCGATGTAAAGGCACTGATGCCCTGCTCGCGGAGAACTGCAGCCGCACTCATGCGTCTTGTGTAGACTGAAGCAATCCTGAAGAGGTCCGGAAAAGCTGCTGCCACGCGAAGATAGAAGCCGGCTCTCCAGCCCGCCCCGCAAAGGACAAATTCCGTCATTCTCTACCCCCTGTCTGCAAACCGCTCGACCGGCTTCGTGAAGCTTTCGATGGTTTTATCGGCATCCCCGTACGGCATATCCTCATCAATCATCCTGTCTGCTGCCTGGACCTGTCCCATTGTCTTTTTCAGCCTGCTGTGCACGTCAGCACTGTCCATGCACTGTCTCACCGTCACTCCTCCCTGTCGGATAAAGCCGACAGAAAGAGTCTAATATAAGAAGGAAAAAGGGGGAAGAGAAGGCATTAAAAAACCCCACCTGGCAAAAAGGAGGAAACCATACGTGGGGAACAAAAGGAGGTTACTGAAACCGGACGATTATCGCTTTCCGATTTCTGAAGAGAATATACAAATAATGAAAAACAATGTAAACAGTTTTTTGAAAAATTTCCTGATTTTTTTAAGTTATGTTTTGTATAACTTTACTGAAGAAAGAAATAGATAAAGAAAAATCGGTATTTTTCAAGTCTTTACTTTCCATTGTAAATCAGGTACGGCTTTCTCCGGTAAATAAATCACTTCAGTTCCTGTAGGGAAGAAGAAAGGAAAGAGGCCCTCTGAAAGGGCCTCAAATCCTCATCTGGTGTAGTGTACATGAAGAAGTTCATGTATCTTTTCCGCATCAAGACGGTCATAGAGTGCCGCTACGCTCGGATTCATATCGGAATGTCTGATGCTCATCATCCTGTCGCTGTCATAGAGGCCGTTTCCCCTCTCCTTTCTGACATCTGCATGAACGAACGGCTGCCCGCCGCCGGAAACACAGCCTCCCGGGCACGCCATGATTTCGATAATGTCGAACTTCTCCCCATTCTTCAGCCTCTCCAGAAGATGCTCTGCATTCATCAGTCCCGATGCAACACCGAGGGTAAGCGAAACCCCGTCTTCCGTCGTGAGAGAGAAGACCTTGACGCCATCGTTTCCCCTCTCGCCGGAAGAGGCAATATTGAGAAGGGCTGAACGCGACTTATCGGCAATGACGTTTCTCAGGACAGCTTCCGTGACTCCGCCGGATACACCGAAGATTACACCGGCACCTGATGAATAGTCGTAAGGATGATCTACCGTTTCACCTTCGATTTCATCAAGAAGTATTCCGGCCTCCCTCAGCATATGGGTCAGCTCCTCAGTCGTTATCACGGCATCGACATAAGCCTCCCCTTCGGGAGTCCTGAATTCCTTTCTCTCCGCTTCGGACTTCTTTGCAGTGCAGGGCATGACGGCAACGGAGAAAAGCGATTTTCCCTCTTCCCTTCTCTCTTCCTTTATTATTGAAGCGAACATCTGCATGGGAGAGCGGCAGGTTGAGACATTCTCAAGGAGTTCAGGATGCTTCTCTTCGCAGTACCTGATCCATCCGGGACAGCATGACGTGATGATCGGAAGATTCTTCTTTTCCTTAAGCCTCTCGAGGAACTCCCTGCTTTCTTCAAGAACCGTAACGTCTGCTCCGAAGGATGTGTCATACACTTCATCGAATCCCATCTTCCTGAGGGCCGCAAAGAGAAGCGGAGACACATCCTTTCCATCCTCGATTCCGGCAATGTTGCCAAGGGCAACCCTGACCGCGGGAGCAACCTGGACGACGGTTTTCGTATTTTCATCGGAGAGGGCATCCCATACCTTCTGTATGTCGCTTCTGGGCATTATTGCACCTGTCGGGCACGCAACGGCACACTGTCCGCATCCGACGCACTGTGTCTCGGAAAGAGGCTTGCCGAATGCTGTGGATATAACCATCTTGCTTCCGCGCCATGCAAAGTCGATTGCTCCGACATTCTGGACTTCATGACAGGTCCTGACACAGTCTCCGCAGAGTATGCACTTGCCTGAATCGAATGTAATCGAGCTTGAGCCGTTCCTGACCCTGTTCTCCTCGGCCCGGTTCGGAAACCTTACTCCTTCTATGTTGAATCTGACTGCCAGGTCCTGAAGCTTGCAGGAACGGTTGTTGACACATGTCGTACAGTCCCTGCAGTGATTGGCAAGAACAAGTTCGAGAATGTTCTTCCTGTACTTGCGGAGTCGGGCAGTGTTCGTTCTGATTTTCATTCCGCCTTTCGGAGGAGTCGAGCAGGCCGTGAAGAGATTACCCTTCTCATCCTCGACCATGCACATCCTGCAGGCACCATAAATGGAAAGATCCGTATGATAGCAGAACGTCGGAAGCTTGACTCCGGTCTTTCTGATGACACGGAGAATATTCTCTTCACCCTCGAGTGCTACGGGGATTCCGTCCACATACATATATTCACTCATACGTTATTTCTCCTTTACTGCACCGAAACGGCATGCAGCGGCACAGGAACCGCACTTTATGCACTTTGCCTGGTCGATTGTGAATGTCTCCCTGATCTTCCCGCTGATGGCACCGACAGGACACTTGCGGGAACATGCGGAACAGCCCTTGCAGACTGCCGGATCAATATAGATGGTTCTGAGCTTCGAACACTGCCCTGCAGGACATCTTTTGTCCCTGATATGAGCTTCATACTCGCTTCTGAAGTTCTTTATGGTGCTCACGACCGGGTTCGGTGCTGATTTGCCGAGACCGCAGAGTGCAGTGTGGGAAATCGTATCGCTCAATTCCTCAAGAAGCTCGATGTCGCCTTCCCTTCCTTCACCGTTGACTATTCTCTCCAGTATCTCGAGCATCCTCTTCGTACCTTCCCTGCACGGGATGCATTTGCCGCATGATTCATTCTGCGTGAAGTGCATGAAGAAGCGTGCAACCTCTACCATGCAGGTATTGCTGTCCATGACCACAAGCCCGCCGGAACCTATCATGGCTCCGTTTTTCTTCAGGGTATCGAAATCGAGGGGAAGATCCAGTTCCTTCTCTGTCAGACAGGCTCCAGAAGGGCCTCCTATCTGAACGGCCTTGAACTTTCCCGTCCTCATGCCGCCTCCGATATCGAAGATGATTTTCCTCAGCGTCGTTCCCATGGGAACCTCGATAAGACCTGTGTTCATGATATTCCCGGTGAGGGCAAAGGCCTTCGTTCCGGGACTTGTCGGAGTACCGAGCGTCAGATACCACGATGCACCCTTCATTATTATCTGGCTTACCGTTGCAAACGTCTCGACGTTATTGAGAACTGTAGGAGAATCAAAGAGACCATGCTCTGTCGTACGCGGAGGCTTTACTCTCGGGAATCCTCTCTTTCCTTCGATTGACGCAGTCAGTGCAGATCCCTCACCGCATACGAATGCACCGGCTCCCTTTGCAATGTGGATGTCAAAGTTGAACCCGGAAGAAAGGATATTCCTTCCGAGAAGGCCCAGACTTCTTGCCTCACCGATGGCCTTTTCAAGTCTCCTGACTGCCAGCGGATATTCTGCCCTTACATAGATGTAGCCCTCTTCAGCCCCGACTGCACGACCGGCAATCATCATGCCCTCAAGCATCCTGTGGGGGTCACCCTCCATGATGGAACGGTCCATGAACGCCCCCGGATCCCCTTCGTCACCGTTGCAGACAACATACTTGTGTTCACCTTCCGCACGTCTGACCTGCTGCCACTTCCTTCCGGTCGGGAAACCGCCGCCTCCGCGCCCGCGGAGAAGCGAAGTCGAGATTTCATTTACGATTTCGTCCCCGTCCATCTCAAAGAGGGCTTTTTCGAGGGCCTCATATCCGCCGATTGCAATGTATTCGCTGATGCTGTCGGCATCTATCCTGCCGCAATGCTCAAGAACGACCCTTGTCTGCTGATGATAGAAGGGAATTTCCTCCTGCCTGAGATATGTGCTGCCGCTGCGGTTATAGCAGAGACGCTCAAGGCATATTCCCTCCATAACCGTCTTCTCCACGATATCACGGCAGTCGTCGACACAGACCCTGGTATAGAGCCATCCCTCAGGCTCGATCCTCACAAGCGGACCCATCTCGCAGAATCCGTGGCATCCGCTCTTCTTCAGTCCGACTTCATCCCCGTGAGGCTCCTTTTCCAGTGTCACCGAAACCGGAAGGTTCTTCTCTTCCATAAGCCTTTTGAGCTCGGCGTGGATCTTCAGCGATCCTCCTGCGACACATCCCGTTCCGCCGCAGACGATGATCTTCCTCTTCTGGGCTTCATAGGCACTCTTCATCTCATTTCTGAATGCCTTCAGATCTTCTCTTGTTACGAGGCTGTTCATACACTGCCCTCCCTGTCCCTGAGCCCGGCTATGACTTCCAGGGCCTTCTCGGGAGTCATTGACGGATGAACTTCGTCATTCACCGTCATTACGGGAGCCAGGCCGCATGCCCCGAGGCAGGAGACCGTTTCGACCGTGAAAATGCCGTCATCAGTCGTCTTTTTCCTGTCCGTGACACCAAGCTCCGATCTTACCTTCTGGAGAATCGGTACCGATCCCCTGACGTGACAGGCAGTGCCGTCACAGAACTTGATGACATACTTGCCCTTCTTCTCGAGGGAGAAGTTCTCATAGAATGTTGCCACTGAATATATACGCGCCTCACTCATGGAGAGTTTTTCCGCCAGATAGGGAAAAATCTCCTCCGGCAGATAATGATACTGTTCCTGTATTGCCTGCAGTATGGCAATCACCGATGTCTGCCGGGCCCCGCATTTTTCAAGTGCGGCGTCAACAGTACTGTAATCGAATTTGTCCGTCATTTGTTTCCTCTCTTGAACCGACATGAACAGATGTTAACGGAAACAATTGCCTTCAGACAATAACAGAACAGGTATTTGATGCTGTTTTGCGGTGAAAGGAAAAAGACATCCGCATTATCCGCGGAAAACCTTCCTGAGGTCCATTGAAGGTTCATTCCAGCCCATGGCTCTTGCATTTTCCATCACGCTTGTCATCATCGGGGAATGCAGGAGCATTATGAAGTCGTAGTAACCCTTCTCATCGGAAAGAAACAGGTCGTATCCCTTCTTGCATATGAGGTCGGGAGAGATTTCTCGCGAGACATAGCGGACTGAGTCAAGATAATCCTCGATTGTAAGATATCCGTCCTCCAGAAGAGGCGATATGTCCGACGGCCGCTCGATCTCGAACTCATAGGCGGGACTGTCATCAAGAAATGTGCACATGTAGAGTCTGTGGCAGAACGGCTGACCTTTCCTGCGCCCCTTCTCCGCCGTAGACCTCTGCCCCCTGAAGCGGCGCTTCATGTCCGTACATGACCTGTCGGCACGCTGGATGACATCCTTTATCTCGATGTGCTGGCACAGTTCATCACACCAGTCGAAGTCCCTGTCCTTCGTCTTCTCCCTCAGAACGGACGGGAATCCTCCGAGTGAAGAAAACTCCCTGTGCTCTCCGTCAATGTCGATTCCCTTCTCCCTTACGTCCTTTACCTCCTCCCCGATTCTTTTCTGGGCTTCGCTGTAGCTGACGCCCGGAGTTACCATCATCGAAAGGGGAATCGGAGGAAAACCGTTTTTTTCCGAGGCAGCGAGCTCCCATATTGCCTGAATGTAATCTGAATCAATGGGGTTATCGAAGATGGAACCGGAAAAGAGGAGGGACTCCTCAAGGCCGGAAAAGATTTTCTTCTGCTCTTCCTCATCAAGTACGAATGAGGATGTCGTAACAAACGGAGGCAGGCCGAACGCCTTCTCGACAGCAAAGGAGAGGACGCTCAGCGGAGTCGTATCGGGAAGAAGAATCCAGCGCTCAATCACCCCGTCCTCGACATTTGCAAACTCCCTGAGATCCTCCTTCTCCTCCCTTGTAAGGCTTTCGAAGCGGAAAGTTATCTTCAGCGGAATGACATCATATACGGGATTCATCGAAAGGCAGTACCTGTCCACCATCGAGAGATCAAAGCTGTTCTTTCTTCCCATTGTCTCTCCTCAGTTCTTCATGCTTATGGGCTGACGGGTGTTCTCCAGGACATCACGCCAGAGCGCACCCTCGGTATTGACGTGGTTACGCCTTGCAACCGCTGCTGAAATCGGTATGTAGACGAAGCGGTTGTTCACGGAGGAGGCTATGCACTTCGTCTTCCCGGCCATTGCCGCATGAACGGCATGGGCTCCAAGACGTGCACAGTAGATTGAATCATAGCTGTTGGCAGGAGTCGAGCGGATGATATACGACGGATCGATGTATTTCACCGAGACGGGAATTCCCTCTGCCTTGAAGTATTCCTTTATCCTGTCCTTGAGGAATGTCCCGATATCCTGATAAAGAAGGTTTCCTCCGGCATCCCGTTCCCCCGTCGGAGGAATGAGGTCGGTACCCGCTCCCTCCGCAACAAGGATTACTGCATGTCCGCGGTCAAGCATCCTCTTTCTCAGATGTGCCAGAAGCCCGTTCTTTCCTTCAAGGTCGAACGGATTTTCAGGGATGAGGCAGAAGTTGACGTCGCTCTGTGCCAGGGAGGTGTGTGCCGCAATGAAGCCGGACTCCCTTCCCATGACCTTTACAAGTCCTATTCCGTTGTATGCGCTCTTTGCCTCCACATGTGCACCCCTGACTGCAGGAACGGCAGAAGCAACTGCAGTGTCGAAACCGAATGATGTGTCTATGAACGAAAGGTCGTTGTCAATCGTTTTCGGAACTCCGACTACGGCAATCTTCAGATCGCGCTTTCCTATCTCCTCTGCAATGGCGGCAGCACCCTTGAGCGTGCCGTCTCCGCCTATGGTTATCAGTATGTTGATGTTCTCCCTCTCGAGGGTATCCACTATCTGCTCGACTTCCTTTCCGCCTCCGCGGGCTGAACCGAGGATTGTCCCACCCTTCTCCTGTATCTCATCGACAACATCAGGATTGAGTTCTATCATCGGCCAGGGGGAATCGGCAAGAAGTCCCAGGTAGCCGAAAGGAATGCCGCTGATTCTTCTGACGCCGTACCGGTACCAGAAGCACCTCACGACACTTCTTATGACATTGTTGAGCCCCGGGCATATCCCGCCGCACGTGCAGATTGCAGCATGAACACGCTTGGGATTGAAGTAAATCTTCTTTCTCGGACCTGCAAGTTCAAGCAGATCGACATCCTTCTCCATTCCGCCGGGCTTGTGGTCTATGTCCAGATATATCTTGTCGCTGTCTTCAACATAGTCAGCCATCCCGTCTCCGGGATTTACCGACATCTGAATCGGGGAAAGTATCTTTGCAGCCCCCAGAGTCTCGATTTTAAATGCGTGCTTCGTCATCATCCGCCTCCTTTGACAAAAGTTCTCCGACCTTTTCCTCAAACTTCAGGAACTCTTCTTCTGCGGCCTTTTTGGCTCTTTCCTGAAATTCCCTGTACTCCGCCATGTAGCGGCGGGCAAACGGCGTCAGGGTAACACCTTCCCTTCTTGCTCCTCCGCGTTTTCTCTCGACAAAAGGCCGTCCTACATTCTCCTCAAGCCTTTTCAGCATGCTGAAAGCCTTGGAATATGAAAGATTCATGCTGATGCTGGCGGCCCTGAGAGACTGGCTCTTCTCTATGTTCTCCAGAAGCCACAGCACTCCGATTCCCATGAATTTCTCTTTTTTTTCATCAACCAGATAGAGTTTGGTCTCTAGTTCCACAGCTCCTCAGCTCCTTTGTAAACAAGGTCGACAAGGTCTTCGATACTGTCCTTCCCAACCGAGCAGAAAGCAAGTCTCAGAGTCTTTCCCATGATGTTGATGGCACCTGTCTGATACTTTTCAAGAAGATGAAGTCTCAGTTCCTCCGCATTGCGGCCGTTTGTGCTGAACGCCATGAAATATCCTGAATTGAAGGGATAAGGGGTAAGAACAGTGCTTTCCTTATGCCTTTCGATTGCCTTTCTGACAGCAGTGTACCTTTCATTCATCACATCAAAAAGATATTTTTTATCTTCTTCGTAATGTTTTCCGTCGCGCATTGCCTTGAGAAGCAGTGTCTGTCCCGGCCTGTCACAGTTCGATACCGTGCATCTGACTGCACCGAGCGTCTTCTTCTCAAGTGCATCCAGGGCCGCCCTGTCGAGGGATTTTCCTCCATAGGTCAGGAATCCGATCCTGAAGCCCCACACCATCTCCTCCTTCGTTGCGGCATCTCCCTTGACGGCAAGGATGTTGTCATGAGCGTCACAGAGGAACGAGAAGAGCGACTCCTTTTCCGTTTCATCCTCATAGAAAAGGCCGTAATAGGCATCATCGGATATGACAAGGATCTTCCGTCCCGTATCGGCGACAGCCTTCAGTGCATCAACGATTTCCTCCGCTTCCGTCCTTGACGGTGAGTATCCGGTGGGGTTGTTCGGGAAATTGAGGATTATGCGTACCGTATCTCCCTTTGCCTCCAGAAGGGCCTTCTTCATGCCGTCCACGTTGAACCCGCCGTTTCTGAATGTCGGGAATGTCAGCAGTTTTCCCCCGGCATAGTTCTCGAAGATGAGCTCATAGTTATCCCAGAAGAGATCGGGGCACACGACTTCATCGCCCGGATTGATGAACATGAAGGCAAGAAGTGATATCGAATGGGTGAGTCCGGCAGTGACGGTGGCTCCGCTTATGAGCTTTCCGCTGAGAGTCGGATTCTTTTCAATCATTCTCTCCTTCCAGAGAGCCCTGAGAGCCTTGTCTCCGCCGCCGGGAGCATAAGAGAAAATCTCCTTTTTCGTGAGCCGTCCCGGAACAAAGGAAGAATAGATGTCACTCAGGCAGAACGGCTCGCCGTTTTCCGTTGCAAGTCCCACGGTCGCATTGTAGCGTGTTGCCTTCTCGCCTGCCTCGGCAGACTGGGCGACTATGCCCTTCGGAAAATAGATTCCGCGTCCCCTTTCTGACAGAAGGTCATAGGCACAGGAAGCCTTCAGGGCTTCATTGAGTTCAACAGCAATCTCGTTCATACACACATCCTCCGGAAGAATACGGAAACAAGGATATTTAATGTTTCCTCAATTTTCCATTACCTTAATTAACTTTTTTCAAAATAGATAGCCCTGACCGCCGGCATCACTTTCCTTTTCCCTTCCTTTGCCGAGAAGAGAAAGAAACTCTTCCTCGCTCACGATTTCAACGCCGTATTTCTCTGCATCGGCCCTCTTGGATCCTCCGCCCTTTCCCGCAAGAAGGTGTGTCGTCCTTCCCGTAATGCTGCTCACGGTGCGACCGCCCCTCTTCTCGACTTCCTCCATCGCTTTCGTCCGTGGATTGAAATTTTCAAATGAGCCTGTAATGCACCATACCTGACCGGAAAATATCTTCTCCTCATCTTCATCCCGGACTTCATCCATTGCCGTGGAGAAATGAAGGCCTGCCCTTCTCAGCTTCTCAACCATCTTCATGAAGTTTTCGTCCCTGAATGTCCTTATGATGTCAGATGCGGTCTCCTCTCCGACTCCCCTGATGGCAGTAAATGCCTGATTGTCGCCGGAGGCGGCAGCTCCGGCTATGGCATCGATGCTGTCAAAGCCTCCGGAAATGAGAATCCTGGCGCTCTTCTTTCCGATTTCCGGAATCCCCAGGGAGGCAAGGACGGTGGAGAACGGCTGCTCCCTGGATTTCCTCACTCCGTCCTCTATCTGGTCCACAGTCTTTTCCCCGATTCCCGGTATTCCGACAGCCCTTCTGTAATCGGCACTGTAGATATCGCATACATCCCTCAGTATCCCGTTTTCATAGAGTATTTCGATTGTCTTCGGTCCCAGCGTTTCGATATCCATCTGATCGCGGGAGGCAAAGAATGAAATACGGCCCTTTACCTGATCGGGACAGCTGTAGTTGGGGCAGTACATGTGGGCACCTCTTTTCACAAGGGGTGTGGAGCAGCACGGGCAGACGGACGGCATGCGGTATGTGGTGTTTCCTTCCTCATTCTTCTCGATGACTTCCTCGACTGCGGGAATGACATCGCCGCGTTTCGAGATGGAGACGGTATCTCCCAGGGCCAGCTCGAGTTCATCGATGTACTCCTGGTTGTGCAGAGTGGCCCTCTTTACAGTCGAGCCCCCTATACGCACGCTTTCCGTCTCCGCTACAGGTGTTATCCTCCCGGTACGCCCGACCTGGCATGTAACGGCAAGAAGCCTTGCCTGAGAGCGGGGGGATTCGAACTTATAGGCTATGGCCCATCGCGGATGGTGTACCGTATAGCCGAATTTTTCCCTGACATCCAGCTCATTGATCTTGAAGACAAGCCCGTCTATTTCATGGTCAAGTTCCGGCCTCTTCAGTGTCATTGCGGCTATGTACGACTGGAGCGTCCGGAACGAATATGCCCCGTCAGGACTGAAGCCCGCATCCGTGAGGCCCTTTTCAGCCGCTTCCTGAGTCTCCGCGACATACGCAAAATCGGGATTGATCCTGAATCCGAGGTCCCTCAGCCGTGCGAGAATATGAAGGTGATCCTCCGGAGTGAGGCTTCTGTCACTCCAGAAACCTTCGTAGATGTACATGTTGAGGGGAACCTTCGCCGCCTTGCTGCTCATCTGGGTCCTCACGATTCCCGCCGCAAGATTACGTGCATTTGCCGCATCCTTCCAGTCGTCAAAGGTGTCCTTGACCCATTCGAAGTCTGCTTTCGGAAGATAAACTTCCCCTCTCACGGCAATGTCTATTCTCTCCGGAAGGCGCAGGGGAATTGACCTTATCGTCATTATGTTCGGCGTTACGTCATTGCCCACTTCCCCGTTGCCCCTGGTGACGGCCTTCCTGAGAATACCGTCCTCGTAGTAAAGGACCATCGAAATGCCGTCAATCTTCTCCTCTGCAACGAAACTGAGCTTTCCGCCCTCCTTCGCGATGGAGCGGGAAAAGAACGAAAGGACCTCGTCCTTCGAGTAGGCCTTGTCAAGGGAAAGCACCGGGATGGTATGCCGGACTTCAGGAAAATCGGACGTCAGGTCCGAGCCCACACGCCTGGTAGGAGAATAATCGAGGGCGTATTCAGGGTATTTCTTCTCCAGTTCGACAAGCCTGTCATACTGCCTGTCGTACTCCCTGTCGTCAACGAGGGATATTCCCTCCCTGTAATATTTGTCCTGATAAATCCTGAGTGTGTCGGTAAGACTCCTTATCTCTTCTCTTGCATCCATGCTTCAAGTATAGCACAGAGAACTTCACTGAAAAAGAAAAGGCCCGGAATTTCTCCCGGAGCCCTCAGTGAAATACTGACGTGTCAATGGAGGTAGTTGTTTGCCTTTGCATATTCAACGCCGGTCTTCTCCCACTCTGTTCCGCCGAGACTGTCGAACTTGTCGATGAAAGATTTCCAGCTTGTTTCATTGAGTGCGGTCTTTCCGGCAAGGAAATCTGCAAGAGACTGCTCATAGAATGCGAGCAGCTCATTTGACGCAATGGGCATGCTGTCCATACCGTCTGCAGGAGTCCATTTCCTGTCCTGCATGGTTCTGAGTGTGGTGAGGGGAGAAATCTGCTTTCCGGATTTTTCACATGTATATGACGGATAGCGGGAAACAAGCTCAAGTTCAGACTTGTAGTTGAATGCCATGCTCCTGAGCTGGACATACTGCTGACCGAGAGGTTCCTCGAATCCGAGGTCTCCCTCTGCAGATACGGGAATACCGTTATCGTCATAGACGAAGTTGACGCCTTCCTGACCCCATCCGCAGAGAATGTAGCCCTCTCCTGCCGACATCCATTCAAACATCTGGCAGATCTTGTCGAGCTTGCCGTTCGCGGCAGCAGAAGCAGAGACACACCATATTCTGAATCCCCTGACAGACGGTCCGACCGAAGAGTGTCCTCCGCTTCCTACAGGAGGATCGATTACGACAAGTTCACCCTGCGGGAAGTTGTTGTCGAACGGAGCGTAACTGCTCTTCGAGTGAAGGGCGGAATTCTGTTCCCTGAAACATCCGAATCTGCCCTCTTTCCAGGCAGCCCTGAAGTCATCCTTGCCACAGCTCATCCAGGCCGGGTCGATGACACCTGTATCGATGCACTTCTTCAGGAAGACCATGAAGTCATAGTATTCCTTCCTGTGGATCTGAAGGCCGGGGGCATTCCTGTCGAACGACCATGTCCCCTCAACTCCGAAAGCCCCCATCAAGGGTTCGAAACGGCGCCCGGGATAGATTTCATAGGAAGGGGTCTGCTCCACGAATGCACCGAAGCCGTAAGTATCGTCCTTTCCGTTTCCGTCGGGGTCGTTGAATGTGAATGCATAGAGAACATTGTAGAGCTCATCAAGCGTCACGGGTATCCCGAGTCCGAGATTGTCCAGCCAGTCCTTCCTGATTATGAGGCCTTCGTTGCGTGTGATGGATGAAGGGGTGGCAAAGCCGTAGCTTCTGCCGTCAACGCTGGTGAACTTGACAGCTTCATCATCGAACATCAGCGCCGTTCTCTGCGGCATCTTCTGATAGCAGTCGGTCACGTCTGCAAGAAGTCCCCTGTCCACGAGATCCTGCCATACCCTGCGCGATGCAACGAAGAAATCGGGAAGTGTTCCTGCAGCGGCGGCTGCCTGGATTCTGGAATCCTGGTCCGTCGATGAGGAAGGAAGAGATGATGTCTCAAGGTCGATTCCCATGTCCCTGAGAAGTTCATAGCCGACCCAGTCATCCGGGAGCGGCCCGGCCTCCGTCTGGGTCGGGTTGTACCACATCTCGATGTGAGTCAGCCCGTCTGAACCTTCTGCTTCCCTGCCGCCCTGTGCAAAGACGCACATAAGCGACACAAGAGCAATAACGGCAAGAGTCTGAACCCGTTTTGTATTCATAATTACCTCCTGAGTAATTTTTATCCTTTGACGCTTCCGGGGAGTGTTCCCCCGGTGAAGTATTTCCGAATGAACGTGTATGCGATGATCATCGCGATTGCGGACAGGAATACCGATGCGGCCCTGACGGCTTCAGCAGACCCGTTCATGCCGGAAGCAGGAAGGATGTTTCCGAGAAGTATCGGGAGAGGTCTCGGATGATCCTTTGCAGGCTGTGTCAGACAGCCCTTTCTTCCCGGCACTGCTGCAGTGATGTTTTTTTTCCTGTCCACTGATCACCCCTTCATCTTTTTACACAGCCGCACGGAGCTTGGGAAGATCCGTCTTCTGAAAGAAGATATGAAAAGACAATGCTCCTGGAATTCTGCAGATGACACTCCATAGCCTCGGATGCCTTCGTCCAGTTATTCTCCAGGGCATACTTGAGGACAGCAAGGTGTTCCTGTCTCACCTCTTCGATTCTCCTGTCATTGAAGAACCCGGCCATGTATCTCAGCCTGCTGTTCATCACACTCATCGCCCCGTACATATCAAGTATGAAGCGGTTGCTTACCGCTGAGACGAAGAGAAGATGCATCTCATCGTCCTCACGGAAAAAATCCTCCCTTACCGTCCTGACGGGATCCCTGTCACGAATCCTCGTGTACCAGGCAAGAAGCACTGAAGACGGTATCGTGCAGCCGTATTTCATTATGGCGTAGGTCTCAAGAAGTATCCTGAGTTCGAAGACGCTGTTGACGTCCTCAATCGAGATTTCCTTCACGAGAATCCCCTTCTTGCTCCTCACTGTCAGCAGTCCGTCCTGCTCGAGCTTCCCTATTGCCTCCCTCACGGGAGTCCGGCTTATGCTGAGGGTATCACAGATCTGTTCTTCACTCAGCATCATCCCCGGTTTGTATTCACAGCAGATAATCCTGTCCCTTATGTAGTCATAGGCCCTGTTCTGCAACGTAGATTTCTTCACGGCACTCCCCCCGGTACAGATATTCTTACACCACTATTATCTTCCGTAATCAAAAAAAATCAGCTTCCCGGGAAATAAAATTCATCAGACAGACCCGGAAACGCTGCAAAGGCTGTACGGGAGCACGGATCCCGGAAGCCTCCTCATAATCATTCCATGCCGGCGGAAAATACAGGAAGGCACCATTTCTGTAACTATATGCCCAGTTCCCGTCTCATGAACGGTATGACGCGATCCCAGTCATATGTACGGAGTGAATGCTGCCCGCGCCTGATATGATAGCCTATCCTTCCCCTGTCGAGCGGAACCTCAGGCGGAGGAAAGACATGGCTTTCAAGCCCGGCTGTTCCGAGCGCCCTGTAGACTTCGTCGGCAAGTACGCATGCCTCGAACTCCTTTTCAGGGCATGACCAGTCATCCTCGCTCGCACTCGTCACGTAAAGAGGCCTTGGAGCGATAAGGGCAAGAAGCATATGCTGATCCATCGGAAGCTCCTCCTCCCTGTCCGCATACTTCTTGAAGTTGTCACATGACCAGTAGGGATATTTTCGTGTTATGTCGCTTATCCTCTCCCCGGTCTTTCCCCTGTGAAGTGCGCTTCCCATGCATCCGCTGTTGCATGCAAATACACCCGCTATCCTCTCGTCCTGTGCCGCGGCCCACAGCGCAGTCTTTCCTGCCCTCGAAAAACCTTCGATTATTATCCGCTTTCCGTCAAAACGGGAATCGGAATATATGAAGTCGACGACACGGCTCATTCCCCATGCCCAGACAGAAATCGTGCTCCAGCCGTTACCCTTCTGAGGCGGATAGAGGGAAAGCATGTCAAGCCGGCAGCGCCGGATATCGTCATAAGAAAGGTATCCCACTTCGACATTGACTGCCGCAAAGCCGCGTAACGCAAAGTCATACATCGGAAAGCGTTCATCCGCATTGTAGGACATGACACGTGAGATGAACAGGGGATTTGTCGAGAACGGGTCGACCTGCATCAGGACGGGAAGGGCATGCGGTGACGGAACATATACAAGGGTAAATCTCAGCATTGTGTTCTTCCCGTCCTTCTCGTAGCAGATGACATAATCCTCCCTGACCTGACCGTCCCTCAGCACAAGGCGGTCGATAAGGGTACACACTTCCCGGTCGAAATGCGTCTCGGGCGTCTTTCCGTATTCGTTATTCTCAAAGAGGCCCAGGATCTCCCGCCGGCGCTCCTTCCATGAATCCCCGTCATAAGCGCCATGAAATATTTCCGGCATGCTCATACTCTCTCCTCCCTCAGCATCTGCGTCCGCAGGTCCGGAAATTCAGGCCGCCGCAGCCGTAAGGCACTCTTTAAGGATAATTCTTTGCCTTTGCGTATTCAACGCCGGTCTTCTCCCTCTCTCCTTTGCCGGGTCTGCCGCCGCGCATGAAGACTGAAGGGGCAGCAAAAAGACCCGGCCACTGCCCGGGCAGCGGAAAGAGAGGCTTCCTGTAATCGCAGCAGGGACAACCGGAAGCAGGGCGGCTGAAATATGAAGGAAAAGCTCTTCAGGATAAACGAAGGCTCCGGAGACGAAAATCACCGGAGCCCTCTTTATTTCCGCTTGCAGTCATTCGATCGTCACGCCGCTGATGAGCTCATAGTACTTTGCAAGGGCACTGTGGTCTT
>CAVBWE010000092.1:0-3083 GCA_963598715.1 Sphaerochaetaceae bacterium | reverse complement strand
ATCTTTCGAGACGGCGCTGTGTAATTTCACTCTGCTTCTCCTCGAGTTCCTTCTGCCATTTTGCTGCCGTTCTCTGAGCCCTGTCATGGTCCTTCTGATTCCTCATCCTGTATGCGGGAGTGTCCTCCTCGCGCGAATAGAGAAATGAGCCCATCCAGTCAGGCTCCGCCTTGTCTATGAAGGAAAGTAGCTCCTCGAACTCCCGTCTTCCCTCCCCGGGGAAGCCCAGCATAAGCGTCGTTCTTATGACCGCATCGGGATTTCCGTCACGGATTCTCCTGAAAAGGGATGCATATGCATCGCCGCTTCCCGTGCGTTTCATCGAGACCAGTATGTCATGGTCCGCATGCTGCACGGGAATATCGAAATAGGGAAGTATTTTCCGGCGTTCAGCAACAAGAGGGATGAGATCCTCAGGGAAGGTATCCGGATGAATGTACAGCATTCTCAGAACAAAATCCCCTTCAAGGGAGGACAGCGTATCCATCAGGGAAACAAAGCGGCTCTCTCCGTAGATATCAAGCCCGTATGCACCAAGATCCTGCGCCACTACGTTAATCTCGTAAATTCCCTCTGCAATCAGCCTCTTTGCCTCTTCCACGATCTTTTCGAACGGACGGGAACGGAGAGGCCCGCGGATGACGGGAATTGCACAGTACGAGCAGCAGTGATTACAGCCTTCGCTTATCTTCAGATATGCCGAACGGGGGAAGGAAAGAAGATCCTTTCTGTCATCGCGTTCCCTGTCCGGATCAGGATACACGGGAACCGTGACGGTACGCTTTCCATTCTCGACGTCAGCCAGCACGGAAGGAAAAAGCGAGAGATCATGGTTGCCGAAAACGGCATCGGCCTCATCGATTTCCATCTCCTTTCCGTAGCGCTGTGCCAGGCATCCTGCAAGTATCATCTTCTTCCCGGGATATTTCTCCCTCAATGAGAAAAAGGTATTTATCGATTCCTCTTTCGCGCTCCTTATGAAGCCGCATGTGTTGACGACTATTACGTCGGCTTCATCTGCCGTCTCAGTCCTTTCATATCCGCTTTCACCGGCATAGGTGAGAAGCAGCTCCGAATCAACCTGGTTCTTTGCGCAGCCGAGGCTTTCAATGTATATCTTCTTCATGACCCTACAATAAAACAAAAACGGAAAAGAATGTAGAGACCCTTACGCTTTTCCCATTCTGTCTCATGCCTGATTTGAGCCGGCTTCGAGGACGAAGCATAACGAAGGACAAGGGCTCCGCCTTATCCTGTCTGAATATTCCGGAAGTTCTTCCCCGAAATACTTTCAGTGTGCATGAGAAGAGCGTTTTTCCGTTTCATCAGCTAGCTTCTTCCGGCATTATGGGGCTATTCTCTACTCATGAGCAGAAACATAAGGGTTACAGGAGAAAAGGAAGAAAAGGTCCGTGCTCTCCTGAAGCCGGCTGAAAATGACGTCAGGGTCCGGGCCTTCAGATACTATGGAATAACGCGACCCCTCTACAGCGCACTCTTCTTCGCTCACATGGACGGTCAGGACAGAATCGGCTTCTTCGATCCTGAAAGCTCCATCATCGTACTCTCGGAAGCTCTTCTTGACTGTCCTCTGAGTACAGTCAGGAACGTCTTCATTCACGAGTGTGCCCATGCGGTCGACAGCATAGTGAATCCTGCCATGACGGGACACTCTGCATTCTTCCGCGATGTATGCGGAAAGCTCGGCATAGACAGCGGCTTCGAGAAGGCAAGGATAAAGGTTGAACTCAGGACGAAGGAAAAGGCAAGGGAGAAGCTGGACAAGCTTCTTGCCCTCACCTCATCATCCTTCGAGAATGAGGCAGTCATCGCCATGGAAAAGGCGCTGAGCCTCATAAAGAAGGCCTCACTCGAAGACAGGGAAGAAGCGGAGGAAGAGAAGATTTACTCTGTCGACCTCTGTGAAAGGAAGCGCATCGGCACATACATCATATACATTTCGAATATAATCGGGGAAAGCACGGGAGTCTTCATCGTCAAGAATCACATGGGAGGCTCTGTTGCGCTCACGGCATACGGCTCGCTTGAACAGTGCGAGAGTGCCCTCTATCTTTTCGATTACCTTTCCTCAGCCCTTGACAGTGAGATAATCAAGCTCCGGAAGAAAGGACAGAAGATCTCGAAGGACAGCTTCATGATGGGAGCATGGTATGCAATAAAGGAGAAGACGGGAAAAAACGGAGACAACGCCCTTGTGGTATCTCTGAGGAATGAAAACGGAGAGAAGGCACGCCGCCTTGTCTTCAAAGACACCACCCTCTCCTCCGGCAGATCCCGCATTCATGTTGACAGACTCAGCTTCGCTTCCGGCTCTTCATTCGGAAAGGACCTTGACATCTCAGGAGATAAACAGAAGAGAATCGGACACTGAGGAATGTATTTCTTCATCCTCTCCATCAATGAAAGTCTGTATTCTTCACGGTCGGCAACGGGCTTTCCTCTCTCCCGGACCCGGTATTGCGGTGCCGTCCGATATCACGGCAGCAAGGTTAGCCTTGCCTCTGTACTTATATTCAGTCTTCATCTGTCCTCAGTACAGTCTTTAGAGCTCCCGGCGTTATTGAGACAAACGTAGAAGACAGAAAGGAAATAACCCTGTTTTCCTATTACCCGGGGCAGCCCTTATACGGTAATGCCCTCCAGAAGAAAAAATAATGCCCCCGTCAGGAACAGGGGCAATGTTTCCGCCAGGCGGAATCAGTCGTCGATTTCGCAGTACATGAAATACTTGTAACCGAGCGGGTTGGAGAAGAATCCCTCAACGTCGTCATCGATCATGTAGATGTCCGTGTAGTAGTAGAGAGGTACGATACAGCCTGTTTCCATGAGAATGTCTTCTGCAAGATGCATGAGGGAGCTTCTCTTTTCGAGGTCGGTACAGCTCTTGATTGTGGCAATCAGGACATCGTATGTCTCAGCCCATGTTGCGTCCTCGACCTTTGTATCGTAGCCGTACGGAGTCAGGTCAAGCGAGTAGATGGCAACATCCTTGTTTGCACCCTTTCCATACTGGACATCGTTGTTGCCGCTTGCTGTTGTCCACATATCGAGGAAGCAGATAG
>CAVBWE010000091.1:0-2144 GCA_963598715.1 Sphaerochaetaceae bacterium | reverse complement strand
CAGGGTCCTTGACAAGATTGGCCGAAACGAGTTTCTTCTTGATGGTATCGGCAAGAACGCCGAAGGACTTGCCCTTTGCGCTCTTGAGTGCATGGTTTATCACGCCCGGCCCCGACACACCGACATTTATGACGGCATCGGTTTCCGTAACGCCGTGAAATGCTCCTGCCATGAACGGATTGTCATCAGGGGCATTGCACAGTACCACAAGCTTGGCACAACCTATCGAATCGTTCTCCTTCGTCTTCTCCGCCGTCTCCCTGATGATTCTTCCCATCAGTGCAACGGCATCCATGTTGATGCCGGTCTTTGTCGAGCCGAGATTAACCGATGCGCAGATATGACGTGTCTTCCTGAGCGCCTCGGGTATCGAAAGAATCAGCATCTCCTCTGCCCGCGTCATTCCCTTTGCAGGAAGTGCCGTATAGCCGCCGAGGAAATTCACGCCGACAGCCTCTGCAGCCCTGTCAAGAGTCTCGGCAATCCTTACAAAATCCGACGGAGTGCGGCAGGAAGAGGCGCCGATTATGCTTACCGGAGTTACAGATATGCGCTTGTTCACGATAGGAATTGCATACTCGCGTTCTATATCCTCACCAGTCTTCACGAGGTCTTTTGCCAGAGTCGTAATCTTTCTGTAGGTGTTGTCCAGAAGTGTATCGAGGTTGTCGCTTATACAGTCCAGAAGTGATATCCCCATCGTAATCGTCCTTACGTCGAGGTTCTCCTTCTCAATCATGGCATTTGTTTCAATGACTTCGTTTATGTTGATCATATTCTGTGCATGCTCTCAAAGATTTCTTCTTTCTGAAGCTTGATTATGACGCCTATCTCCTCTCCCAGCTTCTCCAGATCCCGGGAAAGGGTCAGGAAGTCCCTTGCCGAAAGCGATGTGTCCACTATCATCATCATGTTGAAATAGCCCTTCACTATTGACTGTGTAATGTCCTCGACATTGACATTGGCCTCATACAGATATGAAGTGACCCTCGCTATTATTCCCACCCTGTCGACACCGACGACGGTGATTATTGATTTTCCATTCGCCATAATTATTCCTCGGGAAAAGTTTATTCCACATTTCAAGTGCAATTCAACATGACTCTCTATTCTTTAAACTGCTTTTTCCATTTATAATCGTACTATGAAACAGACTTTCAGAAACATCTTCAAAGCCATTCTCCTGATTGCCGCGGCCCTGATCGCAGTCGCACTCATTTATGCCGTCTATCTGCTTGTGACATACTACAGAATCGAAGACAAGCAGATTCTGACTGTTTCAAACAATTCAGACCTCACACTGAAAAACGGTCAGGAGTACAGAGCCGTTACATACAACGTCGGTTTCGGAAGCTACAGTCCCTCATATTCGTTCTTCATGGACTCATCGACCTGGAAGAACGGGGACGTGACGACAGGACTCTACGGACGGGGAATAAACAGGGATGACGTCATTGCCGATACGGAAGGAAGCGCAGGGGTTCTCCGTGACATAGATGCAGACTTCATCCTGCTGCAGGAAGTCGACACGCCATCCACACGTTCGTTCGGAATCGACATGAAGGACTACTACATGAAGTCGTTTCCCGAAATGGCATCCTCCTTTGCAGTGAACTTCCACTCCTCGTGGCTCAATCTTCCGCTCACCGATCCGCACGGCTTTGCAAATGCAGGGCTCCTGACACTCTCCTACTATGCCTTTGCCTCGGCAGAACGCATAAGTTACCCGATAGCAGACAATCTGACAAAAATCGCAGATCTTGACAGATGCTTCAGCGTTAACCGCTTCGATACCGAAAACGGAAAGGAACTTGTCATAATCAACTCCCATATGTCGGCATATGACGAGGGCGGAGTCGTAAGAAAGGCCCAGCTGGAGACTCTCCTGAACTATGTCGGCGAGGAATACTCAAAGGGTAACTATGTTATCGTGGGTGGTGACTACAACCATGCCCTGGGAGAGGAATATGTCGGTTATTTCCGGACGGAAATGGCAAAACCCGACTGGGTGAGCATTCTGCACGACACGGATCTTCCCGGATACATGAGAATAGTAAAGCCGGATGAAAAGAACCTTCACGGAACATGCCGTTCGGCAGACATCCCCTATACAAAGGGAATAAACTATGAAACCGTCGTCGACG
>CAVBWE010000090.1:0-6687 GCA_963598715.1 Sphaerochaetaceae bacterium | reverse complement strand
CTTTCCTGTCCTTCTCGAATGAACAAGTCCCGGGAACTGCAGTTCAAGGTCCTCTTCGTTCTCCTCCATCTGGAGGGAAGCTTCCCTGAGGATCATTGTCTTCAGGTTCTGAGAGGCAAGAAGGGATGCGTTCCCGCTGAAGAACGTACCGCTCGATGCATAGGATCCCGTATCGAAGACACAGGCATCGGTATCACCGGAAACGACGGAAATCCTGTCCATCGGAAGAAGAAGAACTTCAGAGACAATCTTTGCAGATATCGTATCCAGTCCGGTTCCCAGGTCCGCTCCTCCCGAGCACAGTATGACCGTTCCATCGGTTTCGAGCTTGCACAGTGCCTCGGCATGGTCGAGACCGGGAAGTCCCGAGCCCTGCATAATCATTGCAAAACCCTTTCCTATCTTCCAGTCAGGGTCTCCCGAGTCCTCCTTCTTTCCCCAGTCAATCATCCTGCAGCCCTTTTCGATGGCTTCATCAAGACCGCATGATCCGACCGGAACAACAGCACCTTCGCGCCCTTCTCCAAGTCCCTTCAGGATTTCGAGCATATAACCTTCACTTACATGGTTCTTCTCGATGATTGTCCTGTAATCGACTCCGAGTTTCTCTGCAAGCTGCGCCATGACCATGGACAGCCCGTAGATTCCCTTGGGAGTTCCGTATCCCTGGTAGGCTCCGGCAGGAGGCGTATTGGTATAGTAGACCTGGAGGTCGTACTTCATGTTGTCGACTGCAAAGAGCGGGAGGGTCTTCGAGCATGAGTTCATCGGAACCGTCAGACAGTGATTGCCGTAAGGTCCGGTGTTCGCCCTGACTTCCATATAGATTGCGGTAATCTTTCCGTCCTTCTTTCCGGCCATCTTCACATACACCCTCATCGGATGACGCGTCGAGTTCGCATAGAACTCCTCGGCACGGGTATTCCTGTAATAGACGGGCTTGCCGGTTATCCATGCGCAGTATGCCGTAAGGTCCTCGACAAGAATATCCTGCTTGCTTCCATATCCGCCGCCGACACGTTCCTTTATGACGTGAATCCTGTTTTCCGGAATCTGACAGACCCAGGCACATATTCTCCTCACATGATACGGAACCTGAGTTGCGGCATGCACCACAAGCCTTCCGTTTTCGACCAGGGCATAGCAGACATGCGGCTCAAGCGGAGTACACTGCACCTGACTTGTCTGATATGTTCCCTCAACTATCGCATCAGCCTCGCTGAAGGCCTTGTCGACATCTCCGATGTAACCTTTGTTCGAAGCTGCAAGATTATGCCGGATGTCCGCATGCAACGGGAACTGATATATGACCTTGCCCTCTCTGCTGTCGCCCTGTCTGCTGTTGTACTCATCAATGTCCAGGGGAGCTCCCGCCCTGTATTCGACAGGTCCGTTATGGACAAGAGGAGCACCCTCCTTCATGGCCTCCTCAACGGTGAACACGGCCTCTGTAGGCTCATATTCCACCTTTATGAGGGATGCCGCCTTTTCCGCTATCTCCTTCGTTCTTGCAACGATTCCTGCAACCCTGTCTCCGACATGCCTGACCTTCATGTTGAAAAGACGCCTGTCATGAGGACTCGGTTCAGGAGAACCCTGACCGGCCTGCATGTAGTACACGTCAGGACAGTTGAATGCCGTGACTATCTTCAGCACACCGTCGAGCTTTTCGGCTTCGGAAGTATCAATGCTCTTTATGTAGGCTGAAGCAAACGGAGATCTGAGCACATGGAGTATGTAGGCATCGGACGGCACCTTGTCCTCAACGAACACCCTCTCTCCGGAGACAAGAGAGGCACCGTCTATCTTGTCCAGCGGCTTTCCGATGACCTTCAGCTTCGGGCGGAAGGATGGAGCTATCTCGCTTCTGTACTCGCCGTAGTCCCTCAGTTCCTCGGCAAGCTTCACTGCAAGATAATAATGTTCGTAGCCAGCATCGCGGATGAATATCGAGGTAAGTATGTCCCTGATTTCATCCTTTGTCGGATATGGCTTTTTTTCAAGAAGCCATGTAAGCATCAGGGCTGCGGCAGGAGCATTGTATGCCGACTGCACGACGCCTGCCGAGACCATTGCCTTCTGGACGAAGTTGAGTTCCCTTCCGTCAAGAAGTCCCTCTGCAGTCCTTATTTCGGCGCCCTGGGCACGGAATGCGGGAATCAGGTTCGAGTAAACCAGGGTGTCATTGAAGATGACGGTATCACTTCCTGCAAATCCCTCGGCATCATCACTGTCACGTACCGATGCACATCCCAGGTCATAGAGTATTTTCCTCAGTCTGTCGCATTCTCCGCACTCGAGCGTTATATTCTCACCGTTGACTCTGCATTTCAATATCATCAGTCATCCCTCCTGAGCGTGAAGACAGTCTGTGCCAGGTATCTCTTGTACTCTGCACTTCCCGTTATGTCGTCTGTATATACTGCCTCTTTCCATATCTCCGGGCTGTCTCCGGATACAAGCGGACTGCCCTTTACCGATAATGCGTACACCCCGTCAGAAACCGCTGCAGTAACTGAAGCATGTGACGTGGAGGCAAGCGTAAAGCGCTTCACCCAAGCTTTCCTGTGTGTATCTATGAGGAAGTAATCGATCAGCCTTCTGCATTTTGTGGATGCATATTCGGCAACGCTCTTTTCCTCTTCACCGTGCCTTGTCGTTGAAACGAACGTCACACCCAGTGCCGCAAAGAGGGCGAGCAGGTAACTGTCATCACGCCTGAGCGCGATGTTACCGCCGACTGTTGCACTGTTACGCCGTGCAAACGATGCATTGAAGCGGCATGCCTTCTTTATCACATCACTTACCAGGGGACTGTCAATCATCTCCTGGAATGTCGTGAGTGCACCCACTCTTATCATGCCGTTTCCCGTTTCCTCAATTCCGGAACGGACAAGATGAGCTATGTCAATCAATGCGGTATCGGAGTCTGTTCCCCCGTTGAGTCTGAGGTCATCCGTTCCGCCTGCAAGATAAACACTGTTGTCATTGGCTACCCTCAGGGCAACTGCTTCTTCCTTTGTCTCGGGATGATAAATAACCATTCTTTCTCCTTATTCGATCCGGCCTTCCGGATGTCCGGAAGAAATGGCATCAATGAAGTATTCCAGCATGCGTCTGGTGCTGTTTCTGCGGTACTGGGCCATGGCATGCGGCGAAATGACATTGTTCCATGCGTCAAGGAACTCATTTTTCAGAAGAGGAAGCTCGTCGGTCCTGTGTCCTACAAGAATCTTCTCGGCATCCCTGCTTCTCATCACCTTCGGTCCTGCGGCCCCGCTGGATGCACGGAAATCAACGACGACGGAGTCCCTGATTTCAGCAGCACATGAAAGGGTGAGCTTGCTGATTGCATTGCTTCTTCTCATTCCGATTTTCCTGAAGAAAATGTGCGTGAATGACGAAGGAGGAACAATGACTGCCGTAATAAGCTCATTCTTCTCCCTTTTCGTCTTCTTTGCCGAAATGATGAAATCATCAACGCTCATCTCCCGTGAGCCGTTCACGCTTGTAAGCACTACCCGGCTGTCAAGGAGAATCAGGGGCTGCGGGGTATCTCCCTTGGGAGATGCGTTTGCAATGTTGCCTCCTATTGTCGCCGAGTTGCGAAGCGCTATGGCACCCATTCTTGATGCAGCATCCCTGATAAGCGGATGAACAAGTTCGCTTGATGCAATTTCACGCGACACGGAGAGTGCACCGATTACTACCGAACCGTCCTCCCTTTCCGTTATGCCCCTGAGTTCATTCAGGCCGGAAAGGAAGAGCACGGGTTTGTCGAATACTGCAGTTATGCCTGTTCCTGCAAAACCCGAAACCATGAGATCCGATCCCCCTGCAAGAGGAATCACATCTTTTTCATTCATTATCTCAAGCGCCTCTTCAAGCGTATCAGGCATATAATACTTCATTTCTTCCATAGGGAACCTCCCCTGACTGCGGCAAGGTGAATCGACTCCACGATGAGATCATATCCGGTACATCTGCATATGTTGCCGCTGATGCCCTTACGGATTTCCTCCTCACTCGGGTCGGGATTGTTTTCAAGAAGATAATATGCAGCCATGACCATGCCGGGAATGCAGAAGCCGCACTGAACGGCGCCGCCCTCGGCAAATGCATCCGTTATGCATCTGCCCTTCTCGGTATCACGGATGCCTTCGATGGTGAATATCTCGCTGCCGCCGCATGATCCGACAGGAATGATGCAGCTTGTGACAAGGTGTCCGTCCTTGAGAACGGAGCAGGCTCCGCATTCTCCTTCCGAACATCCTTCCTTCGTCCCCGTCAGTCCGAGGTCCTCCCTTATCACATCCAGTAGTCTTCTGAGAGGATTACCGCGAAAGACAACTTCTTTTCCGTTAAGTCTGAATCTTACTTCACTGTGCATTTTTCTTCTTCAAAGCCTCCTCTATATCCTCCGGCGGAATCGGAATGCTGTATACATTCATATCAAGTGCCCGCTCGACTGCGTCAACATATGCAGCTGACGCTCCGTTGAAGACGAGTTCCCCCATTCCCTTGGCTCCCTTAGGGCCCCATGGATACGGATTTTCCTGAAGGTGATAGAACTGCTTCGGGAAATCCATGCTCGTGGGAATGACATAGTCGCTCATTCTCTTCTGCTTGAAGAAACCGTTCCTGTTCTCGAGTTTCTCCATACTGCCGTAGCCGAGAGACTGCAGCACACCTCCGTTCACCTGTCCGTGAACGATCAGCTCGTCTATCGCATGTCCGATGTCATGACTGGTCCATATACCGACTGTCCTGACTTCGTTGGTGAGCTTATCGACTTCAACTTCAACTATCGCAGCTCCCCATCCCCATCCCAGGTATGCATCCCCGCGGAAGTTTGCCTGATCCCAGGGATATCCCTCCGGGTGTTCATACTCAACCTCGGTCGTGATATCACCCTCATTCCATCTCTGCTTCATCTCGAGGGCTGCCCTCTCCACGAGACGGCCTACAATCATTGTCGAACGCGAAGCCGCCGTAGGACCGGAATCAACAACCTTTGAAGTATCAGGGTTATCGTAGTCTATGTTTTCGATCGGAAGTTCAAGGGCGTCCGCACAAATCTTTCTCAATGAAGTCTGGAAGCCCTGTCCCATCTCCGTGGATCCTACCTGTATTGCCACCCTGTCGCCCTTTCTCACGAGGCGCGCATGTGCCTTGATTATGGCCTGTTCACCGTTACCGGTAAATGCTCCGCCGTGGAGATACATGCTGACACCGATCCCCCTGCCGCATCCCCTTGTATACTCACGGCTCTTTCTCCAGTAATCGGATTCGCGCGTAAGGACATCAAGCATTTCCGGAAGCTTCACTTCCTCGATGATGTGACCGTTCGTGACGGTTTCTTCTCCCTGCTTTATTATGTACTGCTTCTTGAACTCAAGAGGGTCGACTCCGAGATGGTGTGCCAGATGGTCAAGATGTGTTTCGACCGCAAATATCGTCTGAGGTGCCCCGAAGCCGCGGAAGGCACAGCTTGGGAACGTATTCGTCCCGACACCTTCTCCTGTGATATATGTGTTCGGTATGTTGTAGACACCGTTTGCATGGAAGACACCGCGCTGAAGCACAACAAACGATGAGGAAAGGTATGCACCGACATTGTAATATATGTGAGCCTCGATACCTGTTATCTTTCCATCCTTTATTGCCGTCTTGTAGACGTTCTTGCTGGGATGTCTCTTGACGGAGAACTGAGTATCCTCCTCCCTGTCGAAGATGAGCTTGATAGGCTTACGGATCTTATGCTCTGCCACAAGAAGCGGCCCGCACAGCACGTCGGGGAAATGCTCCTTCCCGCCGAATGCCCCGCCTGTCGTGCACTGTCTCACGATTATCTTCTCGTACGGCACTCCGAGAAGCCCTGCAACGGATTTGCGGATATAGAACGGACACTGTGCCGAGGCATAGAAGACATAGCTGTCCCCCTCCATCGTCACGATTGCACCGTTTGTCTCTAGATGCACGTGTTCCTGCCATCCGGTATCAATCCTCTCCTCGAAGATTTCATCGGCTTCGGCGAAAACCTCTTCCATGGGACGGCCCTTCTGACAGAAAAGAGAGCAGAATATATTGCTGTTCTTCTCCGGGAACATGGGACCGCCCACGCATTCCAGACCGTCATCTATCGTTACCGCAGGAGTCTTCTCGTTCACGTACTCCACTGTGATGCTGTCCTTAATCGCCTTGACAACTGCCCTGTCAGGACCCACTACGAGGCCTATCGTCTCACCGACATAGAGTACATAGTCCTTCGCGAATGCCCTCCAGTCCTTTGCTATCATCCAGAGTTCATTCTTTCCTTCCGGCGGAATGTCATCGGCCGAGATGAAGTAATACCCCTCGGGCATGACAGGAGTCTTTATGCTCCTTATATCACCGCGCGGGCATGTGGAACGGACCATCATTGCATAGAGCATATCCGGAAGAACCATGTCCGAGACGTAAACTGCCTCTCCGCGGGCCTTGGCCCTGGCATCTATCCTCTCTATCCTGTCACCGAGTCTTGTAGCTTGCACATTATCCTCCCCATCCATTATCTTTCTTCCAACATAATGACTGGAATTCATCCATTCAAAGACAGGGGGAATTTCTCTCCCCCCAGCCGTTCATAAATTATATGAGCTGAAAATCATTTGGACAATAAATCATCAGCTTCCTATGGCCTGATTC
>CAVBWE010000089.1:0-6221 GCA_963598715.1 Sphaerochaetaceae bacterium | reverse complement strand
GGCTTATATAGATCCCCGTTATGCAACGGTGCTGGGGCTGTTTAAAAGTGAGGCAAGGCGCTACAGGGATATGAGTGATATTTCTTCGCTTAAGGAGAAGCCCGGACTGGGAAAGAGAATCAAGGGACTTTTCGGTAAATTGTTTTGAGGTGAACTATGAGCTACAATCTATTTGATATCGAAGATACTACAACAGGTGAACAGACAACTCCGACGATCATCAAGGTTATCGGTGTCGGCGGCGGCGGCGGAAATGCCGTTAACAGAATGATAGCAAACGGCCTCAAGAAGGTCAGCTTCGTTGCACTCAATACTGATGTCCAGGCACTTCAGCGTTCCAACGCTCAGACAAGAATTGCCATAGGAAAGGAGCTTACCGGAGGACTTGGAGCCGGAGGACAGCCTGAAGTCGGAGAGAAGGCCGCACTCGAGAGCAAGGAAGAAATAAAAAAGGAGATCGAGAACTCCGATATGGTCTTCATAACGGCAGGAATGGGCGGCGGTACCGGAACGGGAGCAGCTCCCGTCGTTGCCGAGATTGCCAAGGGCTGCAATGCTCTGACTGTTGCCGTCGTGACGACTCCGTTCACGTTTGAGGGAAGGAAAAAGCTTCAGCTTGCAGAGCAGGGAATAGAAAAGCTGCGTAAGAGTGTGGATACACTCATAATCATCCCCAATCAGCATCTCTTGAATGTCGTTGAACAGAATACCCCGATCAAGAAGGCATTTCTTCTTGCTGACTCTGCGCTGCTGCAGGCCGTACAGGGAATAAGCGACCTGATTACCGAACCGGGAGAAATCAACATTGACTTTGCCGATGTCAAGACTGTTATGAAGGGAAAGGGTGATGCTCTCATCGGACTCGGATTCGGCGAGGGAACTGACAGGGCAGTGGAAGCCGCCAAGCAGTCAATCAACAACCCGCTTCTCGAGAATGCCTCGATAGAAGGTGCAAAGGCTGTTCTCGTGAATATCGCAGGCGGAGACAACCTCACGCTCCAGGAATATCAGGATGTGGTCGAGCTCATTACAAAGAATGTTGATGAGGAGGCCCTCATTACTGCCGGTCAGTCCTATAATCCTGCACTCGGAGAAAGAATCAGGGTAACGGTTGTTGCCACAGGCTTTGAGCACAGAAGCGTCTCGACAGGAACGAATGCATCCGAGATCTTCGGAACGAACAAGGCAAGCAAGAACGAAAGTCAGGAAAACGTTTCCGATGTGAAAAAGGATGAGGCGAAGAATCAGCGCGATTCGAAGACAGACAGCTCTTCTTCCGGTGTGATCAACATCAACCGCTGGACGGATCTGAAAAATCAGATATCCATGAGGCAGAGCGGCTCCGGCGACTATACAACGCCGTCAATTCTCAGAATGCGCAATGATGAAGACGAATGACCTACTCACGGCGGGAGAGAGAGAGCTTATCGGGCACTATCTCAGACATCTTACATACATGAAGCGTCTTTCTGAAAAGACAGGAGAGGTTTACACTCATGAAGCCTCTCTTTTTCTTTCCTATCTCGGGGAAAGAAACACGACTGTTGAAAAGGCTGATGCAAGGCTGATTGAGGATTATTGCGTCATGAGGGAGGAAAAGGACGCGCTGAATGAAAGAAGCATCAGCAAAATGCTTTCTTCCCTCCGCTCCTTCTACCGCTTTCTGAATCTCGAGCATATCTGTGAGGGAAATCCTGCCAGGGACGTCAGAAAGCCCAGGGAAAGGGAACACATTCCCCGGACAATAAGCGAAAGCGAGATTGACGAGATTATGCTTTCATTCACTTCAGATGAACTGGGAAGACGCGACTGGGCGCTGTTTGAACTCATTTATTCGTCGGGCATGAGAATAAGCGAGGCAGTATCTCTTGATGTTTCATCCTACAGACGGGAAGAGAAATCGATTTGTGTCATCGGAAAGAGAAACAGGGAAAGAATAGTCTTCATAGGTGAAAAGGCTGTCGAGGCACTTGATGAATATATTTCCGGCGTGAGGCCTCTTCTGCTTTCGAAGAAGAATCCCAGGGAAAAGGCACTCTTCCTGAACAGAAGGGGGACACGGCTTACACGTCAGGCTGCACATCTTCGTTTCCACTCTGTCGTCGATGTTCTCGGACTTGATGCAACAATTCATACCCTCAGGCATTCATTTGCCTCCCATATGCTTAAAAACGGTGCAGATATAAGAAGCGTACAGGAAATGCTCGGGCACCGGGATATCAAGACAACGCAGATATACACACAGCTTGACACCTCGACAATTCTTGCGGCCTTTGACAGATTTTCCCCGTCTGATGACATAATTGACAAAATAAAGTGATTCTGCGTCATTTTTTCCATGAGACAGAAAAGTCAGATAGACGAAACCGTGTACAGGGGAATAACACTTCATAGAATAGGCGAGATTCCGTCAGAAAAGTGCATATTCTTCTATTTCGGAAAAGGAGGAAGCGAGAGAAGCCTTGCTTCCGTCTATATCAGTGCGCTTGAGGCACTTCTCTCTGGCTACTCGATCTGCTATATTCCGCAGCTCTATCTTTCCCGTGCGGTCGAGAAGGCCGCCCGCGATACTCTTACGGGGTCAGTTTATGCCTTTTTCCCGAAAGGGCTGGGAAACGTTTCCCCGTCTCTTCTCTCGCTGCCCCTGATCAGCGGAGGCGGTGCCGTCAGCATAGTCGAGAATGATGCGTTCTTCTCCTATGAAGCCCTTCTGGGAATAAGCTATGTCGCTTCCGAAATGAGCGATGCCGTACTCCTTTGTTCATTTAACGGAAAGTACTTTCCACATTTCATAGATACCTCTCTATCTTCGGGAAAAAGTCTCTCGGTACTCCGTTCAGCCCTGTCATCTGCAGTGCTGAGAACTCTTGTCCGCGAGGGGTGCGAAGCCGTCGACAGCTTCTCGTCATTCCTGAAAAATCCCTCAGTAATAGCCTACCCGGAGGAAAACGGAATCTATGGAATAGAATCGCTGCGTTTTGATATAATGAGAGTTCATAATGGATGACAGGGAATATATAACGCTTTTTCTGACATATGTGGAAAAGGTAAGAAAACTCGGAAACAGGACAGTTACCGCCTACCGCGAGGACCTTGAGGACCTCGTGGAGTTTTCATCCTCACGCTCACTGTCCCTTACGGATTTTTCATATGAGGACAGCTCCGAGTATGTCAGTCAGCTGAAGAAGAATTTCAGCGAGAGGAGCATACTGCGTAAGCTTACATCGTCACGTACCTTCTTTTCCTACCTCGAAAGAAACGGCTGGATAGAGTCGAATCCGTTCGATGGAATCTCGCTCAGGCGCACTTCCTTTCGTCTTCCGTCGGTGCTCACTGAGGAAGAAGTGAAGGAACTTCTTTCTCTCGAGAGGCATGACTTCACTGATGAACGTGACCACATCCTATTTTTCTTCCTTTATTCGACAGGTGCAAGAATCAGCGAGGCTCTCTCAGTCGATGTGGAGGACATCGAGTGGAACGAAAGGCGAATAAGAATAACGGGAAAGGGCAGAAAGGAACGTTTTCTCTTTCTTCCTGTATCGCTTGTAAGGGAACTCAGGAAGTACCTTGAACTGCGCTCGGAGTACCTCAGCGCAAAAAAGAACCCGGAGGAAAAGGCCCTCTTTCTTGGAGAAAGGGGATCGAGGTTGCCCTTTTCGTCAGCTCATATTATTTTTGATAGATATAGGGAAATGCTTTCCTGGCAGAAGGAGTTTACACCCCATACTCTGCGCCACACCTTTGCAACCCACCTTCTCGACAGAGGAGCCGACATAAGGATGGTGCAGGAACTGCTGGGTCATGAAAGCATATCCACTACACAGATTTACACTCATGTCTCGAAAAGCAGGCTGAGAAATGTATATGACGGAACACATCCGCATGCCGGAGGAAGGAAAAATGGATTTGAAGGGAACAACGATAGTTGCAGTGAAGAAGGACGGTAAGGTGGCAATCGCCGGTGACGGCCAGGTCACGCAGGGACAGACTGTCGTCCTTAAGGGAAATGCAAGAAAGGTAAGAAGGATTTACAATAACAGGATAGTCATAGGTTTTGCCGGTGCGACAGCCGATGCATTCACGCTGTATGAACTTCTCGAGGAGAAACTCAACGAATACGGTGGGGACCTCACCAGAAGCTGTGTGGAACTTGCAAAGAAGTGGAGGATGGACAAGCAGTTGAGGAACCTCGAGGCTCTTCTTCTTGCTTCTGACGGTGACAAGATACTGATGCTTGACGGAGTGGGTGATGTGATTGAGCCGGAGAATGACACCATTGCCATCGGCAGCGGCGGGGATTATGCACGTTCTGCAGCGCTTGCTTACCTTGACAGCGGAGCCGATCTCAGCGCTGCGGAGATAGCCCGGCGCTCGATTGAAATTGCCGCCGGAATATGCATATTCACGAATCACAATATAATTGTGGAAGTCGCAGAAAAGAAGGAAAACTGAAATGGAAGCACTTGAATACAGAAATCTTGACAACATGACGCCGCGTGAGATAGTTTCTGCCCTCGACAGATATGTCATAGGACAGAATGAAGCCAAGAAAACAATTGCAGTTGCACTGCGCAACAGAGTCAGACGCAAAAGACTTCCCGCAGAAATAAGGGATGAAGTGTCACCGAAGAATATTCTCATGATAGGCCCGACCGGTGTCGGAAAGACGGAAATTGCAAGGCGGATAGCAAAGCTTGCAAATGCACCGTTCATCAAGGTCGAAGCCACGAAATACTCTGAAATCGGATATGTAGGACGTGACTGTGAGAGCATGGTCAAGGATCTTATGGGCTCAGCCGTTTCAATGGTCAAGGAAGAAATGGCAAAAAGCCGCGAAAATGAAGTTGAACTGAATGTCGAAAACAGGCTTCTTGATCTCCTTCTGCCGTCGCTTAAGATGAACCCTGAGGATGAGAAGGCAAGGGAAACGAGGGAGAAGTTCCGTGACATGCTGAAAAAAGGCATTCTCGACGACAGGGAAGTCGAGATGACCGTTACGACGAAAACCAACATCAACATCATGGGAGGGGGTTCCATGGAGGACCTCCAGAGTGCCATGAGTTCCCTTTCTTCGATGCTTAACGGTCAGGGAACCCACAAACGCCGCATTTCCGTCAGACGTGCCCGTGACATCATACGTGAAGAGGAGATGGAAAGGATCGTCGACACTGACAAGGCGGTTGATGAAGCAAGGGAGAGGACCCAGGAGATGGGAATAATCTTCATCGATGAAATCGACAAGATAGCCTCCCGCGGGACAAGCAACAATACCGACGTGTCGCGTGAAGGCGTGCAGAGGGATATACTGCCGATAGTCGAGGGGACAAAGGTCTCGACAAAGTGGGGTGTCATCGATACGACGAATATCCTCTTTATTGCAGCCGGTGCATTCTCCGTCAGCAAACCCAGCGATCTTATTCCGGAACTTCAGGGAAGATTCCCTCTTCATGTCGAACTGGAGGACCTTTCTGCAGATGATTTCTACAGAATCCTCACGGAGCCGAGAAATGCCATGACAAAACAGTACAAGGCTCTTCTTGAGACGGAGAATGTCTCAATAGTATTCGAGGACGCTGCGCTGAAGAAGATTTCGGAGATTGCGCATACCGTCAACATGACAAATGACAATATAGGGGCAAGAAGACTGCATACTGTCATGGAGAAGCTTCTTGAGGAGCTCAGCTTTGCTGCCGACGAGCTCTCTGGCCAGACCATAACGATTACTCCGGACTACGTTGACGAGAGGCTCGGGTCAATCGTCAAGAATCAGGACCTTAGCCGCTACATTCTCTAGGAGGAAGGGGTGAAGTATATTACTATCGTCGCTTCAAGCTACGAGGAAGCGGTCAGGGAGGCCAAGGAGAAGTACGGGGACTCCATCCGTATTCACTCGCGCCGTGACTACACGACATCGGGCGGTCTCTTTTCGAAAAAGCAGAAGAAGTGCGAGATTACATGCTACATCTCCTCTTCAAAGTCTTCGGGAGCAGTCAGCCGTGAAGACATGAACGAATTCGAGAAGGAAGCTAAGACTCCCGATCCGTTTCTTCTGAGTCAGTCAGAGCGTCTTGATACGGAGATACACCGGGGCGGGGGAGCCTTGAGAATGGAAGCTGAAAGGCTGCTGAGCCTCAACTACATATATGGACCTCTCCGTGAGCACCTTCTTGAAAACCTTTCATGCTCGGAGGAGAATCTTCCGAGGGTTCTCAGCGAAAGGA
>CAVBWE010000088.1:13099-14917 GCA_963598715.1 Sphaerochaetaceae bacterium | reverse complement strand
AAATAGCATCAAATAGCTGTTATTTAAAAAATTACGGAAACTTTATAATCAAATTTCATTTGACAATCCTTATTTATATATTAAAGTTTTTTACAAGATTAAACACGAAACAGAACACAAATGTTCACAGTTGCTTCCGGCCTGCCGTGGCTGTGCCAGAAGGGGGGATGAATCGTCTGACTGTTTTTCGGATGCATGTCTCATGAAACGTGAACACAAGATGCATCGGGGGTGCATTCCTGCCTGTGTCAGGGAAAACTGGAAGTGAGAGGAAAACCAGATGAAGAACTATCTTAAGCAGTTATACGAAATAGCGGTGATGTACTATGAGGATAAGCTTACCCAGGAGGAGATAGCAGAGAGAACGGGGATGTCAAGGCCGCAGGTGTCGCGTTCCCTTGCGCAGGCAGTTTCAACCGGGATTGTCGAGATAAAGGTCAATCTTCTCTCTCCAAGTCTCTTCCTGGCTGAAAACATCAGGCGGAAACTCGGACTGACAAGGGTCTATGTTGCACCATACGGCAATGATGAAGAGAACTCTTCTCCGATGGATGAGCTGGCACAATATGCCGGAGAGGTGCTGGAGAAGGAACTTTGCGCAGAAGATCATATCGGTGTCGGCTGGGGTGAGGCTGTATACAGGACAATCATCAGCATGAAAAGCAGCAGCGAGATGAAGTCTCAGAATGCCTCTGTCGTTCCCCTTGTGGGAAGTGTCGGCTTTCATGACCCACGCTATCAGATGAACCTTCTCTCGGGTATGCTTGCCGAGAAGATTCATGCAAAGGCCGTATTCTACAGTGATGTTGATATCCTGAAGGAATCGTACAATGAACTCCACGATATCTGGTCGAGGCTGGATGTTGCTCTTGTCGGCATCGGGCCCTATCCTCCGACAAACTTCCGTGATAATGATGCAGCTTCATCCTGGATTGGAAAATTCTCCGGAAAGAAACCTGTCGGAGATATAATCGGACGTTTTTTCAATGAGGACGGATACCTTCCGACCGAATCGGCAAAACTGATGCATATTCCTGTGGACATGCTTAACAGAACAAGAAAGATAATATGCATATCAGACGGAAGCGGAAATGCAGATGCAATCAGGATTGCTTCCAGGCTGAAGTACATCACTCATCTCATTATCGGCCAGGAAGGAGCCGAGGAGCTTCTTGCTGCTCTTGAGTGAGGGACTCCGGCAACACAGAAAGAAAGGGAGCAGCCGCTCCCTTTTTATCATTCGTCCATCTTTTCCTTTTCAGCAAGGATTTCGACACGCCTCTCCTTGCACAGTTTTGCGATTTCACTCAAGGCATTGCGTGCCCTTGTTGCGGATGATTTGATTCCCTTTTCCGTGAATTTTCCGTTTTCCGCGAGATAGATCTCAAACTGTTTCTTCAATTCGTCATGTGCAGCCATTCTGTACGCTCCTTTTTTCTTGTGAAAATGCTATCATATCTTCACTGTGGTGCAACATTTTTCTTCATACCCGGTCACCTTTCCAGTTGAATTTGCCGCCTCTGAGGCGTGTGAATACACTGTGGAGATACATTGCGCAGATTGATGTGACTGCAAGCGGAAACGAGAGGCAGGTGACAGTCCTGAAGTGGAGCATTCTGCTTTGAGTGTACCAGCTGAGACTCATTCCGGCCCAGCCGGTGAGGGCTTTCAGGAGAAGATCTGTTCTTCCGTATATAATGAAGAGCGGGCTCAGAAGCGGTATCCAGGCAACCGTCAGGAGAAGAATTACTGCCAGAATGAGGAGAAGGACTACCGGTAATGACAGCGGGAAAACCCCCGCCAGGGACCTCTCTATTC
>CAVBWE010000088.1:0-13089 GCA_963598715.1 Sphaerochaetaceae bacterium | reverse complement strand
TTCCAGGTCGTCACAGATTACATTCTTCAGAGATCGGTAGCCGCCGACTTCGGAGTATGACGATTTCTTCATCATTATGAATTGTCCTATTCCCATTGCAAACGATGAAAGGTGAAGGCTGTCAGTCAGGAAGTGGGGGAGTGCAGTGTTTGCAAATATCATGGCTGAAGTTATGATTTCAGCCATACGTGACGAGGATTTTTCTTCCGGAAAACCGGAGAGGATGTCATAGTCCCCGCTTTTCATTATCCGGAGGGCAGAAGAAATGCTTTTTTCAGAGTGGATGGTGTCGGCATCAATGCACAGAATGTATTCTCCCTCAGCTTTTTCTATCGCAGTAAGCATCGCGTTTATCTTCCCGTGAGGGGAGAACTTCTTCTTTTCGGTTCTCAATCCCTTCACCCTGCTGTCCTTTTCGGAGTATTCTGCGATTATCTCTCCGGTTCTGTCTGTGGAACGGTCATCTGCGACAAGTATCTCGATGTTCCGGTAGTCCTCAATTATCAGGCTTTCAAGAAGCCGTGGAAGGTTTTTCTCCTCATTGCGTGCGGGAATGATTACGGATACGAGAGGCTCTGTTTCCAGATGATACCTTTCACCTTTTCTGTTGATCGAACGGAATCTCAGACTGTTCATTACCGAACAGAAGACAAACCATATGCCGCAGAAAAGAGTCAGATAACTTGCAGCAGTCAGATAGATCTTCACTTTCTGTCCAGTTTCTCCTTCAGCTCCAGAAGTGCCGCCTCACCGGAGTACATGCTCAGGGCCCTCTCAAGAAATTCCCTCGATGTCTCATAGTCATGGCGGTTGTAATACGCTGTTGCAAGAGCTCCGTAGAGCGAATAGACATTGCAGGAACACATCCTTCCGGTTTCATCAAGAAGAGGAGTAAGCATCTTTATTGCCTTTTTATTTGAGCCTCCTGCTATCTGGGGAGTATAGATCAGTCTCCAGGCATTCATCAGGATGACATATACTTCATCACTGTATTCCTCATACAGTTTTCTGGTCTCCTTTGAATTCTCCATGCCCTTGAGCATATCCTTCGATATGTAATATCCGGCGGAAGTCAGGTCTGTCCTCGTCATCTGTGCATATATGTCATCCGTGCTGATCTTCCCTGCAGCAGTTTCTTCTTTTTCAAGGTGCTCCCGTGCTTTTTCTTCTTCCCCTCTGTCCATGTAGTAGCGGACCATGGTGTATTCACAGCGGGCTTTCTCCGTTTCGTCTGTGTCGTCATTCATGAATGACGTGTAGAGGCTTACGACTTCGGATTCTCCCCTGTTGTCCTTCACTGCGGAGAAAAGGGCATTCCAGTCAATGGATTCATACTTCATCCATGAGTCCGTATAGGCTGAAACGGAGGAAAGTGAAAGAAGAAGCAGTGCAGGCAACGCGATTATCCTGAGTTTTCTAAACATGCTTTTCTCCGGAGAGCTTTCGTATTATGTAGCCTTCCTTCAGGGGAAGATCTGTCTTTATATATCCTTTTTTCATATGGTCCAGCTGAAGAATGGGAAATCCGTTTTCATCGACCAGCGTGAAGCTGTCGCTTCTGAGAAGCGGGACATCGGGGCCGATGAACTCCAGCGTATCACCTGTCTGCATGTGGTTGCGGCAGTCGATTTCGTAGAGACCCTTTTCCTTCATCTTCCCGATGGATCCCAGGAACGTGTAGTTTCTCTCGTAGCCGTAACTCGTCGGGGCAGATACGTTCTCCTTCGTTTCGAATGCATCGGAGGAGTAGAAGAATCCGGTAGTGAACTCCCTGTGTGATACGTCAAATATATCCCTTCTGTAGGCCTCCCTGTCCGCTGCGTTGTCGAGGGCCTTGCGGTAGGCTCTTGTGACGACTGCGACATAATAGATGCTCTTCATCCTTCCCTCTATCTTCAGCGAGTCCAGTCCTGCCGCCCTGAGATCATCAATGTGGTCTATCATGCAGAGATCCTTTGAAGAGAGAATCGTCGTATAGCCGTCATTCTCTTCAATCGGGAAATACCTGCCGGGTCTCTCTTCTTCCTCGAGTGCCCAGTTGAGCCTGTAGTTCCAGCGGCATGTATGGGAACAGTCGCCCCTGTTTGCACTGCGGCCGGTGAGTGCTGATGAGAGAATGCATCGTCCGGAGTATGACATGCACATTGCACCGTGAACGAATGCCTCGAGTTCGAGTTCGGGAACCCTGTCCTTTATTCTCCTTATATCGTCCAGTGAAGCCTCTCTGCCGAGAATTACACGCCTGAATCCCATTGAGTGGTACATCCTGGCACTTTCACTGTTTATGCAGCTTGCCTGTGTCGAGAGATGAAGCTCCTTTTCGGGAAAATACTTCTGAAAGAAGGGGACTGCACCGATGTCGCTTATGATGAAGGCATCGAAAGGCCAGAGGGCTATTTCGTCCTTCATGCCCTCCAGCATTTCAATCTGGGACTGCCTGAAGAGAATGTTCATCGTGCAGTAGAGCCTTTTCCCGCGTTCCTTTTTCAGCCGGATTACCTTTTCAAGCTCTCCGGAGTCGAAATTGTCTGCATTGGCACGCAGCGAGAACCTTGTCAGTCCCATATATGCGGCGTCGGCACCATAATTGAATGCCGTTTCCAGTTTTTCATAGTTCCCGGCGGGGGACAGCAGTTCTATTGCCACTTGAATGCCCTCGAGAAGGCTTCAGCCGTGAGCGCAAGCTCTGCTCCCTTTTCCTCTTCTTCCTTCTCACTCCTTTCTTTTGATATCTTTTCGAGTTCGTCCTTCGTCAGTCTTTTTGTCTTCTCGCCGGGGAAGGCAATGGAGACGACATCCAGGATGGTCTTCACACTGTGGAACAGGACGTCGCCTTTTACCTCGCCGTCAAGTTTCTCAAGGTCCCTGAGATTATCGTGAGGAATGATTATTTCCTTTATGCCGTTCCTTCTTGCACCGAGAATCTTTTCCTTGAGTCCTCCGATGGCCCCGACTTTCCCCGTAAGTGTGAGTTCTCCCGTCATTGCGAGTCTTTCCTTAACGCTTATGCGTCTGTACATGCTCCAGAGAGCACAGAAGAGTGTTATTCCTGCACTCGGACCGTCCTTCGGAACAGCTCCTTCCGGGCAGTGAAGGTGAACCGAGTTCGTTGCGAAGAATTTCATGTCGAGTCCCCTCAGGTATGCTTCGTTCTTCACGCTTGACCAGGCAATCGATACCGATTCCTTCATCACGTCTCCAAGCTGTCCCGTAATCTTAAGTTCTCCCTTTTCCGGAATTGATACGGCTTCCACAGGGATGACATCTCCTCCGAATGCCGTCCAGGCAAGACCCATCGCCATTCCTATCGAGTCTGCAACTACTATCCTGTCCGACGGGAACGGAGGAAGTCCCAGATAACCCTTGAGATCTCTCGGAGAGACCCTGATCGTCTTTTTTTCCTCTTCCGGGGTTTCCAGGATTTTCAGTGCGGCCTTCCTCATAATCTTGTCCAGTTCGTTCCTGAACTGTCTTACGCCGGCTTCCCTTGCGTATTCTTCTGCAACGAGGGAAAGCGCCTTGTCGTCCATTCTGAATTCCTTCCTCGTCAGTCCGTTCTTTTTCAGAAGAGACGGGATGAGATAGCCTTTTGCTATATGTAACTTCTCGTTCGGAGTGTAGCCGCTCATCTCTATTATCTCCATCCTGTCGAAGAGAGGACGTGGTATACGCGAGAGATCATTGGCAGTCACGATGAAGAGGACATGCGACAGGTCATACGGAAGATCCAGGTAGAAGTCGCGGAAAGCGGAATTCTGTTCCGGGTCCAGGACTTCCAGAAGTGCACTTGCCGGGTCTCCGGAGTGGCTTTCGCCCATCTTGTCGATTTCATCGATGAGGATTACCGGGTCAGTGACGCCGGTTGTCTTTACCGCCTGGATGAGCTTGCCGGGCATTGCTCCGATATATGTACGTCTGTGTCCCTTGATTTCGGCTTCATCCCTCATGCCTCCGACGCTGAAGCGGTAGAATTTTCTGCCCAGTGCCCGCGCTATGGAAGAGCCTACGCTTGTCTTGCCGACTCCGGGAGGGCCCGAAAGACAGATCACGGCACCCTTTGTGTTGCCGGCTTTAAGCCTGGATGCAAGAAATTCGACAATCCTCTCCTTGACTTCCTTCATGCCGTAGTGGTCCTTCTCGAGCTGCTCCTTCACTTCCCCTATCGAATAGGAAGGGGCTTTTTCCTCGAAGTCGAACGGAAGTTCAATTATTGTTTCGACATATATCTTGGAGAGCATGTATTCCGGGTTCATGGTATCCAGGGCACCCATCTTCTCAAGTTCCTTGTCAACTGCCTCCCTGTATGACGGCGGGAGATTCTTTGCCCTTGCGCGCTGGAAGATATCTCCCTTCCTGACGTCTGCGGGAGAGGAGGTGTTCCCCAGAATCTGATTGAGTTCCCCGTTAAGGGCCCTGATCTGCTCGCGCAGTATTGCCTCCCTGTTGCGGTTCTTCATGCGGTTGATCATGTCCTGCTTGACACTCTCTTCCTTTTCAAGAATTTCCTTTTCTCCCGCAATGTAGCTCGTCAGGTTCTGTATTCTTTTTTTCGGATCGGTCTCTTCGAGTATCTCCTCAAGAAACTCCTTCGGAGCCGAGACGAGAGCCGCTGCAGCATACCAGCAGACAGCTTCAGGGGAATCGAAGTTCGTTATGTTGACGTCTGTTGCGAAGTTGAATACCTGTGTCTTTGCCAGTGATGCCACAAGATCCTTGAGGACTCTCGTGTAAGGCTGAAGAACCTTCATCGACACTGCCTTGTCGTGGAGCGTTTCTCCGTCTGCAAAAACAGGGTTCTCCCCGAAGCGGTAGTTTGTGACCTTTATCCTTCTCACCGTGGTCGTGAAGAGGTGTATGCAGTTGTTGGGAAGCCTTATGTATTTCGTGATTTTGACCAGTGTTCCGACATTTCTCAAAGACGTTTCGTCTTCCTTCTCCTGAAGTACTGCGAGAAAATAGCCGTCATGTTCAATTGCCCAGTTGACTGTCCTCAAATCCGAGGGCCTTGCTATCATGAGGGTTGTAAGCGTCTCGGGAAAGAGGGGTCTCTCTCCGAGGGGAAGTACCGGGAGCTCTGTGACTGTTTCCTGTGAGTATTTATCTTCCATATCCATAATCAGTATTAAAATCCTTCATCACTAATATAATACAAAAAAAGAGTGTCGTCGGGATAGCTATGGCAAAAAGATTCAAAAATGCCAGGGCGGCCGATAAAATTGTTGCATTTTGTTGCGTGTGTGCTATTCTCTCCTTAAAGGAAGCTGAAAATGGATGGAAAACTGATTGTTATCGCAATAGGCGGTAATTCACTGATTGAAGACAGCAAACATGTGACTGTACAGTCCCAGTATGATGCGGCAAACAAGACCGCAATGCATATCGCACGCCTGGTGAAGGCCGGTAACCGTGTGGTCATTGCACATGGCAACGGACCTCAGGTCGGTTATATACTCCGCCGTGCGGAAATAGCGAGCACGGAACTCCATACCGTGCCTCTCGACAGCTGTGTCGCAGACACGCAGGGCGCAATAGGCTATCAGCTGCAGATGGCACTCGACAACCAGATGGCCCGGGACGGAATGAAGAAGAACATCGCGACTGTCGTGACTCAGGTTGAAGTCAGTGATGATGATCCGTCATTCAGCAGGCCGACAAAGCCCATCGGTTCCTTCATGAGCAGGGATGTGGCTATGGAACACAGGGACAAGGACAAGTGGAATGTCGTCGAAGATGCGGGAAGAGGCTGGAGACGGGTTGTTGCATCTCCGAAGCCTGTGTCAATCATCGAGATCGAGACCATAAAGTGTCTTCTTGACAACGGTATAATCGTAATTGCAGCAGGCGGTGGCGGTATTCCGGTTGTCAAGGGCAAGGACGGACTCCTCAGCGGACGGGAAGCTGTCATCGACAAGGACCTTGCTGCTGCAATGCTTGCAAAGGACCTTAAGGCAGATATGTTTGTAATCTCCACTGCGGTAGCGAAGGTATGTCTGAATTACGGCAAGCCGAATCAGAAGACGCTTGATGCCATTACGGTTGACGAAGCCAGAAAATATATGGAAGAGGGACACTTCGCACCGGGCTCGATGCTTCCGAAGATTCAGGCACTTACGGATTTTGTCTCTTCAACAGGCAACACCGGAATCGTTACGGATCCGGAAAACCTCTATGATGCCGTCTATGGCTCAATGGGTACGAAAATTACTCTCTGATTTTTCTCTTTACGAATAAAGGAAGGGCTTCGGAAGCATACAGCATTCCCGCTGTTACGGCCGGAGCCCATATATTCTGTATGAGAACGGACGACAGAAGAATCCTTACGGCAACCGTGAGAACGAGAATGCTGAGCATCAGAAGGCCTGATACCGCACTTTTTTCCGTTCTTCTTCTTTTACCCAGGTTCATGAAATGAAGTATTGCAGGGTACAGCGTGAGCGGCGATATTATCAGGATATTGAGGTTGCCGTGAGTCACATAGTGAATCGTGAAGAACTCGAAGAAGAGAAGCACGAGGCTCATTGAGGCGAACGTGAGATATACAAGGCCAAGGAGAAAATCCTGCACTTTGTGGTGCCTTGCATATGAGGCACTGAGCGAAAGAACGGCAAGTGCAATGCCGCAGAAGAAGGAGTAGAGTACGATGTTCCATCTTTCCGGGGTCGCTTTCCTTTCTTCACTTGTATAGACTTCCTCTCCTTCATTGCCCTGGAATTCTTCAATGGCCTTCTCGAGATTTGCCGGCAGGTAGCATTCATCCCATCTTGTAGCTTTACCGTCAACGGAAGGTCCCAGAAGGTAGTTTATGACCCAGGATACGAAGAATGTCGAGCGTGAGAGGTGGCGACTTACACTGTCCCTGATTGTCTCGCTGCTTTCTTCGCTTCTGAGCCATTTCTCGAAGGCGCCGTCCGTAGCCCATGAGTAGATGTCCCTGAGTCTTGTAGCACAGTTGTCCTTGAAATAGTCATAGAGGTATGTCCTGTTTTCTTCCTGCGTGTTGTAGAGCAGAAATGAAAGGAGTGATTTCTTTTTGTCTCTGTCCAGCTCCAGTTCCAGCAGGGAGACGCTTCTGTCATCGGCTATGAGACTCTTGACACGGTAATCGGCATAAGTCTCCCATACTTCATAATAGAGCTTTCCGAGGAGAAAATTCGGCAGGAACGATTCATCGAATCTGAATATCCCGTAGTCGAATGCACTGTCCCTTGCATTTTTTTCCCTGATGACGAATGCCGAATGCCCGAAGTTCTCCCATACGGCAGATCCTTCGCCTCCTGTCAGAAGGTAGATTTTCATGTTCTCATAGCGCTCCGCATCATCTTCCGTTACCGGGCTAGAAGGGTAGGAGCGGAGTTCCATTTCCGAGGAAAAGAGATCATCCCTTACCGTGACGGAGGCCGCAAGGGAGAGTGTGAGCAGGAAGAGCCGAAGCAGAAAGCAGATTCTTTTCATCTGGCATATGATAGTTTTCCTTACCGTAAAAGACAAGAAAGAAACCATGATGCATCATTCCTCTCAAATGGAGGATTACGGAAGGCAATACGGCTTTCCGTCATTGTTCATAAAAAACAGAGGGCGTTTCAAAGCACCCTCTGTTCTCATTATCCAAGGCAATAAATCTATTTGAGTGTATAGACCTTCTTTCCTTCGAAGTAGACGGTATCTACCTTGCCAAGGTGAATTTCATCCGGCTTGCATGCAGTAATATCCTTGTCTATGAAGATGAAGTCCGCATACTTTCCGACTTCGATTGAACCGCGTTCATCTTCAAACTGGAACTGCTTTGCTCCGTTGATCGTCATGACATCGAGCATTTCGGTAACCGTCAGGTATTCGTCTTCCTTCATCCTGTAGCAGTCCTTGCCGAAAAGTGTTCCGTTCACACCTATTTCGATGATTCCGCACACATCAATCGGGGCGCCGTCATTTGCAGGGAAGTCCGTGGAGCTTGTCATGACGATTCCCTTCTTGAGAAGAGACTTCATCGGGTAGCCTGCAGTGAAGATATCCAGATCCAGGAGACTCGGTACTTCCTTCTCGTCGCCTGCAAACATGTAGCGCCAGCAGATGTTGGTTGCACTGTAGATGTCGTGCTCTGCCATCTTGTCCAGCGTTTCCTCATTTATGTGTCTTGAATGTCCCAGTCCGTTGTAAACTTCATCCGTTGCCACGTCTTCTGCAGCAATGAATGCATCGACAGCCAGTGATGTTCCGCCGTCACCGGAAGCATGAGTGTGTACTGAGATTCCGTTCTCGTTCGCCTTCCTGACGACTGCGAAGAAATCTTCCCTCGCCCATACCTGGTTTCCGTGACTTCCGTTTGCATACGGCTCGAGAAGCCATCCCGTTCCGACCTCGACTGCACCGCCGTCAGCAAAGACCTTGATGTTGTCGGCCTTGAAATGCCTTGAAGAATACTTGTCCCTGTACTCGACAGCCTTTGCTATCTTTTCGTCTACATTCTCGAACGGGTCAATCTTGAGGGAGGAAATGACATTGAAAGTGAGTCCGTTTGTCTCGTCTTCTTCCTTTATTCCCTGGTATGTCTCCTCTCCGAGCATGCTTGTGTATGCATCGAAGTAATTCGTATAGCCGTTCGCATGGAGGAAGTTTGCTGCAAAACGTATGGACTTTCTTGCGTCTTCAACGGACAGTACACTTGTCTTGGAGACAATCTTTGCCATTGCATAGTTGACTGCGACATCCGCAACGTGACCGAGAATCACGCCGTTCGCGTCCTTGTCTATCTTGCCGCCCTGGATTGTCGTGCTGCTGTCGATTCCTGCAAGTTCGAAGGCCTTCGAATTCAGGAAGGCACCGTGTGCAACATTATCCATCATGATGATCGGCTTGTCACTGCAGATCGTGTCAAGGGCTTCACGCATGTTGAATGTGTGCTTGACAACCTTCATCTTTCCGCCGGTTTCCCAACCCTGAGTGAAGTAGACTTCCTTGTCCGGATACTTTTCGACGTATGCACGCATGTTCTGAAGGATTTCCTCGATGTCGGAACCCTTGACAATGAGGTCTGCCACGGCAAGCTCGGAAGCAACGATGTAGTGTCCGTGACCTTCCGTTGCACCGGCTGTTATGATGCCCTTGCCTCTTCTGTCAACGACATCAGTAACTCCTTCAAGGATGTACTTTTCAGCACCTTCTTCATCTCCGACGTAGATGTATCTTCCGTCCTTGACCGCAAATGCCTCAACCCATTCGTGATCAGAGTTTGAAGTGTAAATCTTTCCGTATACGACGGTATCGGCATAAACTTCATTCTCCTTCCCGACGGTACTTGTACATCCGGCAAGAACGGCAAGAAGAAGCACAGCCACTGTCATTACAGTGAATCTCCTGATTTTCTTCATTATTTTCTCCTTGAGATTTCTCTGCTTTTCATTGTCGGATGCCGCATTTCCGTTGTCAAGAATAAAAGGGAAATGCGTATCATTCTTTGGAATTGCGAAAGCTGGGCGTTGTTTACTGCAACAGTGCGTGTGTGTTATATTTCACGTTATGGACAGAGACTTCAAAACGCTTGCGATAGTGGTGAAAAGGGAGAACACAGGCGGACGAAATGCCGTACTGTCCCTGCTTACTCCCGACAGCGGAATAATCTCAGTCACGGCTTACGGAAGCGGAAGAGGGGCATCCTCCTGCCGTTCTCCCCTCTACGGGGAGGGAATATTCTCGCTTGAAAGAAAGGGCGCATCTTCGTTCATATTGAAGGACACCGAGATAGTAAGCGAACACGAATGGGTCAAGGACAGTGTCGAGAAGATAGGCTGGGTGAGCCTTTTCAGCGAGCTTGTCGTCAGGGGAAGGCTGGCAGACGGGGAACTCTACAGACTCTACACATCATCCCTTGACAGTATCACCGATGACAACATCGACCCGGTTGCAGTCTATTTCCTTACCCACTATCTTATCCTTCAGGGACTTTCGGGTGACTGGAAGGTCTGTCCCATGTGCCTTAAAAAGTATGAGGATGATGAAATCCTGGGCTTTTCGACAATAACAAACAGCGCAGTCTGCTCTTCCTGTGATACTCTCTCCGGAACACTGATTCTTCCTCCGAATGCAAGAAGGTATGTCATGAGGGTGTCATCAAGTGACATCTCCCAGGCCCTCTCCTTCACGATAAGGCGGGAGACGGCAGGGCGGATCAGCCGCTATCTCATGAGGTCGCTCCGCTTCATCTTTCCGGTAAGGCTCTGCAGCCTGGAGTCCGGGTTAATCAGTTAAGGAATAGAAAATGAAAATAACGGTCAAGAGTCCCGATTATGCCTATGTTGAGAAACTGAACGAGAAGTACGGCATTCCGCTTCTTTCAGCTTCCATCCTGTCACGGCGTTCAGTAGGGGAAGATGAAATAAAATACTATCTGGAAGATGATATAGTATATCAGCACAGCCCTTTTACCGTAGATGATGTCTACAGTGCAGTCGAGAGGATAAATGACGCCCTTTCGGATAACGGCGGACGCGGACAGGAGAAAATCATGATTTTCGGCGACAGGGATGTCGACGGGATAACAAGTACCGCGATCATGTACCGGACACTGAAAAAACTCGGTGCGGAAAATGTCATGACAAGGCTTCCTCACGGGGACGAGAGCTATGGCCTTACGGCTGAAGTCACGAAGGAAATCATTGACGGCGGTTACAGCCTTCTCATCACGGTGGACAACGGGATAAGTGCAATAGAGGAAATCAGGACGCTGGAAAGAAACGGTGTGGATGTCATAGTTCTCGATCATCATCTTGCCATGGATTCTCTTCCTCCTGCCGTTGCCATATTCGACCCGAAAATCGAAGGTACGGGCTATCCCTTTGACGGGCTTGCAGGATGTGCCGTCGCAGCAAAACTGAGCTGGGCTCTGTTTTTTTCACTTACACCGCTTTTCAATTCCTCCGTCATACTTCTTCACGCACAGCCGGGTAACGGTACGGTCCGGGTGGATGCCGTGAGGCTCGAGAACCTTGTCGAAACGGCAAGATGCTCAGATGAGTTCATCGCGGGAGAAAAAGGCTCTCTCTATTCGTCTCCGCTTCTTCCTTTCCTCGCAAGCAATACGCCCGTCATCGTGCTTGACCGTGACACCGAGCTGACGCTCCTCAGGAAGGCTTTCGGAAGCGGGGTCGACATCTCCCTCGAGGATTTCCGTCCGACTCTTGAACGGGTGATGCCTTCGGCAAAGGGAAAGACGCTTTTCGAGCTTTCCATGCGTTCGCGCTCTGCCCGTTACGGTGCGGGAACGAAGGAAATCGAGACTCTGATCAGCCTCTTCCGGAGTGCAAGCATCTATAACTATCCGTCGCTGACGAGGGAGTTCGAGGAGATACAGGTACTTGAGGCAATAGGAACGGTTGCCGACCTGATGCCTCTTAAGAACGAGAACAGGCTCATTGTCAGAAAGGGACTGAAGATTCTTGAAAAGAGACCGCCTCAGACTCTTTCGTACCTCCTGTCAAAACAGGGCCTCATCGGAAAACCCCTTACTTCAGGCAATGTGAGCTACAGGATTACTCCTGTTCTGAATGCCTCGGGACGAATGGGTGAACCGGAGACCGCACTTTCACTTCTTCTTTCTTCTTCGTACTCCGAAATCGAGTCTTTGACTGACAGGCTTCTTCTTCTCAACAGCCGGAGGCAGAAGAACGAGGAGGAGGTACTCTCTGCCGTCATGCCTCTTGCAGAGGAGTCCCTTGAAAGGACGAAGGGGAAATTCATACTTGTCGAAGACGAATCGGTTCCAAGGGGGCTTACCGGGGCGATTGCCTCCAAGCTTTCAAATGAGAAGAATGTGCCGTCTGTTGTGCTTGCTCCCCATGATGATGTCATCTTCGGCTCCATGAGATGTCACGGTGAATGGAATGCAAGGGATTTTCTGTCGGTTTTCTCGGCTTTTCTTGATGATTACGGCGGACACAGGGCAGCTGCAGGATTCAGGATGCAGCGGGAGAACGGGGAGAAGTTCATCTCGGAAGTCCTGAACTATGTTGAGACTCTGCAGGGCGGAACGGAGGAGGAAAGGGAGATAGAGTGTGATGCAATCCTGTCGGATGAGAATCTCGAGAAGGACATCTGGTATGCCCGCTCTCTCTTTGAACCGTCCGGTCAGGAGTGCGAGAGCCTGCGCTTCTATCTTCCGAAAGCGGTAATCAGGGAAGCATACCATGTCGGAAACAGCGGAAAATACATGCGCTTTACGCTTGAGTGCGGAGGTTACCTCTGGCCTGCCGTATGGTGGGATGCGGAGAACGCAGATGATTACACGGTGTCTTCCGAAGTGTCGGTAGTGTTTTCTCCCGAGATCAACTGGTGGAAGGGTACCGGAAAGGAGCAGCTTAATATCATGGCAATGGAGAAAATCCGGCATTAATTGCAAAGATTAAGTACATACGCAATTTTTGTGGGAAAAATAATGCATTCCATTATTCTGTGCAATAAATAATTTGACATGTCATAAAGATGATGGGATACTGTCACCGTTAATCACTATCAAACACAAGGAGTTCAGGTAATATGGTTATTCTCATTGCAGATGCATTTGACAAATCCCTCCCCGAAAAGCTCAGCGTTTTCGGTGAAGTTACAACAGATATCGAAAGACTTTCCGAGGCGGACGTCGTGCTCATCAGAAGCAAGACCAAGGCCACGAAGGAATACATCGACAGGGCCAAGAACATGAAGCTCATCATCCGCGGTGGTGTCGGCATGGACAACATCGACATTCCTTACTGCAAGGAAAAGGGAATCGTTGCAACCAATACCCCCAGGTCTTCGGCCATCGCAGTTGCAGAGCTCGCATTCTGCCTCATGCTCAGCACACCCAATAATCTCTGCTTCTATGATTCGACGATGAAGAACGGCGAATGGGCAAAGAAGACGAAGAGACATGAACTCTACGGAAAGACGCTCTGTCTTCTCGGAATCGGAAATATCGCAAGAAAGGTTGCCGAGAGGGCCCATGCATTCGGCATGAAGGTCGTTGCATATGACAAATATGTCGAGAAGTCCGATGTGGCAGAAATGATGAGTCTCGAGGATGCAGTCAAGGATGCAGATTACATCTCCATGCATCTTCCC
>CAVBWE010000087.1:0-4443 GCA_963598715.1 Sphaerochaetaceae bacterium | reverse complement strand
CAACAGACTGTCCAGTACGAACAAAAAAACGGGGAGCATGACAACTCCCCATCAAGACCGTGACGATCTTATTTTCCGTAGCTTTCCTCGAATTTCCTGAGAAAATCAACAAGAGCCACGACGCCTTCCTTCGGCATTGCGTTGTAGATGGACGCTCTGAGACCTCCGACGGACTTATGTCCCTTGAGGTTGTCATACCCTGCCTTCTTTGTAGCTGCAACAACTTCAGCATCAAGCTCGGCACTTTCCGTAACGAACGGTATGTTCATGAGTGACCTGAATTCCTTCTCTACAGTTCCCCTGAACATCTTTGAAGAATCGAGGAAGTCATACATGACCTTTGCCTTGTCCCTGTTGATCTCGTTCATCTTCTCCAGCCCGCCGAGAGCCTTCAGATACTTGAAGACCTTGCCGCAGCAGTAAATTGCCCAGCAGTTCGGTGTGTTGTACATGCTGCCGTTATCAGCATGCGTGCTGTACTGCAGATATATCGGAAGGTCAGTCAGATCTTCCCTTATGAGATCCTCGCGGATGATGACGACAACCATTCCTGCCGGTCCTACGTTCTTCTGCACTCCGGCATAGATAAGGCCGTAGTCGGAGACGTTGCAGGGACGGGAAAGGAACATCGAAGACTGGTCTGACACAAGAATGTGTCCCTTGGTATTCGGAAGGGTATTCCATGTAACACCATGAATGGTCTCGTTCTCACAGATGTAGACATAATCCGTATCTTCCGGGATATCGAGATCAGAGCAGTCGGGAATATATGTATAGTTCCTGTCCTTGCTGGATGCCGCGACGATGACTTCTCCGACTTTCTTCGCTTCTGCAATGGCCTTCTTTGACCATGCTCCCGTCTCAATGTAGACAGCCTTACCGTTCTTCATGAGATTCATCGGAATCATCGAGAACTGGAGTGTTGCGCCGCCCTGGATGAAGAGGACCTTGTAATTGTCGGGAATACCCATGAGTTCCCTCAGATCCTTCTCTGCGTCATCGATGATCTGCTGGAAAACCTTCGAGCGGTGACTCATTTCCATGACACACATTCCGCTTCCGCGGTAATTCATCATTTCATCCCTGATTTCCTCAAGCACGCTTTCCGGCATCATTGCCGGTCCTGCCGAAAAATTGAATGTACGTCCGTATTTCATTTTTTACCTCGTTCCTTATCAGTGTATCCATAATTTCTCACAAGATTCAGTTCAATGCAACAATTCTTTTGAAAAACAAAGTCATAATTGCAAATTTTTACCGATACATTAAATTTTTACTTTCTTTTTTCCATTACGCTCATAATTTATCAACTCGCCGCTAAAACGGTCTATCTTGAAAGAGTGGGATTCATAGTATTATCATACATAAAATAAAAAGAACGGAGGGCCCGGTATGGGAGAGCGCGGAGAAGTCTTTTCGACGAAACTTGTCAAGAACGACAGAACTTATTTTTTCAACGTCAAGGAAAATGTCTACGGGGATCTGTATCTCAACATTGTTGAATCAAGGCCGACAGATGTGGAAGGAAAATTCCTCAGGCAGAGTGTAATCGTCTACCAGGAGGATCTGGGAGAATTCCTGAACGAATTCCAGAAGACGCTTGACTACGTGAAGACGCACGGCACAAGAAAAGAAAGGATGAAGAGAAGCTGAGAAAAAAATGGATGACGAGCTCTTCTACGACAGGTATGCCGATGTAATCCTGTTCTCCGCCTTGAGATTAAGGAAAGATGACTGTCTTTCAATAAACACTGAGGAAAGGGACTATCGCCTGGCGCGGCTTATCGCAGGCAAGGCAAAACGGATAACCGGTAACGGCAGCTACATACAGCTTCTTGAGAACGGGAGAATTGTCGGGAACTTCGACCTTTTCTCGGATTTTCCGCTGGAGAAGAAACCGACATGCCTCATCTATCTCTCGTATTACAGAAAGAAGGAAGAAGCGGACCTGACAGGAATCTATGAGCCGAGAAAGCTGCAGATGTTCTCACTCCTTTCAGACCCCGTCGATTCATCGTCCCCCCTGCTCCCTTCCATAAAATGTCTTCTTCCGTCGGCACTCTGGGACGAAGAGCTCGGGGCGCTGGACTGGGAAAGGAAATCAATGGATATCCTTTCGTCCATGATGAACCTCGAGAGCAGGGATTTTCTGCGCCTCAATGACATCAGGAACGACAATCTCGTTTATCTGGCACGCCGTCTTGATTCCATGAAGCTGACAAAGGCAAGAATTGCGACAGATGAAGGTACGGATATGACATTCTCGTTCAGAAAGGGGTCACATTTCGTCCCGTCCTTTTCATCAACTGTCTCAGGACGCTTTTACTCGCCTTCTGTGTATTCAGCGGATATCTTCCGTCTTATTGACTGGAGAAGCGTCACAGGCTGGATGAATACGACGCGCCCCTTTGTCCTCTGGGGAAAGAAGAGGGAAAACCTCTCGCTGCACTTCACAGAAGGCAGTCTTGATGACATGAGCTCAGACAGGGTGACAAGAGAGCTGTTTGATCTCTACTCACGACAGGATGCAAATGCACTCAGGCCCGTAATGCTTTCACTCTCTGAAAGCAATCATCCTCTATCTGGCGAGGAACTGACATACATATCAGATATCGACAGAATGAGGACAAGCTCCCTCACCCTCGGCGGAGCCAGGGCCGAAGCTGTGCCTCAGGAACTGAAGGACAGTGTTGACGAGTCCATCGTAACACTCACCCTTCCCGTCGGAAGCAGCAGCATGGTCCTTACAGCCCTTAATGAGGAAGGCGATGAGGTAACAGTATTTTCAGACGGGTCGATCAACGTGGAAGAATGATGTTCAGTTAAGTCTGCTGATGAGTTCGAGGCCCTTGAGCGTAATAAGAGAATCGACTTCATCCAGACGGGGTATTATTCTCGATATCGTGTGGCTGAGCCCGCCTGTAGCCAGTACGAAGAGCGGCTTCATAATCTCCTTCTCCGTCTTCTCTATCATGGAAATGACGAGCCCGGCATAGCCTTCCATTATTCCTGCCCTGATACTTGTCATGCTGTCTCTTCCGAGTACCGTATCGGGAAGCTTCAGTTCAACCTGAGGAAGCTGCGCCGTGTTTCCGAAAAGAGAATTGACGGCAGTGACAAGGCCGGGAGCAATGGCAACCCCGAGCACTTCACCCTTCTCGTTCACTGTGGAGAACGTCAGTGCAGTTCCGAAGTCTATGACCATGACACAGGAGTCGCTGCGGTAACTGTGGGCATAGGCAAGGTTGCACAGAAGGTCTGCTCCGAGTTCCGGCGGAATTGATGAGCCGTCAAGTCCTGTCTCAACCGAATGTGTAACCATTATCGGCCTGACGGAAAAAAGACGGTGCATGATCTTCTCGATGGACCTTGTGAGAAACGGGACAACGGATGAAATTATCACCTTGTCGACATCGTCCTTCGTGATTCCCGCCTCATGAAAAAGAGAAAGGAATATGACGTAATATTCGTCTCCGGTCTTCTTCGTGTCAGTAAATACCCTGAACGGCTTTGACCACACACCGTCGGAGTACGAAGCCACGACTATGTTGGTGTTTCCTATATCAACGGCAACAATCATCAGATAACCACCACTTCCTTTCGCCCTGCATAGGCTTTTTCCCTTTTTGCAATCACATCACTGTCCACAAGATAATCATCAAATCTCTCAATCTTGTCGATGATCCCCTGCGGGGTGAACTCAATGATTCTTGAAGCAAGCGAGTCAACGAACTGATGATCATGGGAGTTGAAGAGAAGAACTCCCCTGAAGTCTATCAGGCCGTTGTTCAGTGCCTGAATGGACTCAAGATCCAGATGGCTTGTCGGCTCATCGAAAATCATGCAGTTCGCACCTTCAAGCATCATCTTTGCCAGCACAACCCTGACTCTTTCTCCTCCGGAGAGGACACCGCAGTCCTTGAGGGCCTCGTCTCCGGTGAAAAGCATTCTTCCAAGGAAGGAACGCACGTAATTGTCGTCATCTTCCTTGCTGAACTGCTGAAGATATTCAGTCATCGTAATACCGCTTCCGAAGAGTGACGAATTATCCTTCGGAAAATATGAAAGAGAAGTCGTGACACCCCACGAGTAGCTTCCCTCATCACATTCCATCTCACCGGAAATTATCTGAAAGAGAACGGTCTTGGCGTAGTGATTGGGACCTACGAAAGCGACCTTCTCACCGGGATTGATGACAAAGGAGACATTGTCCAGAACCTTTTCCCCGTCTATGGTCTTCGAAAGGTTCTTCACTTCCAGGACATTCTTTCCTATTTCCCTTGCAGGTTTGAACGCAACATACGGGAATCTTCTTGAAGAAGGCTTGATATCATCGATTGTCAGCTTGTCTATCAGCTTCTTGCGGCTTGTCGCCTGCTTTGCCTTTGCAACATTGGAGCTGAAGCGCTGGATGAACTCCTTGAGTTCGGCAATCTTTTCTTC
>CAVBWE010000086.1:0-4959 GCA_963598715.1 Sphaerochaetaceae bacterium | reverse complement strand
GTTCCTGCCTATTTGTCTCCGAACTGTCTTATGACCTCAAATCTCTTGATCTTCTTTGTGCTGGTCATGCTGAGAGGCTCATCGACAACCGTTGTCATTGTTATCTTCTTGTAGCTCTGAAGATCCCTGTTGACTTCTTCTACAATCTCTTCCATGTGCCTTGCAGCCTCATCAAGGCTATGGTCCTTGAGATAGAGGGCAGAGGGATGGATTATTATCCTTATGCCCTCACTCTTCTTTTCCCTGTCAATGATGTATGGAATGACGCAGCACTGGTCGATTTCGTGGTAAAGCTGGAACTTGTCCTCGATTTCCTCGGGAAAAACATTCTTTCCGCCTTCGGTTACGATTATGGACTTCGCACGCCCCGTAAGGTACAGAAACCCGTTTTCTCCTATGTGTCCGACATCGCCGGTATTGAGCCACCCGTCTTCATCCAGGACCTCACGTGTTGCCTCGTCATTCTTGTAATAACCCTTCATGACCTGCGGACCGCGTACATAGATGAGACCGTTACCTTCATCATCAGGATCAACGATCTTCTCCTCCACGTGCGGCAGCGGTATACCGACGGAATCCTCTTCATATACCTCAACGGGATTGAGATTCACGATCGGTGAAGTCTCGGTAAGCCCGTATCCCTGGACAAAATCAAGTCCCAGCTGATTGAAGCGGCGGAATGTTGAAGAAGGAAGAGGACCGCCGCCGCAGATACAGATTCTCATCTTGTCGAGGCTGACCTTCTTCAGAAGAAGGTTCGAAAAGAGCTTTTTCCCGATGTTCACATGAAAAACCTTCTTCACAAAGCCGCTGAATCCCATCAGAAAGTGTATTATACCGGCCTTGAACCGGCCTTGCTTCACGACACCGTTCATTATTCCCGCAAGAAGTTTGTTGAAAAGCATGGGAACGGCAAGGAACATCGTAATCTCTCCCTCTCTGAGTTCCCTGAGCATGACGGGCGTTATGAGCTTCTTGCCGAAGACGCAGGAAGCGCCGCTTGCAATTGTTTCGAGAAAGACCGCACTCATCGTATATGCATGATGAATCGGAAGGATTGCATAGAAGACATCGGAAGGAAGAACGTCAATGAGCCTTTCAGCTTCCAGTGTCGAAGCCATGAGATTCGAGTGTGTAAGCATAACGCCTTTTGGAGTGCCGGTTGTACCGCTTGTGAAGAGCATCGCCGCAACTTCGTCACACGCTGACTCAGGTAACGGACAGGGCTCTGCCTCAAGGTCGAAAACATACGGATGCTTTCCGCCCTTTTCGAGGGAATAACGGTTCTTTATGAAAAGACCTTCACTGTCGACTTCATCTATCTTCTCATTGTCCATGAAAACGGTATATGTATCGCCGAAGGAGAGGATTTTCGTCATGTCCTGCGGATGAAGAGCATAGTCAAGGGGCACGATGACCGCACCGGCAAAGGAAATCGCAAGATATGTTACAGCCCACTCGGGACTGTTTTTTCCGCTGACACATACATGTTCTCCCTTCTTTATTCCGCTTCGGACCAGGAAGAAGGCAAGACGAAGTATTTTCTCCTGTACTTCCCTATAAGTATAAGTCACATCTTCAGGTACAATTGTCCGGAAGCATGCGTTCTCCGGAAAGCGTGAGGCCGTAATCTCGAAAGTTTCCCTCAGCGTCGGATATTCGCCCTGAAACCTGTTCCCCCTGTATGACCAGAGAGTGTCAACATTGTTTTTCCAGTATCTGTCCTTGAATGCCATGGCACACCTCTTTTCTGACATTTTTCAGTCACGTGTAAAATAAACGTCATATTCTCAACATAATGGCAACTATTTGTCAACCACTGGTTATTTACTACCATACACCTTTTGGGCACAATTAACTAGAATTTAACATATGTATAAAGTAAATGAGGTTCTGGATGAATTCTTCTCCTCACATATGCCGTCTCTTTCGGACGGTCTGAGAGAAAACAGACTCGGGAGAATGGAAAGACTTCTCCGGCATATCGGAAATCCGGAAAAGGATTTCAGAAGCATACACTGTGCAGGAAGCAAGGGTAAGGGGACGACATGCTCCGCCCTGAGCTGGATAATGAAGGAGAACGGCATCAGATGCGGTCTGTATCTGTCACCCCATGTATATGACATAAGGGAGCGCTTCACGCTTTCGACATGCTTCTTCTCCGATGAGGAATACTTGACTGCTCTCGAAGAGCTCAGAAAAAGGCTGAAAGGCTTTTCGATTCCGCATTTCCTCGGACCGGCAGAACCCACGACATTCGAGCTCTATACAGCATATGCATACCTGCTCTTTTCCCTTACAGGATGCTCATGGGCCGTCATTGAAACAGGCCTCGGAGGAAGACTTGATGCAACAAATACAATTTCCTCTGCTTCTTCCGTCATAACACGCATCGAACTCGAGCACACGGCAATACTCGGCAACACGCTTTCCCTCATTGCAGCAGAAAAGGCCGGAATCATAAGGGAAAACACGCCGACGTTCATACTTGAACAGGAGGAGGAAGCAGTCACGGTTTTCAAGGAAAAGGCAAAGTCACTTTCGTCTGCGCTCTTCATATTCAGCCCTTCTCCTGATGATATAAAGACGGAGGGAACATATACATTCAACTGTCATGGAGCTTTACTGAGGATGAAAACATTTCCGGGAGACATAAGACGCCTTGACATTTTCTATGCGCTTTTTGTTCTCTCGAAGATGTCCCTCATAAGAAAAAACAGTGTAATCGACTTTACTTCTTCTTCATTTTCACTTCCCGGCCGGTTTGAAGAGCGGATTCTGGACGGAAGGAGACTGATTCTTGACGGAGCCCACACAGTGTCCTCCCTCTCCGTTCTTTCATCCGCACTCCCCTTTCCTGACGGGAAGCCCCGCATCCTAATCTTCTCCTCGGCTCACGACAAGGACCATATAAGCCTGCTGAACACGATTGCCCCCGGATTTGACGTAATAATCATTTCATCTACCGGAAAATGGAAGAAATCGGCCCCGGAAAAGATATATGATGATGCACTCTCCCTCTTTCCCGAAAAGAAAATCCTGCTGAGGAAAGACGGACGGAAAGCCATTGAGGAGGCCCTTGCATTTTCCGGTCCCGGGTCTCTTATTACAGTTACGGGATCTTTCTATCTCCTGAGCGAGATAGACCGGTCCATAAGGAAAGCATGATATGTCTGTAAACTGGAAGGAACTCGAACTTCTGCTCTCGGAAATACCGCTTGAGGGAAGCTATATACAGGAGATAACGGAACACAGCGTCCATTCCTTCACACTCTCACTCTACAACAGGGAGAACCGGGCCTTCCTCGTGTACTCGGAAATAGCGACTTTGCATTCGAGGTTCTGCCTGACACCTGTAATGAGAAGAAAAAGTCCTTCCATGCAGCGTTTTACGCAGTACATGAAGGCACATGTCAGGGGAAAGAAGATTACACAGGTAAGACTCCTTCCCTTCGACAGGGCATTTATCCTGTCACTGGAATCTCCCCTTGAAAAAATAAGACTGTTCTTCCGCCTCTATTCCGGTCCCGGAGCGAACGTGATGGTACTTGACTGCAATAACAGGATTCTGGAACTTCTCTTCCGCAGGCCGTCCCGCGGTGAAACGAAAGGCGAGATTCTGAGGATTGAGGAACGCACGGATGAAGGAGAGCGGCACTACAGTGTCAGGCCCTATTCGACTCCCCTCTTCAACACGGCACTGGAGGAAGAGGAGAGCCGGGACGACAGGAATGAAAAAAGGGAGAATCTTGTTTCACTTCTTGAAGAGCACATTCAGAGAGAACGCTTTCAGAGTGATGAAAGGGAAAGAAAAGCCCGTGAAAGGCTGAAGTCAACGGAAGACTATGAGGAGATAAGGCACTTTGCAGATCTTCTTGCATCATCGCTTCATCTCTACAGAAGCGGAATGAGTGAAATAACCCTGTTCGACTGGGAAAGAAACACAGATGTCACATTCTCACTCTCCTCATCACTTGACGGCAGGAAAAATCTTGAGCGTCTCTATGACGAATACCAGAAAAAGAAGAAGACAGCCGCCGTCACGAGCGCAGAAATAGAAAAAATCAGGGAAGAAAGAAGGCAGAACGAGGAGAAATGGGCCCACCTGCTTTCAGATGAAGCAACCCTTGGCGAGATCAGACGGGAACTGGGCAGGGACGAAAGCAGGAACGGCGGAAAAAACGGAACGGGATGCGGCCTTGCACTCAACAGCGGAGGATGGAAAATCATAGTCGGACGCAATGCAAGGGAGAATGACGAGATACTCAGAAAGGAGTGCCGCGGAAGTGATGTCTGGATGCATACCAGGGACTATGCCGGAGGCTACATAATAATCAAGGCACAGAAGAATAAGACTGTTCCGCTGAACATACTTCTTGACGGCGCATACCTTGCAGTGTTCTTCTCGAAAGCGAGACGGAACAACAAGGCCGACATATACTATACATCTGTAAAGAATCTCAGGAGAATAAAGGGTGCAAAGACCGGTCTCATCATTCCGACTCATGAAAAGATGCTCTTTGTCGAAATGGATGAAAAGCGTGTTGAAAAGCTCCTGGAGGGAACAAAATGAAGATAATGTACCACAAGGGGATATTCTACAGCTCTGATGAAAGGGAAATTGAAAGGCTGACCACGCCGGAAGAAAAAAAGGAGAAGGCACAGGCACTGATTGTCCCGCACGAGGAAATGGCGCGTGCCTCAACCCTGCTCAGGGAGGCCTTCAGTCATGTCCATTCGCCGTCCCTCATAATAATTCTCTCCCCGATACACTCCGGACGGCTTGAAAGAGACAGCGCTTACTGTTTCTTCGAGGGGGAAGAAGGAAAAGATGAAGCCTTCATGAAACTGGGGGCTGAAACACGGGAATGCTACGCCGAGGAAGAAAGTGCTGCGGAGATACTCATCCCTTACATAAAGAGGACATGTCCTCAGGCGCACTATGCAGTTGTATATACG
>CAVBWE010000085.1:0-4786 GCA_963598715.1 Sphaerochaetaceae bacterium | reverse complement strand
CAGCATGATGTATAACATGATCAACAGCGGCAAGAAGGTTGCATTCTTTTCGCTCGAAATGCCGGCATCAAGTATTGCAAAGCGTCTCTTTGCCATCGATACGAAGCTCGAGCTGTCAAAAATCATCAAGGCGAATTTCTTCGACGACGAGTTTGAAAGGGTGAAGGAATCGCTTCAGAGACTTTATGAAGTGAGGGATAATCTCTATATCATAGATGTTCCGAACATAAATCTTACCGAGCTCAGGACAAAGGCGAGAATGCTCAGGAAAGAGCATGACATAGACTGTCTTGTCATCGACTATATCGGTCTTATAAGTCCTCCGTCCAATATGGTGAACTCCAAGAAATTCGAGCAGGTTTCATACATTTCGCTTTCTCTCAAGCAGCTTGCACGTGAGCTGAAGATTCCTGTAATCGTATTGTGTCAGGTCGGCAGGGAGTCTGAGGAGCAGGAGCCGATTCTTTCGAATCTCAGGGACTCCGGATCCATCGAGCAGGATGCCGACATAGTATGTTTCCTTCACAGAAAAAAAACTCTCTCGGACGAGGAGAAGCAGCGTAATCTGAAGGACAGTCAGGGACGTGCGTCAATTCAGGTTACAAAGATGATTGTTGCAAAGAACCGAAACGGAGAGACAGGCTGGTTCAAAATAGGTTATAACGGTCCCCTTACATTCTATGCCGACGTTGCGCAGTCAAGTGATTTCATCGACTATGAGCAGAAACCGGAAGGAAAGAAGCGTTCATAGAATCAGTTGAAGATCTTTTCAAGAAACGGGTAAAGATTCATGATTATTACAATCGTCCAGGCTGTGACAAGCCCTGTTATGTGAAGGATGAGATAGGCTTTCGGTCTCAGGGGCCTGCGGTAAATCATTTCTGCCAGGCATATGAGAATCTGACCTCCGTCGAATGTCGGAATCGGAATGAGATTTCCCACACATATGGATATCGAGACAACTGCAAGAAGATAGAAGACTGTCCTGAATCCGCTGGGCGCGCTTGTCCCGAATGCCATGACAGATATGCGTCCCATGCTGGATGCACTTGATACAGGGCCGGATATTTCCCTGAGTGCCTCCCCGAACTGAAGAGTCATAAGCTTCATTATTGCTTTCACCGTGCGGTCGAGAAAGATCCCTGTCCTTTCCCAGGCCTTCTTCAGCGGCTTGTGAGTGTCACGTGACAAGCGGATATCGCTTTCAAATGAAAACGGAAATGACGGAGAGTGGAGGGTTACAGTATATGTGCCTTTTCCGTCAGCTTCATTGAGCGTCAATTCATATTCATCACCCTCAATGGAAAAAAGGTCCTTGTCATATTCGATATCTTTGCCGTTAGCTTCTGTTATCCTGTCTCCCTCATGTATCCTTTCGTCTTCACTCCGGCCTATTACAGGGGGAACAAGATCCGTTATCCCGTAGGTGGATTTACCGTCAACGAGAAAACTCTTGAGTGTCAGAGTAATGCGTTCTCCGTTTCTGAGGAGAGTCAGCTCCGTGTCCCTTCCGCCAAGAGACCCAAGATACTCCGAGAGGTCCTCGAAATCCTCTATCGAATTTCCGTCTGCTTCGAGGATGAAGTCACCTTTTTTCACCGGGATCTCCTCTGATGAAAAGGAAAAGAGAAGGGGATAGTCGGAAACGGGGGCAACAACAGCCCTGGTTGAAATCCTTTCAACCGGTATAAGAGAGACAAGAGTGAAGAGAAGATATGCCAGTAAAATATTCATCGCCGGACCCGCGAGGTAAATCAGCAGCTTCTTTACCGGATTGACGGCAAAGAGTGATCCTTCTTCTGCATAGTGTATCTTCTTCTCGTTGTTTGCGAGCGCAACCGAGAGGTCTTCCGATCCTCCCATCCGGCAGTAGCCTCCGAACGGGATGATGGAGATGCGGAATTCCGTCTTCTTTCCGCAAAATGAGAACAGCGGACGACCGAAGCCGAAGGAAAAAATCTCGACCGAGACACCCAGGATACGGGCTGCGAGGAAATGGCCCAGTTCATGTATGAAGATGACTATTCCCGTTCCTGCGAGGCCGAAGACAAGATAGATGAGCCAGACAAGAAACGTTTTTACTGTCTCCATTCTCCGGTCCTTATGATTTCTTCTGCTTTTTTCCTTGTTTTCCTGTCAATGGACAACACTTCATCATATGTCGAGGGCTCCGTCACAGAAGGCGGAATGCACTCAAGACAGAGTCTCACGATTTCCGCGATTGAAGAAAAAGGTATTCTGTCCTCCAGGAAAGCCCTTACGGCAACTTCGTCGGAGGCGTTGTAGATGATTCCTCCCCTGTAGCCGATGGAGAGTGCATCATAAGCGTACGCGAGAAGCGGAAACCTTAAGGTATCGGGTTTTTCGAACGTCAGGGAAAGGGAAGTGAAATCGAGAGGCCTTACTATATCTTCCAGTTTCAGCCTTTCCCCTGAAACGGCGCTCATTATGGGAAGTGACATATCGGGGGGAGAGAGCTGGGCATAAACGGCCCCTTCATCTGTCCGGATCATGGAGTGGACAATGCTCTGCCTGTGCACAGTGACTTCTATCCTATCCTTCGGAAAACCGAAGAGGTATGATGCCTCGATGACTTCCATGCCCTTGTTTGCCAGCGTTGCACTGTCGATTGTTATCTTCTCGCCCATTTTCCATGTCGGGTGGCACAGTGCGTCCTTCTTCGTTACTCCGCTGAGGTCTTTTCTGTCGACAAACGGACCACCGGAAGCTGTGATGACAAGACTCGATGCCTTTTTCATCTTCAGGAGGTTATGTATTGCCGAGTGTTCGCTGTCGACGGGGATAACAGTGCATCTGTTTTCCTCTGCCAGGCGGAAGATGAATGAGGCTCCGCAGACAACGCTTTCCTTGTTCGCAAGAGCGAGGTTTATTGATTTCTCAAGCACACACTTCGTTGCATAAAGGCCGTCGAAACCGCTTATTGCATTGAGTACGATGTCCGGCTTCGTCCTATCCAGGAAATGGGGAAGCCCGGATGAGCTGATATCTCCGTCTGTCATGAGAAGGGGACAATTGAACTCACGTGCTGTCTTTTCGCCCTTTACGCTGTTTCTGTTTGCCGTGATTCCCGTCAGGACGATATCGGGTGAATGCTTTCTGAGGCTTTCGAGGCATGTTGTTCCTATGCTTCCTGTTGCCCCCAGGATTACAAGCCTGATCATAGAAGTATCATTTCTGCTCCGATGACGAAAATCGGAACCGCAATCGAAACCGAATCAATGCAGTCAAGCATTCCTCCGCGTCCCGGAATCATTCTCCCCGCATCCTTTACACCTGTTGACCTCTTGAGCATTGACTCAAAAAGATCTCCTGCTGTACCGAACACCGAGGTAAGGAGGAACAGAAAAAAAGTCTGAAGGGGAGTAAACGGCAGAAGGGAAGGAAAGATAAGTGTAAGTACAAAGCCTATGAGAGCTATTACCACAGTGCCGCCGATGAAGCCTGCAATGCTCTTGTTCGGTGAGCATTTGACAACACCCTTGTTGTTTTTTCCGAACCAGCGGCCGAAGAAGTATGCAGAGGAATCTGAGCCGAGAACAATGCAGAGAAATGTTATTATCATCCGGCCTTCGTCGGGGAGATGACACAGTCTTATTCCATAGACCATGAAGAGTCCCGGATAAATTATATTCAGGATAACTGCAGCGGTGCGGTACAGTGAAAGTTCGAAATTATCCTTGCTTCCGTGTATGGTCTCATACAGGAATGCTATGCCGATGAATGCTGCGAGAACAAACTGCGTCAGCTCTATGTCCGGGAAAAAGTTCATCCTTACCATCTCAACGAGCGGAAGAAGAATTCCCAGGTAACCTGTCGGCGGGGTCTTTATTTTCCTTTCAATTATGTTTCTCTTGAGTTCTATTGAACCGCAGGAGGAAACAAAAACGATGACGAACGAGAAAAAGAGGTGATTATGACCGGGAAAGAGCAATATCGAGAACAATAGGACGGGAAGCCCTACAGCTGCCGTAATAAGTCTCTGCTTCAGTGAGGAGTTCATCTTGCTATGTCTCCATATTTACGTACACGGCTATTATAGACTTCCTTTATCTTCTTTACCATAGCTTCATCCCAGTCCGGCCAGAGTTCATCGAAGAATGCGAACTCAGAGTAGTTTGACTGGTAGAGCATGAAGCCGCTGAGTCTCTCTTCTCCCGCCGAGCGGCAGATCATGTCAGGCTCGGGAATATCCGGATTATCCAGAAAACGGGAAAGTGTATCGCCGTCAAATGACGTGACACCGCTTTTGATGGCCTTATTTACTGCGCGTGCTATCTCGTCACGCCCGCCGTAGTTGATGGCAAGCTGAACGGTAAGTTCCGTATTGCCGGTCGTTTCTCTGATGGCCTTATCAATTCCGCTGAGTGCGGAAGAAGGAATACCCTCCCTGTTTCCCAGAAGTGCGATACGGATTCCGAGAGAGTTGAATTTGGCGATATTCTCTACAATCTGTTTTGAAAGGAGGCCCATGAGAAAATTCACTTCCTCCTCGGGCCTCTTCCAGTTTTCAGTGGAAAAACAATAGAGGGTGAGGAACCTGATACCTTCGCTGATACAGCCTCTGGCAACCCTTTCGGCAGCCTTTGCGCCTTCTTCATGTCCCCTGATTCTCCTGAGACCCCTTTTTTCGGCCCAGCGTCCGTTTCCGTCCATAATCAGGGCAAGGTGTACAAGTTCCTTCATCTTATATTTCCATTATTTCCTTTTCCTTTGATTCGGCAATCCTGTTGATTTCCGCAATGGAGGAATCTGTCAGCTTCTGGAT
>CAVBWE010000084.1:0-3638 GCA_963598715.1 Sphaerochaetaceae bacterium | reverse complement strand
GCATGGACCTTTACAGGCCTGACATGAGCCTCTTTACATACTCTGCTTCATTCATCTCGCGGGAAAGGGAAAAATCAATCACCTACGGGGGCCTGAGAGAAACGGTTGAGAAGCTTGTCTCTGTCTGCCCTGTCAGAGATGGTGTAGACTGAGCAGTCCTCAATTGAAAAAGAAGTGACGAAATCCCTGATGAAAGGTGTACGGAGCGTTATGTAGATATCGGCATCGCTCTTGAGAAGGGCTTGCAGCGTCCGGCTGTATCCCATGCCCTCAATCTCCATCCTTCCGCATTCGTCGAGAAATACGTTTCCCGCCGTAACGTTTTTGAGAGTCTCATAAACGCAGTCAAAGAGACTCTCGTCGTAGTACCATTCTCTCCATACGCTGCTGAAGACCGGAAGGTGTGTCATCAAAAGCCGTTCTTCTCCGCTTTCAAGGTTCTTCATATAATATCCTTCCGCTCTGTGAAGGCATACGAAACCGACGGGAGAGGACAGAAGGGAAGAAAGGAAAAGCATCATCGTCGTCTTTCCCCCGCCCTTATCGCCGGTTATTATGTTAAAGCTCCTCATCGAAGAATGCCTGAAGGACTGCATAAGCCTGAAGCGAGTCCGTCTTCTTTATGATGAATGTCAGCACGTTGAGTGTGGAGACTATCTCATAGATATTGATGTTCTCCCACGCAAGCTTCCGGGTTGCAAGATATGTGATTCCCGGTGTTTCAAGAAAGTTGTTGTCCTTGAACGAGATTGTCAGGGCAACCATGTTCTCTTCCCGCCTTATGACATCCTCCTTCACGAGGAAGGACTCGAGCGCGTCCCTGTATTTATCGGAAACCGTGATTACTATCTCGTACTCACCTATCGAGACATTGAGGAAATCACCGCCTGCAGGTTTTATGAGGCCATTGACGGAGGCTATCTTCTCTATGAGCGAGGACGAACGCCGTACGTTGACATCATAGATATTTGTCTTCATCGTCAGCTCGTAATCAATCCTGGTGTTACGCTTTTCAATATGATTGAGCCTTTTCAGCTCCTCAGTATAACGCCTTATGGCCATCACGACGGATGCCTGTGAAACTTCACTTCCGTAGAGCTTCTCCACCCTGGGCTTTATGAAAAGGGCAAGATTGGAATACGATATCACCTCCTGTATCAGCATTTCCGATATGAAAGGTGAACGGTTGATTATCTGTTTTACATAAAAAGCAACTGATGTGGCCACTGGCTGTTATCTCCGGCGTTATGTTTTTAACTTTATGTTATTCTTTGAACATTGTGAATGGCTTTTGCCTGAAAATGCAGAAATTTTCTTCATCGGAAATCTGAAGAGGTGCCCCCTGAATTTCGCCTTACGAGATTTATCTTCGTCTCTCTTATCGTTATAATCATGTCCATGAACTGTCCCAAATGCGGCAGGGACCATGACAAGGTACTCGAATCCCGCTCGAACAAGGAAGGAACAACAATAAGGCGCCGCCGGCTCTGTCTGGAGTGCGGTTACCGTTTTACGAGCTACGAGCACGTGGAACGCAAGCCTGTCGTCGTCGTCAAGAAGGACGGCACTCACCAGACGTTCGAGCTGGCAAAGGTAGAGAGAGGGATCCGCACGTGTACGGAAAAGCTTCCGGTGAGTCAGGACGCAATAGACACTCTTTTGAGGGACATAGAAGACGAAGTCTACTTCATAGCACAGTCTAACCGCAACACCATATCATCACGCGAAATCGGTGAGACGACACTCAGGCACCTGTACAGAATCAGTCCTGTTGCATATGTGCGTTTTGCCGCCGTCTACCGTGCATTCGACACCCTTGACCAGTTCATAAACGAAATAGAGGAACTCACCCACTAGAACTTCTTCCTGTCAAACCACTTTCCCGTCTGGCTCTGGTCTATCTCGTCATTGAGATGCTCCGGCTTGAGTATTTCGTTTGCGGAATCCAGGGCGAAATTATCCGTCATTCCTGCACAATAGTCGATGACGAGATGCCTGTCATCCCCCTCCGTCTCATCATAGACCTTCTTCATTTCGCATATATGGTTATAGAAGCCTGCAGCAAGCATATTGCGCTCCTCCGCATAGAGTTGCCCGTCCGTGCCGGCACTTCTGTAGAGCTCTTCCAGATAATCGGTTATAAGCTTCAATACCCGGTAGAAATACTTCGAATAGCCTTCAAGAATGCGGCTGCGGTAGATATGCTCATAGTTGAAGTCAGAGAAGGCTCTTACGGCATCGAACACCCGAAAAGAGAAGGATATGCCCCTTTCGGGGGATGAGGAGTCCATGATATCACCGATGAGGGCATCTATTATTTGGGAATTCGATGTGCCTATACGGTCCTTCACGATTGCGGGCAGTTCATCCTCCCTTATTATGCCGAGTCTCAGTGCATCCTCATAGTCACGTCCCAGATATGCTATGAAATCGGAAAACCGCACGATTACACCTTCATATGTCGAAGGAACAAGCCCCCTGCGGGATTTTATCTCATCAAGATTCTTCACCGTGAATGTCGGCTCCATCGTACGGCTGAGGGACTCTCCGTTATGCGATACTATTCCGTCCCTGACGGCATATGTAAGATTAAGTCCGCTTCCGTTGCCTGAAAGAAAATCAACGACCCGCAGTGAATTCACCTCATGTTCGAATTTTCCCAGTCCCCTCTGCTCGGAGAATGAGGAGATTATCCTTTCTCCCGTGTGACCGAACGGAGTATGTCCGAGGTCGTGTCCCATTCCGATTGCCCATGCCAGCTCGCTGTCTAGTCCGAGTCCCCTTGATATCGTGGATGCAATGGAGGCGACATGGAGAACATGCTCCATCCTCGTACATATGTGGTCGTTCGAGGGAGCATAGAAGACCTGCGTCTTGTGCTTGAGGCGGCGGAATGCCGAAGAGTGTATGATTGCGGTCGTGTCACGGAAAAAGGCTCCCCTTACATCCTCCTTCCTTTCCTTCCTCCTTTTCTTTATATCTTCTTCGTTCAGCCTGTTTTCGAGTTTTACCACTTCTAGTTACCTCCATGCAGGTATATAATAACGCTTAAGGAGATTCCGGTGTTAAATTTAATCATTCCACTTTCTGCCCTTCTTCTCACCTTTCTTTCGGCCCTGGCCAGTCTGCGCTACTTCCTGACGAGAATGGGGCGGATCTACTGGATAATCCCGTTCATAATCTCAATCATCCTCTTCTATCAGGAGATGAAGATACTTCTTGAATACTCCGCTTCTTCCGATGTCTTTCCTCTCACAACCGATACCGTTCTCCCCCTGATTCTTGCGATACTGTGGTATGCGATGGTGCAGGCATTCCACTTTGCACTCAAGACGGAACGCGAATACAACAGATATGTCGAGGAATCGCGTGCAACATACAACGAGGCAAGATTTCTTGCCCTTATGGAAAGAAGGCAGATAAAGAAGGAGATGAAGGAAAGGAAAATCCGTGCCGATTACATGAGCCGTGTCGTCAGAATAAGCGAGTACACATTCCCCGAAGAGGAATACTGACCGCGCTTTCCGCCTTCCCGGCTTTCAAAAGACATCCGCAATTATACGAAGGTGCATAAGCGTTCTCCGTATCCGGCGCCTCCTTTCCGTCCTCTGCCGAATGCAGAAATACCGGTATACTTC
>CAVBWE010000083.1:0-5869 GCA_963598715.1 Sphaerochaetaceae bacterium | reverse complement strand
AGATATACGGATACAGGAAAATCAGGGACAGCCTGGAAAAGAAGGGATATACATTCTCATCCGACTCCGACTGCGAAGTACTTCTTCCCATGTGGAAGGAATACAGGGAAAAGATGTTCCATATGCTCGATGCCGAATTTGCACTCGTAATCTCTGACGGAGAAAGCGGAGAACTTGTTGCGGCAAGGGACCCGCTCGGAATCAGGCCGCTCTATTACGGCTATACTGCAGAAGGCCGGATTATCTTTGCTTCCGAACCTAAGAACCTTACTGGGCTGGCGGAAAAGATCACACCCTTTCCACCGGGGTGCTGGTACCGTCACGGAGTCTTTACTCCCTATGAGGAAATCTGGAAGACGGAGAAGTATTCTCCCGACGATGAAGCAGAAGCCGAAAGGAAAATACGGGAGCTTCTCATAAGGGGCGTGGAGAAAAGGCTTGTCTCGGACAGCCGGATAGGTTTCCTTCTTTCAGGAGGCCTGGATTCTTCCCTTGTATGTGCAATAGCTCAAAGAAACTCCTCCGGTGCCATCAGAACATTTGCAATCGGTATGGAGGGAGACGCAATCGACCTCAAATATGCCAGGGAAACGGCTGACTATCTTCACACAGACCACACCGAAGTGACCATGACGGAAGACGAAGTTCTCTCATCTCTGGAAAAAGTGATAGAAATCCTTGGCACATATGACATTACGACAATCCGTGCATCTATGGGAATGTACCTGGTGTGCAGATACATTCACGAGAATACGGATCTCCGTGTAATACTGACCGGTGAAATTTCCGATGAACTTTTCGGCTACAAGTATACGGACTACGCTCCGTCTGCACAGGCTTTCCAGGAAGAAGCCGAAAAGAGAATAAGGGAGATACACATGTACGATGTTCTGAGAGCCGACAGATGCATCTCCGTCAACTCGCTTGAAGCAAGGGTTCCGTTCGGTGACCTTGAATTCGTCAGATACGTCATGTCGGTGAATCCCTTTCTCAAGCTGAACACCCACAACAAGGGAAAATACCTTCTGAGAAAGGCATTCGACGGCCTGGACTATCTTCCCCATGACATACTCTACAGGGAAAAGGCCGCATTCTCCGATGCTGTGGGTCATTCGATGGTCGACTATCTCAAAAAAAAGGCGGAGATGACCTATACGGATGAAGAATTCGAGCAGAGAAGAAAAAAATACAGTCATGCTGCTCCCTTCACAAAGGAATCCCTGATGTACAGGGAGATCTTCGAAAAATACTATCCGGGACAGAGCGGAATGGTATCGGACTTCTGGATGCCGAACAGGACATGGGAAGGCTGCAATGTCAATGATCCTTCTGCAAGGGTTCTTGCAAACTACGGCACTAGCGGAGTATGAGAAATCACACTAAGATTAGCTCATGTTCGACTATCACGCGCATATAGGCGATATTACCGGTGACGCATACGTGTGTACCTCCTCTCTCGGGGAGGCGCATTCCGTCATGGCCTTTCCGCATGCATCCGTGGGTCTTCTCCCGCCCATGGAAGGAAACGCCGAGGAACTCGAGGAGTATGCATCGCTCGGACTCGGGATAGGAGAAATCGGACTCGACAGAAGATTTCCGTTCAGGGAACAGCAGATAGAGAGATTCCGTACTGCCCTTTCCATAGCCCGGCACTATCATTCGCTTGTCACGATACACTCCGTGGGCTGGCTTGACGTGACGCTGTCACTTCTCGAGGAGATAAAGCCGGAAAGATTCATCTTCCATTCCTTCGTTTCAAGCCTCGAAGTTGCAAGGAGAATCGAAAAGGACGGCGGGATAATTTCCTTCTCCCCCGTATCAGTAAGAACAAAGCACTTCATGAACGTACTTGAGAACTGTGATAGCTTTCTCATAGAGACCGATATGCCGACAGGAGAGGACGAGAGAAAAAAGCTGAAGGCCCTTTATTCTTTCATCGCGGAAAGAAAAGGTCATCTGCCGGTCTTTCCGGACATCTTCTGAGCAGAGTAAAACCTGATTTCACCGCACTGTCTCTTTCTGCCTCTTTTTCCGTCCATCAAATCGCCGTCGGCATATCATTTGCTCCTTCCGATTTCATTTTCGCCTTTCAAATCACTCCAGGGAAAGTCTGTCCTTTTTCTTCAGACAAACGAAGGGCAAACAGAAAAAATTAAGAAAGCAGGAAAGCATGTTCCGTTCACAGCTTCACGACAGAAGGATGGAGGAGCACTCAATTTATGCAGGCGAAGAATCATCTGCCGCAATCCGCAGGAAAGCTTCATTGACTTTTTGCCGTATTACAGCGTCAGGAAGATATAGGAGAAAACAACATGAAAAAAAGTTCTATCAGCTTAGCACTCTTGGTCATTGCTGCAATCATTCTCTTCCCGTCCTGTCTTGTCAATGCAGAAGAGGAGGATGCAACGCTTCGTATCAGCATCACAAACGAAAGATCACGAACCATCGCCCCCGAAGAGTCGGACCTTAAGATCGCGAAGTACAAATTCACGCTGACAGCTTCTTCGATACGTAACGGCACAGATGAAAGCATAACGGAGTCATTCGAAAAAGAGAGGAACGACAGCGGACAGTATACGCTCAGCGGCCTCAAGCCCGGCGTATACAGCATAACCGTCGAGGCTTATACGAACGGCGGAAGCAAAGTATCCTCTGCAACAGTCGGCAGCCAGACCATAACACGCGGAGCAAACACAATATCTGTCACCCTCACAACTCTCAGCGGAAGTCAGAACGTGACGATAACCTACACATGGGACAAGTCGACCTACGGCAATACAACTTTCGCTCTCACCATAACTGACGAAAACGGACAGGCAGTTAACGTTGGAGAAAGTGAAATCAACACTGCAACAGCCGGAAAGGCAGTAGTAACGAAAAATCTTTCTGCCGGATCATATATATTCAGTGCAGCCCTCAAGTCGAAAGGAAGCTACATCTACAGCATGATCGGACACACTGAAGTAATAAGGGTCGGAAGCAGCGGAACACTTACAAAGACTGTAGCATTCACCGACACGGCACAGAGCAACACGATAACGGTCAGCGAAAACATCGGGATAACACCGATGAGCGGTTCGATAGCAATCCCGTCCTCGTCTTCAGGAGGAGTAACCGCAACATTCACCGTCAATGAATCCTCCCTTCCGAAGGGAATAACAAAAAAGGGACTCAAGATAATCTGGTATAACGAAGATTTCAAGCTCGGCGAATCGACAACAGGCGATGACGGAACGACACAGCTCAAGTTCTATCCTTATGAAGGAACAACAAGAGTCACGGCAGTAATAAAATGCGATGGCAGGCCCGGAGCCATGGGCGCAGTCTCCGCTTCATGCACCTACCCGTCAAAATGACGGAATATGAAAGCTCTCTTTTTCCCCGGAGGAAGTCTTCCGGGGAAAAATTAATAAAGCCACCGGATTCCCGATGGCTTATAAAGCAAAGATTACTTTTTCTTATGTCTCATTGCTCTGAGCTTTTTCTTTCTCTTATGAGTTGCGATCTTATGCTTTTTTCTTTTTCTTCCGCAAGGCATTTTTGAATGCTCCTTATTCCAATTGGATTTTGTAATTACCGTTCCATTATGGTAATTAGTTTTCAAAGAGTCAATAGACTCTAGCCAACATTACCGTCAGTATACTTGTGAACGGTAAGTTTCTTTCCATCCTTTCCGATAGCCTTTCCGTCAACTGTGACAACGCCGCCGACAGTATGCATCGGAAGAGCAAAGAAATGGTCCGGCTTGAGGTATGTCGTGATCTTCTCCGTCTCGGGCTGTCCCTCGTACTCGAGAACGGTGCCCGGCTCGAAGTCGTCAGCGAAGATGACTTCACATGTGGAGTGGCTGTCGTCGTTCTTGTCGGAAGCAGCGAGGAGCATGCCGTAGCTCTTGACGCCGCGGAAGTTAGCCGGCTTGAGGTTGCTTACAAGCACGATGTTGTGTCCGAGGAGCTCCTCTCTTGTGTAATACGGTACGATGGAGGAAACGATTGTTCTCTTCTCCTCTTCACCGCACTCGAGTTTGAGAATGTAAAGCTTGTCGCCTTCGGGATGCTTTTCGCATTCGACAATTCTGCTGACCTTGAGAATGACCTTGTGAGCCCAGTTCTCGAGTAATGACTTTTCTTCGTCCATCTTGTTTTTCACTTCCTTATTGAGAGGCTTCATTTCATCGGCCTTTGTTTCATTCTTCTTCTCTTCCCTTTCACTCTGCGAACCGGAATAACGTGTCCTGAGGGTATCAATAAGGGAATCCTCGAGCTTTGTAAAGAGAAGGCTTACTTCTCCGACCCTTATATCTCCGGAGAATGTTCCGATACCGTTCCATGGGAAATCGCCGTCGAGCGAAAGGAAGGAAAGAATCTTTTCGCCGGTTCCGGGCATATAGGGTGTAACCATTACGCCGAGGTCACGGATGAGATACAGGAGTGTCCTTAACAGCTTTTCCGCTTCCTCCGGATTCTCCGTTCTCTTCTTCCAGGGTTCACCGTCCTGGAAAGCCTTGTTTCCTATGTCGCTGAGGGCAAAGACCGCCCTGAGAGCTTCCCTTTCCTCAGCTTTCTCAAGAAGCGCCGTTATCTCGTTTTCCTTCTGGCGGATGATTTCCATGAGGCCCTCATCCGACGGACCTTCACCGATGTTTCCGCAATAGAACCTTCTGACAAACGTCAGCGTCCTGTTGACAAGGTTCGAAAGGTTCCCTATGAGCTCCTTGTTGACCTTCTCCTGCAGATCCTTCCATGTAAATGTGAAGTCCTGTTTCTCAGGCCGGTTATAGAACATGTAGAAGCGCCATACATCAGCGGGAATTCCTGTCTCCTCAACATCATTTCCGAAAACTCCGATTCCCCTGCTCTTGCTGAACTTTCCGCCTTCATAGTTCAGATATTCGGTAGAGGACATATGGTGAAGCATCGTCCATTTCTCGCCTGTTGCAAGAAGTGAAGACGGGAATATAACGGTATGGAACGGAATATTGTCCTTTCCGATGAACTGGAAGAGTTCCGTGTTCTCCGGATCCCGCCACCAGTATTCCCAGTCATCCGTGAGATTGGCCGTTATCGAGATGTAACCTATGGGTGCGTCAAACCATACATAGAAGACCTTGTCCTCATATCCCTTTTTCGGAACGGGGATGCCCCACTTGAGGTCACGGGTGATGCATCTCTCCTGCAGGCCGTCACGGATCCAGGATGAGGTAATCTGAACGGCGTTCTTCGCCCAGAAGCCGTCAACGCTTGTCTTCTCCATCCACTTCGAAAGCATCGGAAGTGCCTTCGGGAGGTTTATATAGAGATTCCTTGTCTTTCTTATTTCCGGTGTACTTCCGCAGACACTGCACTTCGGCTCAACAAGTTCCGTAGGATCAAGAAGCGATCCGCATGCATCACACTGGTCACCCCGGGCACCGGTACTGCCGCATCTGGGGCAGGTTCCGGAGACATATCTGTCGGCAAGGAACCTCCTGCACGTCGGACAGTAGAGCTGCTCGGTTTCCTTCTCGCTTATATAGCCGTTTTCATCTACACAGTTGAATATGTGCTGAACGATTTCGGTCTGCTTCGCTGTCGATGTCCGTCCGAAATAGTCGAACTTTATGTTGAACCATCTGTAGATGTCCTCATGGATCCTGTGATAGCGGTCGCAGAGTTCACGAGGGCTTACTCCCTCCTGCAGGGCTCTTGTCTCGCTGGCTGTACCATATTCGTCCGTTCCGCATATATAGAGGGTCTCATATCCTCTTGAACGGCAGAAGCGGGCAAATACATCCGCACTCAACACCTGGGTAAGGTTTCCAAGGTGAGGAATATTGTTTACATATGGCAGGGCTGATGTGACTAGTCTTTTCTTCATAACAAAGTGATTA
>CAVBWE010000082.1:0-11925 GCA_963598715.1 Sphaerochaetaceae bacterium | reverse complement strand
GCCTTTGTCTTATCGGCCGATAGAAGCACATCATCATCACCTTCCTCTTCCGCTGATGCCGCCAATCCTTTTTCTTCCTTTCTCTCGTCACATAATCTCACGCTCAGCTTTTCAGATGTGCTTCTCCTCTCCGGCGCACTGGAATGCACTCTTGACGAGGGAGAAGTCAGCTATATAGGAGAAGAAGGAAAGATTGCCGGAAACATACGGGCTTCAAAATTACTTTACCGGAAAGACGGAATGAAAGCCGGCGTAAACGATGCCCTTCTTGCCTTTTCCTTGGGAGATACGTTTTTTCTCAAGGCTGATGCCGGTGAAGCTTCTTTATCTTCTGAAAGCTTTTCACTTCTCCTTTCTTCATCCGTCATTACGATGAATGCAGATGATCCTGCTTCACTTTCATCTCTTTCAGTCAATGCGGTTCTGGATAATGAAAAGGGCACTCTTTCCCTCATGGGCAGCGACATAGTCCTTTCCGGGACACATGCTGTCTATTCAAAGGGGAACCTTGACTTCAGTATAAGCTCGGTAACATCAGACCTCTTCGGAAGTGACTTCCGCGTAGGAAGAACAGAAGGCGGGATGAAACGGAACGACATCTATACGGTGAAACTCGGGGACATTTCACTTGACGGCGGAAGAACGGAGATGATGGGATCTTCCCTCATCATCACAGGCTCCCTGAAAAACAAGGAGCTCTCCTTCAGCGCAGATGAAGCGGTAACCGATGTGGAGGAGTTCACGAAAAACAGGATAGGGGACATATATCTTTCATCCATCAGGGGGGGCCTTGACTACTCGGAAGAACTCGATCTCTCTCTTTCGCTTTCCTCTGTCCTTACAACCCCGAGCGAGAAGATTGATGACATTTCCTTTTCGCTTGATTCCGCAGTCCATATAAGAAACGGTAAGCTTGAGAAGAGTCATGTCGACATAAAGGACCTCTATCTGGGGTGGGGTGAAAGGATGGATTCATCCTTCACTCTTACGGGAGATCTGGACAGGGAGGAAGTCGTTTTCTCATACGGCCCTCTCCTCATGAGTCTTTTTTTCAGTGTGAATGAGAAAAAACTCGGCGGCGACATTGTTGTGTCAAAACTTGAAATGAAGGATTTTCTTCCGCTTCTTTCGTCCTACGGCATCAATATCTTCAGCGGAAAATCGGTGCTGGATCTGAAAACTGATTTCTCACTTTCCCACGACGGGAATCTTTCGGGCGCGATGGATTATTCGCTTGCAGTTTCTTCGCTTGAACTGGGATTTGTCGAAACGGATTTCTCTTCTACCGGAAAAGTCGGCGTGAGGGACAACTCCCTCTATCTGGATGAAGTGAACCTTTCAACTTCCCTTTTCTCCGTCTCCACTTCAGGTGTATGGCATAAAGGTGCTCTTCTTCCCGATATGGAGCTGTCGCTGCTTCTTCCGAACGGAAAGACGGCACTTTCGGGGCATCTCAGTGAGAATGAGAACAAAGGAAACTATCAGTATTACTGCCTTTTCCCGCTTCTTGAGGACACCCGTCTTTCCGGAGAAGTCAATTTTGAAAGGAAGGGCAGTGTCACAAGTGAGGCTCTTCTTGTCACTGCCGGAAACAGAAGGCCTTTTTCCTTCCTTTTCCGCGATGATGAGAAAAACCTATCGCTTCTCTCCCCGAGTTTCTCCCTCATGCTTTCGTGGCGTGACGGTTTTCTCTGTTCCCTTTCCCTTGAGAATCTTGAGACCCTTCACGGAGAAGAGGAGTCAATCGTCATTGACGGCGGCCTGGAGTTCTCCTTGAGAGGGGATGACGGACTTGTGCTCTCTTCATCCCCAATTACCGTGTCGGATATATTCGTTCTTCCTTCCTCTCCTGATCTCTCGTTCTCCCTGAGCGGCAGGGATGGCAGGTATTTCCTCTCCGGTATCAGCTTCCAGGGAAAAGATGAGGCATTCACCTATACGGGAAATGCGACACTTGATTTCGTGGAGAATATCCTGGCACTCAGATTGACTGACAGCTCCTCTGGCGGCAAGATACTTCTCTCTCTCTACAAGGATGAGGAATTTGTCGGAACCTTCAGGGGAACGGATATTGACCTTACACCTCTTGGAATGGAAAACATGTTCTGTTCATTCAATCTCTTCGGCCGGGCTCTTGAACTTGAGGACTTTTCATTCGACGGGGTCGTGAATGTTGTCTCGCCCGCAACTGAAAGCGAGAAAATCAATGCGGAAATCACGGTTGATGCCACATCCCTCGTATTCGGGAACATCGCATATTTTTCCCCGACTCTTGAAGCTTCGCTCGACAGGCTGTACTTCTATGCGGAAACGGGACTCTTCGGAATTGACGGCTGTTCATTCTTCCTTCCCAACGAAAAGGCCGACGGGGCAAAGAGTGTCACAGGACGCTTCTCGATTGCGGGAAAAACCGATCCCTCCGATTCACTTGTCACTGCAGTATCTGAAATCTTCAGGAGAAAAGGGGACGGGCTGACGCTTGACTTCAGTCTTTCCTCACTTGATATGGACAACGGCGCAATACATGTGGAGAACGGGTTTTCCGAATGCATGATAGGACGCGATGAAGTCGTCTTTTCCGGTTCCCTTCTTTCCGGCACCTATGACAGAAGGAAAAAGGCACTCGATATGGCGCTGTCGCTTGAGGGTGTTGTCGATGCACATTTCAATGCCGATTTCTCCGACGGGCTCAAAGTCAATGCCGATGTCGCCAGATTCAACATGTCGGCAGTGAATCTCATGATGGAGTATCCTCTTGTCGTCTTTCGTGACGACCTTGTTTCGGGGGAGGTATCTCTTGTCGGGAGGGACGGAATATACTCGCTTAACGGCGCTCTCTGGGGCAACGAACTCGGGGTTGATGTCTTCTGGCTCGAGGACCAGACGCTCGTGCTGCACAATCCGAGATTCATAATATGGGACAATGAACTCAGAAGCAACGTGACCTACACAACGGTAATTGATCATCTGACAAGTGAAAGAAAGGCGATAACACTTGAAGTCGGAGTGACAATGAACGAGACACTCTCCCTTGAAGGATGGGACTGTGACATGTTTGTGGACGAAGACAACAGCGTGCGGGTACGTATTCCCCTTCATCCCATCTCGATAGATATTCTTTCCTATGTCAACGGACACTATTACGTATCCTCGGATGAGAACGGCATGATGAACAGCGGTACGCTCAATCTTTTCAACACGACGCTCACCATCGGCATGAACCCGTTTCCCGAATGGTACAGGAAGATAACGGGCGCAGCACTCCTGGACATGAGAATCAACTTCATGAAGAACAACAGGATTCTCTATCCTGCGGGAGACGATCCGATTTTCGAGATAGTCCTGGAGGACAACAGTTCAGTCTATTCACTTGTATCCCAGGATTCACTTTCTTTCAGCGGAGATGTTTCAATAAGGGGCGGTGAGATATTCTACTTCCAGAAGTACTTCTACATAACAAGCGGTTCGATTTCATTCGACAGCCCGGGGGAATTCATGCCCAGGATCAACCTCAGGGCAACGCTGCGTGACTACGATTCCGAATCGGAAAAGGTCGAGATATATCTCGTCATGAAGGACAACACGTTCGACAATCTCTCTCCGACTCTTGAAAGCAGTCCGGCAAAGGAAATGAGCGAGATAATGGAAATCCTGGGACAGTCCATCCTCCCGTCCGACACGTATGCCAACATGAGCGTCTCTTCGGTTGCATCCCTTGTTACCGAGGGCTTTGACATACTCTCGAGGCTCGGCATAGTCACATCGGGCACAAATCCTCTTTCGTCTCTCTCTGCGTCCCTCAAGACTGTCTTCGGTGTCGACTCGTTCTCCCTGCATTCCAACATCCTCAACAACATCGTTGCCGATACAATCAGCCAGGCAACCGAAAACCGTGTCAGCACCTATTCTCCCATGGCACGCTTTCTGAAGGGGACGACACTCAACATAGGAAAGTACCTTTCCCAGAATCTTTACATGCAGATAATGATTCATCTCGAGGAGGCGACAAAGCAGAGCTCATACACGATCATCGCAGATGACCTTGCCCTCGATACGGAATTCTCACTCGAGTGGTCAAATCCCGCATTCTCCGTCACATTCTTCACGCGTCCCAGCTACTTCTCGTTCTATTCACTGCTTTCCACATTCGGTTTCTCGATAACCAAAACATTCAACTTCTAGAATAAAACAGAAAAAACACACAGACATGAATTGCATGAAAAAGAATAATATACGTCAGCTGAAGAAAATAAAAAACAAGGAGTGCTTTTTCTCCCATTTGAGGAACATTCCTTTTTCTGCTAGACTTCAATGAGAGGTATCCATGAAGAAATACAGAATCATCGTTACTCTGATCTTTTCAATGCTCCTTCTTCTTCCCCTTTACTCGGAAGAGAACGGGGACTGGTATATCGGCAGGACAATAAGTGCCGTGAACGTGACGGGCCTGAAGAACGTGCGTGAGAGGACTGTCAGAAACATAGTTGACCCGTATGTCGGGAAGACCTTTTCCGATGAGCTCTACGGCGAGCTCGACTCTGCCCTGTATTCATCCGAATGGCTGAGCTACATGCTTGTCGAAGCGGTTGAGGAGGAAGGAGGAGAAGGTGTTGTCCTGGACATCGAAATATATGAGAATCCATTGATTCTCTCCGTTGAGTTCTCCGGTAACGAGAGGATATCGAAAACAACTCTTCAGAATGCACAGAACATCACAAAGGGCGGGTGGTATTCCTCGAACAACCTTTCCGCGAATGCCGAACTCGTAAAGGCGGCATATCTTGAGAAGGGCTACAGGGATGCCGAAGTCGAGGGAATAATCACTGAAGACAGCGCTTCAAATACCGTGGCTGTGGAATACAGGATAAGCGAAGGAAAGCAGTACAAGATAAAATCCATTTCCTTCGAGGGGAACTCTGCAGTCAGGGCACGTGACCTCAAGGGCCTTCTGACAAGCAAGGAAAAGTCTTTCTTCAATTCCGGAAACTTCATTGAGTCGTCAGTTGAAACGGACCGCGCTCAAATCATATCCTACTATGCCACAAAGGGATATCCTGATGCGGCAATCAGCGACGTGAAAATCCAGAAGATAGACGAGGAGGAGACTGACAAGACGGTATTCCTTTCGGTTGTCTTTGTCATAAGCGAGGGAGAGGAGTGGACAATAGGAACCATCTCGTTCTCGGGAAACGAAATATATTCCAACGATGAACTGGAGGGTCTCATAACGCTGAAGGAAGGTGATGTCTACAACAGCGAGAAAATAAACAGCGTGTATACTTCACTTGCTTCAAAGTACTATGACAACGGCTATGTCTATTCACAGATTAATCCCGTGATAACAAGAGAGGACGGCAACAGGGTTGACATAAGCTTCACTATAACCGAAGGACCTCAGACCGTGGTTGAGGAAATCAGGATCAACGGTCTTGTCAGGACAAAGCCGTATGTGCTGGAGAGGGAGATGGCAATCAGGGTGGGGGATGTATTCTCGCGCTCTGACTTCATTCAGTCACAGCAGAACATGTACAACACATCGCTTTTGAAGAACATCACGGCAAATCTCTATCCCGGAAAAACCGAAAACGGTGTCATCTGTGATTTCACGGTTGAAGAGGGAAATACGATGGAACTCCAGTTCGGAGCTACATTCGGTTCAAACGAAGTCGACGGTTTCCCGGTCTCGGGCTTTCTGTCCCTTTCCAATACCAACCTCGGAGGAACGGGACGTACCCTTTCCGTATCGACCGAGCTCAGCCCCACGACACAGGCTCTGTCGCTCTCCCTTTCCGATGGATGGGTGGGTGATGTCAGGTGGTCCAATTCGTTCTCGCTCTCGGCTGCAAGGTATGTAAGAAGCAGCACGCTTCAGAGGGGAATCGGTTCGGGATACTATGACGGAAGGGATGATGAGGAGGTGACATATCCTCTCGGCTACAATTCCGCCTATGAATGGTATTCTTCCGACCAGGAGACACCGCCTCAGTCATATCTCATGAAATATGACAACTGGGTATTCACTGCAGGTTATTCGACAGGTTATTCATGGGTTTTCCCGAAAGGAACACTCAGTGTTTCCGGAGGTCTTTCCATAGGACTCAACAGAGCCTTTTATGACACTGACAAGTATGACCCGTACGAAATACTGATAACAAAGTATCATGAGAAATGGCAGTTCTCGAACAAGCTCAGTTCATCAATAAGATGGGATGCCAGGAACTATGTTTCGGAAATCCCCCACGGCTATGTGGCAACGCTCACATATACATATGCGGGAGGAATTCTCGGAGGTCTCTCGAACTACAACAAGGTTGCACTTTCCTTTTCCGCATACAGGGGAATATGGAGCATATGGGACAAGGAGAAGGAGACCAAGAAGGACGTGAAGATCGGCTTCTCGACGGAAATCGACTTCATGCTTCCCCAGTTCTGGAACAAGGACTCGTCAGGCTGGGCATGGCATGATGCAAAGGACGGTGCAACAAAGTATGAGATGCTCTACATCGACGGCATGAACATCGGACGCGGATTTTCCGTGCAGACGGACAAGGCCTTCCTGTGGAACAACCAGGTTGACCTGACCTATCCGCTTGTAGAGGATGTTGTGAGTGCAGAGGCCTTCATCAGCGGAACATCCGTTGTCAGTGACCTCAGGAAGCTTAGCTTGAGAACACTCAACTGGTATTTTGCTGCAGGATGCGGAATCAAGATGGAGATTCCGGGATTCCCTCTCGGCCTCTATCTTGTAAAGAACGCCACGGCGCTCAGCGGGGAAAACTTCACTCTTGTAAAGGGCAGCCTCTTCAATTATGGCGGAAACAGCGGACTGAGCCTCGTTCTTGCCATCACTACATCGATATACTGATGGAAGACAGGAAGAAGGATGAGCTGACGCCGATGGTGCGTCAGTATCTTGAGATAAAGAAGGAGCATCAGGACAAGGTGCTCTTCTTCCGCCTCGGCGACTTCTATGAAATGTTCAACGAGGATGCCGTCGAGGTATCGAAGCTGCTTAACCTCACCCTCACAAAACGCGGCACGATGCCGATGTGTGGCATACCTTACCATGCTGCGAAGAATTACCTCAAGAGACTCCTGGAATACGGAAAGAAGATTGCAGTATGCGAGCAGTTTCAGACGGATGACAGGAAGATCATGGAGAGGGGAGTAACGGAGATATATACTCCTGCAACGGTCGTTGACGACGAATATGTCGACTCCCTTTCGTCTTCCTTCATTCTTGCACTTTATGCATCAAAGCGTCTTCTCCACTGTGCCTGGTGTGATATCACGACAGGTGATTTTCTTTGCTCGGACCTTAATCTTGAAAAGGATTTTTCATCTCTCGAAAGTCTTCTTGTAAAAGTTGAGGCAAAGGAAATACTCATCGAGGACAACCTCTATTTTTCGGAGAAGGAACTGAGAAGGATTGTTGATTCTCAGGGCGTTATGGTCACGAAGCTTCCTTCATGGTATTTTTCACTCAAGGAGGGACGAAAGCAGGTTGAGAAGCAGTTCGGTGTGAGTGCGCTGCGTCTTATGGACATATCGGAAAAGGACGGTATGCTCGGTTCCTGCGGAGCGCTTCTTGCCTACATAGGCGAAAATATAAGGTCAGAGCTTCCCCAGCTGAAGTACATCGAACGTGTTTCGTCCTCTTCCTTTCTTTTTCTCAACAGCGCGACAATCAGAAACCTTGAGCTGGTGCGGTCCCTTTCAGACGGTTCAGTACAGGGCACGCTACTTTCTTCAATAAACAGGACAAGAACTCCCTCAGGAGCGAGGTTTCTCAAGGATGCGATCCTTCATCCCCTTTTCGACCGTAACGAAATCGAAAAAAGACAGGAGTGGGTCTCTCTCTTTCTTTCGGACACAGCGGAGAATCTGAGAGTCAGAAAACTTCTCGACGAGATGAGTGACCTTGAAAGACTTTCGGTCAAGGCTTCGATGAAGAGGCTGACTCCCCGTGATCTGATTGCATTGAGCGACAGCACCGCAGCATTTTCCTCCCTCTGTGAGGAAAGAAGCGAATATCTTTCGCTCTCCGGAAACGAGGATTTCCGTTTTTCTTCCCTCATTGACTTTTCACTTCGAATAAAATGCGCTGTCAGCAGGGAATGCACGAACATGAACGACAGCGGTACAATAATAATGGACGGCTATGATGAAGAGCTTGATGAAAAGAGAAGGCTGAGTCACTCCGGAAGCCGTGTACTTGAAGAGTACCTTGAAAGAGTTAAGGCCGAAAGCGGAATAACCAGCATCAGGACCGGCGAAAACAGAATAATCGGATGCTATATAGAAGTCAGCAGATCCCAGCTTGAAAAGGTCCCCGCGACATTCATACGCCGGCAGACACTTGTCGGAGGCGAGAGATTCACGACAGTGGAGCTCGAGGAGATACAGAGGAAAATCGTTTCTGCTTCAGAGGATGAAGCAAAAAGAGAAAGGGAGATATTCCTTTCCTTCCTCGAAGAAGCAAGGACTCTTTCGGCTGACATCGAGAAGATGGGGCGGTGCGTCACTCTTCTTGACTACTACACATCGGCCTCTCAGTGTGCGCTTGAGAAGAACTACGTAAAGCCTCTGATAACGGACGGGGGCGAATTTGATATAGCTGACGGCCGTCATCCCGTAGTTGAGGATTTCACCGATTCCTATGTTCCCAATTCCTTCTCATCCTCTCCGTCACGCTTTTCCCTCATAACCGGACCGAACATGGCGGGAAAATCCACATACCTGAGGGAGATTGCGCTTATTACAATCATGGCACACATGGGATATTTCGTTCCGGCCTCCCGTGCCGTCATTCCGCTTACGGACAAGATTTTCTGCCGTGTCGGGGCAAGTGACAATCTCTCGAAGGGTGAAAGCACGTTTCTTGTCGAAATGAGCGAGTCCAGCCAGATACTGCGCTCCCTCACATCCCGCTCTCTTGTCATCATGGACGAAATCGGGCGAGGAACCTCGACTGAGGACGGCATGAGCATTGCCTATGCCATAATGAAATACCTTATTGCCGCGGGCTGTGTGACGCTTTTCTCGACGCATTATCATGAGCTGACCACACTCGATACCTCCGGCATGCAGCTTCTGAACATGGCAGTAATGGAGGAGAAGAACAGGATAATATTTCTCAGAAAGGTCCGGGAGGGGGCCGCAGCGTCGTCCTACGGCATACATGTTGCAAAGCTTGCGGGAATTCCGAGGTCCGTCATAAATGAAGCCTCGTCCTTCATGAAACGGCACTTTGCAGACTACACATCCTTTTCTCCCGATGAGGGTAATCTATTTGCCGTGGAACCGCGAAGTATGACACTCTCGGACGAGATCATCTCCGGGATTACGGATTTTGATACTGATTCCTCGACACCTCTTGAAGCCATGATGCTCCTCAGTACCCTCAAAAAGAAAATAGAAGATGAAAAGTAACCGTTTTTGTCTTAGGATTATTTGAAGATTATGAGCTGGAACGTACTTTTCACAATCAGTGTCATTGTATGCTCGGTTATGGTTGCCGTGCACCTTGACAGAAGGACAATCACACGGGAAAGAATCGGGGACATAACGAAATGCTTCCTTATTCCGACCCTGTATTTCACACTCTATACAGCGTCTCACGCCTTTTTCCGTCCGATACAGAGACCATATCTGATTATCCTGATTGCATTCTTCTATACTCTTGGGGATATTCTCCTTCTGAAGAAGACTCCCTTCATGCGTTTCGTCTCCGGTGCGCTTTCCTTCTCTTTCGGACATATGGTCTACATACTCTATTTCGCCCATTTCGGACTCAACATATATACGCTTCTTGTCGGAATGGTGTTTTTCGGAGCTTTCTACCTTGCAGTTGCAAAATATGTGCTGACACACCAGAAGACCGTCAAGCACGGTTATGCCGTATTGCTTTATGCCCTCACACTCTATATCTTTGCAGTCGGAATGTCGGCAGTCTTCTCTTTCAGATACATAAAGACATCTGTTCTTGTCATCATCGGAGTCTGTCTCTTCATTTTCTCCGACTCGAGAATTGCGCTCAATGCAATGAAGAGCAGTGACAGGCACAGTTCGTTTGTCATAATGCTTACATATATTCTTGCAAACCTCTTTCTTGTTCTCGGAATATGGTGCATCAATGTTCCCGTCACCTCTTGACAGAGAAGGGAAAGTAAATTAATTTGTCATCAGTTTCATTTAAAGCAATTTAAAAGGGACCGGGTTTACCGAGTCCCTTTATTTATGAGGAGAAGAATGCTTAAGAGAGGAGCAGAAAAAGAGGCGCTGTTTTCAGAGATAGACGAACTTGTTTCGTCCCTTTCCCTTCTGACGGTCGAAGTCTTCAGAACTGATAGCAGAAGCGGCACGAAGATGTACGTTACGCTCACGAAAAAGGAAGGGGAGATAACCCTGGATGAGCTGGAAAGTGCATATAACCTGATATATCCGCGCTACAGCGTTCTCCTGGGCGAGAGGGACCTTGAACTTGAGGTGTCGTCTCCCGGACTCGAGAGAGCTTTCAGGGACTGTCATGAGTTCTCCGTCTTCACGGGGCGAAGGGTCCGGCTTTACTCCGTTCAGCATTCATCCTATATTTCAGGTATCATAGTGAAATCGGATGAAAGAAGCGTGACTCTCGGCGATTACAGGGTTGAGGATACTTCTTCTTCCGGAGAAGAGATATCTGTCATGTATGATGATATAGCAAAGGCAAAACTTGATTATAAGTGGGAGGATAAAAATGATAAATCTGACTCGTGAAATAAATTCGATGATGCTCGAAAGGGACATGAAGTTTCCTGAGGTTGCATCACTTATCAGAGATATGCTCAAATCGGCATACAAGCGCAAGTACGGAACTGACGAAAACGTCAAGATCAAGTTCTACAGGGACAGCAAGTCCAGTTACTTCGTTGAAGTCTTTGCAAAGAAGAAGGTCGTGAACGAGGAGGATTATTACAATGAGGTAACGGAAATTCCGCTTGATGAAGCTCTGCTCTTTGCAGGAGAGGACTCCGGAATCGAAGTGGGTGATGAGCTTGAAATCTCACTGGATCCGAAAAGCTTCGAATATTCTGCAGTACAGTCCGCTAAACAGCGCGGTCAGGCCGTGAGCAAGGAAATAACGGACGACAAGACATATTTCAAGGCGAAGACAATGGAGTTCACGCTTATCAAGGGCGAACTCAAGAAAACGGGAAGAAACAGTCAGGACTGGCTTGTCGATATAGGATTCGGGGAAGAGAATCTTGCGGTTTTCCCTGTCAGGGGACAGTCGCCGAGGGAAAGCTACGAGATGGGGGACACGCTGCGCTTCTTTGTCGAGAAGGTCGATAAGGGTGATGACGACGAGGTGCGCGATCCTAAAACCGGCAAGATCCGACGGAGAAAGAAAGGTGTCAAAATCTACCTTACCCGTTCTTCCAAGGAGTTTGTGAAGGCTCTTCTCGAGACCCAGATACGTGAGGAAATCGAGAACGGTGCAGTTGTAATCAAGGCTATTGCCAGACAGGCGGGTGTCAGGACGAAAATCGCCGTTGATACCAAGAAGAGTGATACGGATCCTGTCGGAACGACTGTCGGAAAGGACGGCCTCAAGATAAAGACAATCATGAATGAACTCGAGGGTGAGAAGATTGATGTCATAAGATATGATTCCGATCCCATCGTCTTCATTGCAAATGCCCTTGTACCGGCTCAGGTCCAGAGAGTTGTCGAAATCGATCCTCAGAGCAGATATGCCATTGCAATCGTTGATGAAAACCAGCAGGGATATGCAATCGGACAGGGCGGCGTCAACGTAAAGCTTGCCAAGGCTCTCTGTGACTGGGTTATAGATGTAAAGACGAAGGCCCAGTTCAACGAGATGGATCAGACGATGCTCATACATGAAACGGTTGGATCCCTCTTCAAGAACGGAGAAGAGGC
>CAVBWE010000081.1:0-2339 GCA_963598715.1 Sphaerochaetaceae bacterium | reverse complement strand
TCCTTAAATGCCAAGTCAGAACGTTATTCCAATATTTTCACATCCCTTGACAGGATCTTCAAAACTTCAAGAAATAACGAAAACATACGGGACAAACGGGATGAGTACTACTATTACCTTCTCGAAGAAGTTGCCGCAGACATCGCTGCAGTCAGAAATGAAATCAGTCTGTTCAAAGGTGAATACAGAGGGGCACTTGATCCAGCAGAGTACATGATGCTCTATGAGGATGGAAACAGATTCGAAGATGATGCTTGGCTTCGGACAATCTCAGAAAAGTTCGCAAGATGGTTCTTCGAGGCCTATTCCAAAATTGTCGCAGAGCCGTTGACTTTCGGAGACGTCGAATATCGGTATGTTAGGGATTTTGCATTCAAAAACAAGGAGGTGTTCATACAATGAGCTCTTATCTCGTCTTATCTCATCTTAACGTGAAGAATGCGAATGCACTCTCCTCTCCCATCTCAATCGGAGTTCCCGCTGTAACTGCATTCCTTGGGGCGGCACATAAACTTCAGAGATGCCTCAATGAAGGCGGATTCCCGTCTGTCAGAATAACTGGAGCAGGAATTATAGTTCATGATTTTAACCTGAGAACATTTTCCAGTGTAAAAAGGTATGCGTCTCTGATTGAGTCAGGAAAACCATTAACAAGAAAGGGAGAACGCCCTTCCAGCATTCCCGATCCTAAAATTGACATCAGCATATCGCTTGTCTGTGACATAGAAGATGACGCAGACGAGGTTGAAGATGTGGATATCTTCCTCAGCAGAGTCGACACAGCACTATCAACAGAAATACGGATTGCAGGCGGGGACATTCTTCCTCCCAGGATAAAAGGCGGAAAGGCCACATCTTCCTTTGCTGAAACCGGGCATATAAAGTACTTCCAGGGAATAGATGCGGACAATCCTTCAGAGCTCAAAGACATCAAAAGGCTTCTCTCTCCCGGATATGCACTGGTCGAAAGGAGAGATCTTCTCTTAAAGGATATGGAAGAAGGCAGAGACCCTGTCGAGACAATCGTCGACTATCTGGCCGTTCATCATGACTGCAATATGAGCGATGACGGCAGGGTTGAATGGACGAGGAGAAGGAAAACTGCCGGCTGGATAGTTCCGATTTCGACAGGTTACCAGGGACTTTCGATGCCGGATAAAGTGGCAAATCAGAGAAATGAGGATTATCTTCACGTCTTCGGAGAAAATCTGATTACACTTGGTGAGTACAGAATCATCAGCTCCGTAAAGAACCTCAATAAAATAATCTGGCGCTACAGCACAGATTTGAATAAACAGAAATATATGTGCACATGCAATGGAGGAAATTGATATGGCAAAAGAAAGCAAAAAAACAAAAAGAGAAGTAACCGTGCTGGCCTTCGAAAAGAAAATCGTTCCTTCCGACGGCTATCTCTATGGAACAACATGGGAAAAGAAAGATGAAAACAGGGTTCCTTTGAGCATCCGGGAGAAATCCGTAAGAGGTACCATCTCCAATAGTCTTAAAAAGGACGTTCTTGAGGATCCCATGAAACTGTCTGCGGAAATACAGAAGGCTAATCTTCAGACTGTGGACTGCTGTTTCCTTCCCTCTGACAAAGATACTCTGGTCACAAGTTTCACTGTGAAATTTCTTGGCGGTCTCGACATTCCGTCAGCCTGCAACAGCAACGAATTTATGGAGAAATACAAGGCTGTCCTCGAAGACTACAAAGCCGAGTTCAAGTTCAAGGAACTTGCATTCCGCTACGCCTATAATATCGCCTGTGCAAGATTTCTCTGGAGGAACAGACTCGGCGCAGAAAACATTGAAGTCGTGGTAAAAGACTGCCGAAAAGAGAAGACGCAGTGGACTTTCAATGCAAAGGAATACCCGATCAGAAACTTCAATGATGCCAAGAGAGAAGAACTGAAGGAATTCTCTGACAGTATAGCAGAAGCTTTCATGGGAAATGAATTCGCTCTCTTTGAAGTCAATTGCTTTGCAAAAATCGGAAATGGTCAGGAGGTCTTCCCCAGCGAGGAAATGGTTCTCGACAACAAATCCGACAAGGATAAGAGTAAGATTCTCTACTCAGCAAACGGCTGTGCAGCATTCCATTCCCAGAAAATCGGAAATGCTATCCGCACCATCGACACATGGTACAATGATTTTGGAACAGATAGTGGCGTAGGCCCGATTGCCATCGACTCCTACGGTCCTGTTACGACGATTAGCAAGGCATTCAGAGCAGAAAAGATGACGGACTTCTATTCCATAAAGGATGCATACGTCTGGGATAACGCCATCGAGAAGGCAGAAGATAAACACTATTTCATGGCAATGATTATCCGCGG
>CAVBWE010000080.1:0-5616 GCA_963598715.1 Sphaerochaetaceae bacterium | reverse complement strand
CAAAAGTTACGGTTATATTTCTTTAGAAGCTTTTCCTTCTTTTTGTCTACATTTACGGCATATGGCAGATGCAAGCAGACTTTCCGGCTTTTCCTCTGAGGATCAGAGGCCCTGAAGCAGAATATGGTGTATTACCTTCATCATCTTTCAGAACAGAGCAATGAGAACACGTTGCTGCCGGCTTCCCTTATCAGACTGAAAAATGGAAGAAAGCGGATTCACGGTCTTGATTCCTTCCGGACCACCATTCTGCACAATGGGCGCATAATCGCCGTCCGGCTCCGAAGCGTCTCGGAGACAGAGCACATGGCTGCTCCGAATGACCGGGTCTCTCGACCTGCAGCATAGACCATGCTGTTATTCATGCCGGAATTGCCGATGAAATACATGATGCCGCAAGGATTTTCAGCCACGGTCCATGCGCTCTGCAGAGACTGCAGCCGTCTCCGTATCCGGCTTTGCCCATGAAGTGAAGCTTCTCCATTCCAGAATGATGCCGTGAGGATTATCGCCGCATAGCCTGTCATAACGACCATCAGAGGAATTCTGCATCTGTCGCCGTAACTGTCAGGATGACAGAGATGTAACCGGAGACTCCCCTCTTTGAAGCATCTCCGGTGTCCCTGTTTCTCACCCCCATAAGGGCCGCTACAGGCAGAAGTGCCGGAACAGGTGAAAGAGAATACTTTACTTCTGTTCATCCACCGGCGGAACCATTTCTGCATACTTCTTGAGCAATTCCGGGGTGCTGGTATAGTAGCGCACATTTTTATTGAGGGCAGTTATCTGCATCATTTCATGATCCGTCAAGGCGAAATCGAACAGGTCGAAATTGGCCTTGATATGCTCCGGATTCCTGGAACCCGGAATGACGATGTTGCCGCTCTGGATATGCCAGCGTAGGATAATCTGCGGCGCTGACTTGCCGTACTTCTGACCAAGCTCTGTAAAGAGCGGCTCATGAAGCAGTGTCCCGTCGCCGTGTCCCAGCGGATACCACGCCTGCGGCACAATGCCGTTCTCCTTCAGGAAGGCCTTCAATTCCGGTTCCTGATTGTATGGATGCAGCTCTGTCTGTAAAACTGCCGGCTTCACTTCACAGATGGAGAGGATTTCTTCAACCTGCTCCTTATCGAAGTTGGACAGGCCGACAGCACGAACCTTGCCCTCTCTGTATGCCTTTTCCATCTGACGGTATCCCGCAATATAGTTTCCTGCCGGCTGATGAACGAGCAGCAGGTCAATGTAAGGCGTATCCAAACGGGCAAGGGTCCTGTCCACAGCATCCGTAAGCTCATAGAAACATGGCCAGAGCTTGGTTTCGAGGAAGATTTCCTCCCTCTCCAGACCGGATTTTTTCATGGCCCGGCCGACTGCCTTTTCATTCATATAGGCATTTGCCGTATCAATCAGGCGATAACCGGCCTCCAAAGCTCTTAAAGAGGAGCTCTCAGCTTCGTCCGGGGTCAAAAGAAATGTGCCGATACCGGACAATGGCATCTTCACGCCGTTATTAAGATTCACATATTCCACAACAGTTTCCTCCTTAAATTGTTCTGCCTGGCTTTTCAGTTTCATTTTTTGCCGGCCACCATGCAGCAGAAAACTCCGAAACGCTTCATGGTGTAGTCTCCCGCCTCCGGCATCCGCTCCTCCGGAGACGCTGCCGGCAGATATTATACCGGTAAACGATAGAAGCAATGACGATGGTGTCCGCATATCTCATAGTCTCAATGGCGGTATCAAGCCGACACCGGGAAAATTCTGGGAGAAGGCAACGACAGTGTAACCGGTCAGATTCAGAGCTTCATATTCTTTGTCTTCCAGAGAATGTATCATGGTTATAAGATGCCAGGACGTCTCTGAGGACTGCCGCAGCATATTCACAGGATTTGTCACACTGATTATTGCCTTGCCCGATAAGGACAGAGCTGTTTTCACCTGATTCTGCTGCAGCAGCATTCTCAATGCAATGCTTACAGGGCCAATTCATTGAGCCAGGACTTCACGCTGTCGCCGGAGGCACCGGAGGAGAAGCGCTGCCCCTTCTGCCAGTCTCCGGATCCGGCCATTTCGGAAAGCAGACTGCCGCTTTGTCCTATGCCGGAGGAGGAAGATGTGGCAAACGGGATGACGGTCTTGCCTGCAAAACCGTTAGCCTTCACGAAGCCGTTCACAGGCCAGGCCGCAATACCCCACCAGACAGGATAGCCGATGAACACAGTATCGTACTCATCCCAGTTGTCGGGTGTGCTTTTAACCAGTTCCATATTTCTCAGGCTCTCGTCATCATGCTCTCTTACAACACGGGATGATGAATCTCTCCAGTTAAGGTCTGCACTTGTATAGGGTTTAACCGGCTCAATACTGAAGAGATCCCCGTCCGTCTCTTCTGCTATGCACTCAGCAACCCTCCGGGTATTTCCCGTGGCAGAGTAATATACTACAAGAACCTTCTTACCTGTGCTCTGACCGCTCTGATTCACCTCATTTGCCCCGCTGCATGCAGCAGAGAAAAGAAAGAGCATCAGCGTCATGCCTGAAAACAGAAATCTTTTCACTTTTCATCTCCTTGACACCCCATATGAGGGATGCCAGAATCAATATAACAGTCGGTAGTTACTACCGGACAACAGCTTTTCACACTTTTTCTGGAGAATTTCATGTATTCAATGAAAGAAGCATGCAGCATGACGGATATGAGCTATGAGAATCTGAAGTTTTACTGCAATGAAGGACTGGTACCCAATGTCAAACGGGACAGGAATAACTACAGAGTCTTCAGCGACAACGACATAAAATGGATACAGAGCCTCAACTGCCTCAAGCACTGCGGGATGACCATATCTGAGATGAAGCAGTATCTTGACCTGTGTCTCAAGGGAGAATCTTCCATCCCTGAAAGAATGGCGATACTGGCAAGGAAAAAAGAAGCCCTGCTTGAGAAAAAAAGGGAAATTGAGGACTCACTGGCATTCATCGGCTGGAAAGAGAATTTCTATAACGATGTTCTCTCAGGAAAAACCGGGTATTCCAGCAATCTTATCTCACCTTAAGGGAATATCGGGTGGCGCTCTGTTTTGACGCTGAAGCAGTGAGGTTCAAGAGAGAATTTTACAAAACAGCAATCACGCGAATTCTTAATAGATTGTATGATGAATTTTGACTCATATCTTTAATTGCCAAAGAGGTGCGGGCAGCTTGAAACGCAGTATATAGTTGTAATGAGCTGTTCCTGATTCTCCATTTTTTTCATTATCGCCGGAGGAAAACGGCAAGCAGAATATCAAAGCAGTCTCCTCACCTCTTGGGTACAGCTTTTTCAAAGAGAAGGCACTATTTTGAGTTTACTGCCGGGTCTCTTTGCCGTATATCGGACGGCCGGAGGGGTTTTGCGTTATCGCCCCGTTTTCATCCTTGCTGGCAGAATTGAAGCTGATGATGAATTAGATGACGATTACAACTGCAGATGTCTCAATATCGCTGCGGCGGCAGGCATTCATGAGAGCAACCCCGAAATCATGGACAAAGACACCGTAAATGTGTCGGGAAATACCTTTGTCATCTGCTGTGATGCGTCTGCCTCATAGTCAATGAGCCGGGTCCGGTTTCCCTTCGAGAAATTTCTTCCGGAAAGTTTCTGGAAAAGCGTCTTATGTCCGGCCTCCGGTTTCCTGGAGTTTTCTCCATCGCCCGGGTAAGTGCAGAGGCTGTCGGAGTATTCAGAAAGTCGACATCCCTGAAGTACATATTGACTATCGTATGATGCAGATTATAGACAAAGACTGCGTCAGTGAGCTTATCCGCCTTCCTCTGATGCCGCTCTGTTCATCGCGACCGGAGGTTTAATTTTCTCATAACAGCCCTATGGCAGCCTGGGAATTACTTTGTATATATAGACGTGATGACTTTCATCGCCGCCAGAATGCCTGAAAGCGAGCAGTCCCACGTCCTTTTGAGTTAACCTCGTATATCATGTATGGCGGGTATCCGGCTCCGAAATGAAGTCAATCGCTTCCCCCTGTCGGAGCCGTGAAGAAGTACATTTTCCCGACTCAGGATCCCGAAACAGCTCTTTGAGAGATTCAAACGTCAGCTCATTACTGAGAATATTCAGCTCCCTGCATGCTTGAATTGTCTGCAGAACAGAGATTTCAACCTCATGGGAGACGCGATAGAAAACCCTCCGCCGAAGCAGAGGGTCAGACAGTTAAACTGCCAAATTACTTAAATGCCCTGATGGGACGTGCCATCCACCTTCCATCATAACGCGTATTGCTGCTCGGCTCGCCACCGTCGAAGCTCTGTGCCCATGCTGCATCGTTACCGTTCTCAGAACTCGACCAGCGGCACTTATAGGACATTATCATTTTTTCATCCTTGTGTGTTTTGTTGTATTCACAAAATGCGCTGAGCTCCTCCTTGCTTGGCAGGAACCAGTCAGAAAATCCATTGCTGCCATATAAAGTACTTGCTTTAACTGCTTCGAAATCAACTCCATTCTTAGCCATGAGTTTTCTGGTATTGCTCCATCCTTCTCCTATTCCTTCCTTGGTATCTAAAGAACCGGAATCTCCCCAGGTAAAAGTTCCGTTTACATTGCAATCTTCACTCGCAGCTTCAAGATATTTCCATTCAAGCTTGTACTCGCTCTTACCGTCTGTGTATGTCGATGTCTGTGTCTCAGGTGCAACATAGAATATAATTCCGCCGCCGGGGCCCGTATCACCAACCTTGAAAGACTCCTTCCAGACTGCCTTCAAGACCATATTCTGCTTAACTTTTTCAGTCGAGATATTGAAAGGTTCGTTGTTGGAACTGTTTATCCATCCACCGAAAATATAACCGTCTTTAGTAGGGATCTTGACTTTTGACGTTTCAATTTTTCCGCCCTCAACGTACTGCTCCCTGATATAGCCTTTTCCGCCATTAAGATCAAATGCAACATTATATCCTACGAGATCACTATCATAGACAGAAGACACGTCCGCATCCTCAGAATTCTTCTCCAGTCCCTTTACGCTGTTGTCACACGATACGAAAATCATCGCCAGCATCACCAGCATGATCACCAGTACCTTAAGATTTCTTCTCATCATATAGCCCCCCATATTTGTTGTTTTTAAAACATAATACCATTAAAACCCAGATTTGCAAGACCTGTCTTTCGGTTCATCCGGCATTTTGTTGTTCAACCGGTTTTTTAAAAAGCGGAATAATCCAAATCATGGCAATCCCAGACTTTTTTCCCGACTTCGTCCTTTTTGGGGCTTCAGGAAGAATGCACGCCGTTTTCGGCCGAAGAAACAGTCAGAGTCCCTGAACCGGAAGGCAGTTCTCTTGATTACCCTGATCTTGTTCATGCACCCTTCGATGATTCCTGAAGTGACAGGCATCTTTGCATGGTTGATGATTTCCCTGCTGCGCTTCTCCTTCTTCCCTGCAAATTTCCTGAGTTCATCAAAGGAAACTCAAGAATACGGAGATGACTCCTGATGAAGTACTTCTCGCAGTGCATAACGAGAAGTACAAGGTCTATGATGACAAGCTTCTCACTCCATAATTCGTGAAGAAGGCAAATGATGTCATGAAGTTCTTCAAGCTCAAATGTCCGAT
>CAVBWE010000079.1:742-2593 GCA_963598715.1 Sphaerochaetaceae bacterium | reverse complement strand
GGGTTTGTGTAGAGCTTCTCCATCATCGGCGATATCGTGAAGCTCCGTCCGAATCCGGCAGTCAGCTGTATGAAGAGCTTTGCTCCCGTCTTATGGAATTCCGGCATCCACTCTGCAAGGCGCCGGTACATCGTCCTGTTTCTGTGCAGCCACTGGCCGAACATCGGGTTATAGACCGGCTGACAGCCCGGAAGGACAAGGCCGCAGTTGTTCCTTGCAACGCGGAGAATGAACTCGGCGCCGTCCCTGTCGAAATGGTTCTTCTCCATCCAGCCGAAAAGGTCGGTTCCTCCCATACTCGTCATTACGATTCTGTTCCTGATTTCGCAGTTCCCGATTCTCCAGGGCGTGAAGAGCGGGCTCAGTCTCTCGTCCATATCTGTTCTCCTCTGTTGTGTCCAACATATGGATTGTACTTCAGTTCACCGGCTCTGAGAAAGGAAAATATCCGGCATGCTTTTTCTGCGGGACGCAGGGGAGAAAGGAAGAGCCCGTTGCCGTGCGCTTTATTCTTTCCTATGCCGTTCCCGTACTTTTTCTTGTAGTATCCCTTTCGGTGACCGATGAGAAGAGAAGGACCTTTTTCGGGGCGTCCTCCCCTGAAAGAAGCATGAGTACCGTCCTGGCTGCCGTTATGCTGATTTCATAAAGCCTGTTGTCAATGCTCGTCATCGGCGGTATCGAGATCTCGGCAAAGCGCGAGTTGTTCATGCCGATTACGGCCGTGTTTCCGGGAACTTCTATCTTCATTTCGGAAAGCACGAGCAGCACAACCGATGCAATTGCGTCCTCTGAGCATATGATGCCGTCCGTATCAGGACTGGAAAGGAGAAAGCGGCGGATGTTTTCCTTCATTGCGGCGGTATCACCGCTGACGGCTCTTATTCTTTCTTCACCCCCGTATTCTGACAGGGCCGATCTGTATCCTGAAAGCTTTCTCATATTGCTCGGCGTGGCATTGTCATAGATGAATGCGATATGCTTCGAACCGCCGTTGAGAAGGAGAGTGACGGCATCCCTGATGCCTTTGTCCTCGTCCGTGATTATGCTGTATGTGTTCTTTCCGTTCAGGATCCCGTTGCAGATTACGACGGGAATGTCGGGAGTGAAGCGGCTCACGGCCTTTTCGACGGCATCTGTGGAGTAGGTGGAACCCATGAGGATGAGTGCTTCGACATTTCTTTCCCGGAGAGTCTCGATGTATCCTGTCACGGCTTCACCTGCGGTTCCGGTACTGCAGATGATTGAGGCATAGCCCTTCTTTTCAAGTTCCTTTTCGATGTAGTAGATTCCGTCCGTATGCTGGGTTGTCCTTATGTCGGAGAGGAGAATCCCGATGAGGTGCGAGGACTGCTTCACGAGGCTGCGGGCCGTTTCGTTCGGAACATAATTGTTTTTCCGGGCTATACGGAGAATTTTCTCCCTTGTTTCCTTACTGACATACTGATAGCCGTTGATTACCCTTGAAACGGTTGACGGCGAGCATCCTGCTTCCCTTGCAATTTCATAGATCGTGATGTTCGCCATTTTCCGTTTTCCTTCTTATTTTTCCCTGTTTCTGCGGTTCTTCTCTTCAAGGGCGTGGATCGAGTGAACGATCATCTCATGGAAAGGAACGTCTATCGAGAGGCTTTTTGCTGCTTCGATGACCGATCCGCTTATCGTATCGACTTCGCTTTTCCGTCCGTCGCGGATGTCGGCATAGATTGAAGTGAAGCCGTCAGGAGCACCCGTGAGCACGTTTTCCACGTCACGCGTTACCTCGTCTTCGTCAAAACCGAGTCCGAGGGCATCTGCAACCGTCACGGCTTCATGAATGAGCTTCTTCATCAGCCAGTAGGCATCCGGGCT
>CAVBWE010000079.1:0-732 GCA_963598715.1 Sphaerochaetaceae bacterium | reverse complement strand
GTACCTGGAAGAGCGCCGTGAGGGAGGAGGCTGCAGTGTTTGTGAAGAGCTTTTTCCAGATCTGCCTCTGTATGTTGTTTTCCGTCGTGCATTCCAGGCCGCACCTTGTGAATGTTTCCGCTATATCCCGTATTGCATCCGGGGTCCCTCCGACGGGTCCGATACTGCTTTTCCCGCTTCCGCCGTGCCTGACGAATCCCGGTGCGATCACGGACGAGTTATGCTGCGTGGAGCCTATGATGACATGGTCCCTGTCGGCATAGCGCAGAAGCTTCTCCTCATGGCCCGCACCGTTCTGAAGCGTCATGAGATAGGTGTCCTTCCCGATGATAAGCTTGTTTTCTTCAAGTGCGGAAACGGTATGGAGCGACTTCACGAAGACTATGACGAGATCTTTCTTTCCCGGCGCTGCCGGACTGAGCTCCGCGTCGGCAAAGAATGTATTTACCGTACCGTTTTTCTCCATGATCCTGATGCCGCTGCTTTCTATTGCGTCCTTGACATCCTTCGAGCGGTCAATGACCGTTACATGGTTTTCTCTTGACAGATACCCCCCGAAAAGACACCCCATGGCACCTCCGCCGAGAATCGCTATGTTCATTTTTCCTTCCTTTCTGTTGCGCCGTCAGAAGCGACGGGGAAAACAACCCGGGTCAGGCGATCCGGGCTGTCTTTTTCCCTGGTGCGGACCTCTTCACGAAAAATCGGCGAGACCCTCGATTGCATACACCC
>CAVBWE010000078.1:0-4314 GCA_963598715.1 Sphaerochaetaceae bacterium | reverse complement strand
TTTTTTCTCTCTGCATTCAGGTCATTCAGTCCCTACTTCCCAGGAAAATGAGGCGTTATATTCGTCTGTAGGCTGCGGCGGCTGCAATTTTTCCGGTAGGGAAGGAAGACAGTCTCTTCTTAAATCTTCATTCGGGTCGGGAAAGTTTCAGTTTCAAATGTCAGTACTCCGTCTCATACGGCTATAAATGAGAAAACCGCTTTACGAATGACTGGCGATTACGCATTGTCATATATTTCTCCTTCCTTTTCCTAAGGCGGGATATGCAAAAAAAGAGCATCCCGTATGGAATGCTCCCTGTTCTCTCAAAAATTGAATCATACATAGGACTGCATGGAAACAGTGATTGTTGACTTGTATGCACCTGCGATGTTGTTCTTGAGAACACCGTTATCAGATGTTTCAGGCTTGAGGACAACCTTGAAGCTTCCTGCCATCTGATTTCCGACAAGTCTTGTTGCAGCTTTCTTGACGACCTCCGCTTCACCCTTGTTGTTGGAATGAAGTGTAACAGTCGAGTTGTCGCCTGTTGTGATTTCAGCCTTGTACTCGATGTAGTCCTTTGCATCAGCTGCGTCTTCGTCAGCCTTAAGCGCACTTGTCTTGAGGTTGTCGTTGATCTTGACCATTACCTTGACGTTTTCCGTGTTCTCATAGAAGAAATAGGAAACATAGAGGTTGTCTGTTGAATCAAGAAGCTTGTAATTTTCCTTGTCGACACCCATCATCACGTCAGAAACATTCTTGAATGTATCATTTGTGTAGTTCGTGCGGTCAATCTTTGATCCGTCAGCCGTAACATCAACACTTGTAATACCGGAATAATAAATCGGATAGAGATCGAGGTTTACCTGGACAAGTGTATTCGTGCTCTTGCTGTCTGTATCATTTGTTGAGAAGGCATCGAAAGTCTTGTCGGGTGCAACGCCATACATTGCAGTTGCTGCATCAGAAGACTCAGTAACAACCCGGATCGGTTTATCGGATCCTGAAAGTTCATCGGCAAATACCGGAACCATTACCATGAGTGCGATAAGAATTGCGATAATTGACTTTTTCATTTTCGTAGTATTCCTTTAATTATGTAAAAATTTCTCATTACAGCTTAATCAAGCTACGACAAAACTAACGCAAGGAATGCGAATTGTCTGTTTGATTTATAACATAGTTAAATATTTTTGAAGAAATGTAAACTATTTGTAAAGAAAACAGTCATATGCCAGCCTCTCTCCATCACTGTCCGCTCCGTAATGAACAATGCCGCAGTATCTGAAGCCGTAGGAGGAAAGTGCGTTCTGCATGGGTATGTTGTTGCGGTGCGTGTCGGCCCTGAGATATCCGGTTTTCTGCGCCGCCCAGTCAAAGGCGCACTTTGCCATGCCGCTTCTTTTTCCGCTTGACGCAATACGGTGTATCACGCCGTAGTCTCCGTTTTCCGACCAGTTGCCGTCTATTGTCCTGTATGCTTCCTCTTCTCCGATAAAGAAGACGAAGACGCAGAGAATGCCTTCCTCACCCGTTATGAGATAGAGCTGTTTCCTTCCGATGTCGCTTTCTATCTGCAATCTTCCCGGGTACGTGTCTTTCCACTGGGTAGGATTACCGTGCTTTCTCATATAGGCCCTTGCATTGCCGTATATATCCAGGATGACGGGTATGTCCTTCTCCTCCGCTCTTATTATCTCTGTCACAGCGAAATGATCTCCCTGTAGTTGTCAAGAGTGTATTTCCACCCGATCACCGGCGCCATTTTCCGCTGTTCCGTATCGTCAAAACCCGGCGAAGAGATGCAGTAAACCTTTCTGAAGGGTGTAAGAAGAGCTGCCTTCAGTCCGTTCGGTGCATCTTCGAAGCATATGGCCCTTTCTCCCGGGACTCCGAGAGCGGAAAGCGAAAGACGGAAAACTGCAGGATCGGGCTTTGACGGAATATCTGTCCGTCCTGCTGTTATGAAGCGTTTTTCCATGAGCCTTCCGAGACCCAGATAATCGATGTAGAAGTCCATGTTCTCCCTCGGGGCCGATGAGGCAATCGAAACTGCTATACCGTCATCCTTCAGCATTTTCATGAATGTCAGGGCGTCTTCTTCCATGGCGAGGCCGTGCCTCACGACGAGAGTGCGGTATATCTCCTCCTTTTCCCGGGAAACGGCGTCACATTCCTCCAAGCCGGGGTCTCCCATCATGTGACGCACGCACATTCTGTCAGTCATGCCCATCATTGCGTTGTATTCGCTTTCCTCGAATTTCCGTCCCCTGTACTTCAGGGAAACCTCGTCCCAGGCTTCCCTGTTTTCCCTGTAGTCGAAGAAAAGGGTTCCGTTGAAATCGAAAACCACGGCTTCAGCGTTCTTCAATCGGAATTACCTCCCTTTCCGGAAATCCTGTGTAGACCTGTCTTGGGCGTCCGATCTTCCTGTATTCGTCGTGTCTCCATTCAAGCCAGTGGGCAATCCAGCCCGGAAGCCTTCCGACGGCAAACATGACGGTATAGAGATTTGCGGGGATGCCAAGCATACGGAAGGTGATTCCGGTATAGAAGTCGACATTCGGATAGAGGTTACGCGAAAGGAAATACTCGTCATGCGTTGCAACATCCTCAAGCTCCATTGCGATATCGAGAAGTGCATCGTGCTGATGTGTGGACTCCATGACTTCCAGACATATCTTCTTCGCAATTTTAGCCCTGGGGTCGAATGTCTTGTAGACCCTGTGGCCGAAACCGGAAAGACGGAAGGGATCGTTTTTGTCCTTTGCCCTTCTCACGACTTCGTCTATCGAGAGATTGTCATTCTTTATCCTTGAGAGCATGTTCATCACTGCCATGTTCGCACCGCCGTGCCTGGGACCCCAGAGTGCACAGCATCCTGCGGCAACCGACGCATAGAGATTTGCCTCCGAGCTTCCGACAAGCCTGACTGCGGTTGTCGAGCAGTTCTGCTCGTGGTCTGCATGTATTATCAGAAGCTGGTTGAGGGCCTTCACATGTACAGGGGAGGGTGTATAGTTGTTGACCGATGTATGGAACATCATGTTGAGAAGGTTCTCGCAGTATGAGTATTCGTACTTCGGGTCCAGGAATTCCATTCCCTCCATCTGCCTGTATGTGTATGCGGCTATTGTCCTCATCTTTGAAAGGAGCCTTGTGACGGTGAGGTCTATGTTCTCCTCGGGGTCCCTTTCGTCCAGCTCGGGATAGAATGCGGAGAGGGATGCAACCATGGCAACGAGAATGCTCATGGGGTGTGCATCCTGAGGGTAGCCGCGGAGAAACTCCTTCATGTTCACGTGGAGCAGGGAATGCCTGTTCAGAAGCTTCATGTAGCGCTGTCTTTCCTCCGTTGACGGCAGGAAGCCCTTGACCATAAGGTAAGCCACTTCGATGAAGTCGCATTTCTCGACGAGGTCCTCAATGGAATAACCGCGGTATCTCAGAATGCCTTTTTCTCCGTCGACATAGCATATTGACGACATGCACGAACCGGTATTCATGAAGCCCGGGTCGTATGTTATGTATCCGGTTTCCCGCCTCAGACGGGAAATATCGAGACTCTTTCCTCCCATGTTGTCGTGAATGACATCAAGGCTGAATTCCTTCGAGTCATCCAGAATAAGCCTGGCCCTGTTCTTGTCTATTGTCATAAAGGCTCCTTCTCTATCTGTTAAAATGTCTATTAATCAGGTATTATATGCACAATACGGGAGCTCTTTCAAATGGATGAGATAAGGTTAAGTGAAGAGGAAATCGTCGACATGGCGGACTTCTTCAAGGTCTTCGGTGACCCGACGAGACTCAGGATACTCTTTGAACTCTGGCAGAACGGGGAGGTTGGCGTCAATTCCATATCAGAGCACCTTTCGATAAGTCAGAGCGCAGTATCGCAGCAGCTCAAGCTCCTGCGTACGGCGAGGCTCGTGCGGTTCCGCAAGGACGGAAGGAACATCCTGTACCGCCTGAGTGACGAGCACATTACAAAGATACTTCAGCTGGGCCTTGAGCATTACGACGAGCTTCTGGGCTGAGATACTCAAGAAGCCTCTTCAGCGGAAGCCCCACGACTGTAGTCCAGTCACCGTCTATTTCCTCGATGAGCGTATAGCCCGTCTTCTGCAGTCTGTACGCCCCGGCAGCTCCCATCCATTCTCCGCTGTCGAGGTATTTTTCGATTTTCTTTTCACTGAGTTTGCAGAAACGCACCTCCGCCCTGTCCGAAAAGACATATATCCTTTTTTCTCCGGGAAGATGGAATGCGCATCCTGTCCAGACTGTCTGGCTCATTCCCGAAAAGGATGAGAGCATACGCCCTGCATCCTC
>CAVBWE010000077.1:0-6182 GCA_963598715.1 Sphaerochaetaceae bacterium | reverse complement strand
GCTCAACACACTCCCGCGCAATACGGTCCTTGACCCTGAAGTAGTCCTCCACCTTCACATTTCTGAAGGGGTCTCCCGTATAGAATTTGCTGAACTGCAGGAACGCCCTTCCCTTTCCTGCGGCATCCGTGCTTGCATTGGTGAGGACGGTGCACGTTATGTCCTTATGCGTCTCAAGGGAAGACGACGAGAGATACTGCTCATGGTTGTTCGGATTATGGCGTATGAAGGTATCATAATTCTTCAGGCCGAGTTCCCCGGCAGAGGCATCAAGACCGAGGTAAACGGTGAAGCATGACTGTGCAATGCGCTGGGCATTCATCTTCTTCCTGTCGTAAAGGGGAACTTCCTTTTCATCGACCATCCTGCCGAATACGACATGCGGCATGAGGTTGGATATGACATACCGGCATTCAATGAATTCGCCGCTCTTGAGTGTGACACCCTTCACGCATCCGTTTTCTATGTTGATCCTTTCGACGGTGGTGTTGTACCAGATGTCGCCTCCTTCCTCGCGTATTCTGCTGTCAAATGCAAGGGAGATTTCATGGGACCTGTTCTTTGCAAACCATGGAAGCTGCGTAAGATAAACATATGTCATGAATGTATATGGTGCGAAACTCATTTCCGTGGAATCTGCAGAAACATATGTCCAGTAACTTTCGAATATGTTTCTTGCCTTCTCGGGAACACCGATACGCCTCAGCATATCCTCACAGGAAACCGGAACGACACACATGAGGTCATAGTACTTCAGCATCATCTCGATTTTTGCAAGCCCGCCAGGCTCATTGTTGTGCCTGTAAAGCCATTCTACGCCGTCTACAAGCATCCGTCCCAGCTCCATCACCGTGGTCATGCTCTCCCTGGAGCCGGGAACCGCCTTCTCCATTTCATCAATGAAGTTCTGCACTCCTGAAGGCATTGAAACGGAGAATCCTCCCTCATCCGTTGCAATGGCAGCAAAACTCTCGTTCACAGGGCACCATTCCACGTCGAGCCTGTATTCATCCTCCAGAAGCTGTCTGACAGCTCCCCTCTTTCCTTCACCTTCTCCCGTTCCCATCTGGCACAGTTCATGAAGCGTCGCCTCGAACTCATACTTTCCGCGGACAAAGCTCGTTGCACATCCCCCCGGAAGATTATGTTTCTCAATGACGAGGACCTTCTTTCCCCTTCTCTGGAGCCATAGAGCTGCAGAGAGACCACCGTTACCTGCACCGACTACTATAACGTCATACCCGGACACTGTCTTACCTCCACTATTTCTGGTATAGCCACAAAAGAGTTTACGGCCTTGACGCACCGCCGGCAACAGAAAATTGAAAAATTATCAGTCACCGCCAGGCATCAGACGGAGCGGATGAACGGCATGAAAATGCTCTTCTTCTTGCTTTTCCCCATACGTCAGAAGATAATCAGGAAGGGAACAGGGAAAAGATGAGGGATAACGGAATCAACGGAAACAGAAAAGAGGGAGAGAGTCTCAAGGAACATATCATCGGAGACATAAAAGGACGTATTCTCTCCGGGGAACTCAAAATCGGAGACAGGCTTGAGAGCGAGCGGGTTCTTGCAGAAAGATATTCGATAAGCAGAGGAAGTGCCAGTCAGGCCGTACTTGAACTCGAACGCATGGGGTTTCTGAAAATAGTCCCGAGGCAGGGAACGTTCGTCTCCGATTACAGAAAGACCGCAACGCCGGAAACACTTGCATCAATCATGAGCATAGATCCCGATTTCATGGATTCCGCTATGTTTTCGGACTTCCTCGAACTGTGTCTTGTTCTTGAAAGGGAGTGCGTGAGGCTTGCCTGCCATAATCTCAACGGCGAAAGGAAAGCAGTTATTGAAAAGGCCGGAATGAAGGTAGCAGAGGCTACAACACGTACAGAGGCAATAGAATCGCTGTACTCCTACCATCAGGCGATCTCAGTCATAAGCGGAAACGCAGCCTATCATATGATTTTCTACAGTTTTGCAAAGATGATAAACAGATTCCTGGAAGAACACTACGCCGATGAAAATGAATTTGAGAGAACAAGAGAGCTCATCTCCTCCCTTACTGCGTCCATCAGGATGCGTGATGTCTACGAAGCCCTGAACTGTCATTACACCATATACAGAAGCGCTGCAGACTATATCAGAAAACTGCACCAGGAGAAAACCGGAACAGGAAAATGATTGTCACGGTGGTTCTTTTGAGGTAACCACACTTGTCCTTATTAATTCTCTCATATAATATTCATTGCGGTTGATGCGGAGGAGAAATGGAGGAGAAACATAAAAAAAGCCTGAAATCATCTTTCATCGGGGAAATACAGGCAAGGATACTCTCGGGGGAACTGAAGCCGGGTGACCGTCTCCCGCCGGAGAGGGAAATGGCCAGGGCTTCGTCAATAAGCCGCGGCAGCGTGAATCAGGCGGTTCTTGACCTCGAGAGGATGGGTTTTTTGGATATTATTCCCAGAAAGGGAACTTTTGTTGCCGATTTCCGTGAGAATTCCACACCGGAGACACTCTCTGCCGTCATGAGCCATGACAGGGGAATTTTCGATGAAAAACTCTTTCTCGATTTCATGCAGTTCAGAATTCTTGTGGAACGCGAATGCGTCCGTCTCATAGTCTCCTCACTCACTTTTGAAAAAGAGAAAGAACTCTTGAGTGTTACCGGGGCTGTCTCGGATGCAGATGAAACAGATGCCGTTGACAGAGTCTACGAATATCACAGATGTCTCACCCGGATAAGCGGCAACGGAGCATATTTCATGGTATTCCAGAGCTTCGGAAAAATGATGAGAAGCCTAATAAGCGAACATTACGAAAATACCGGAGAAGTAAAAAAAGACAGGGAAAAAATAAAGAATCTCACAGAATGCATAATCCGAAGGGACGCAGAGGGGGCAGATGAAGCCATCACGTCACTTCTGAACTGTGCATCAGACTATCTCAAGAAAAAAATACAGAAGGAGAAAAGAAGATGAAGGTTGTTGTAGCAGTCGATTCATACAAGGGAAGCGCTAGTGCAGCAGAAGCAGCAACGTATATTAAGGAAGGCATCCTCAGGGCAGACAGGGATACTCAGGTAACCCTTCTTCCTCTCGCTGACGGAGGGGAAGGCACAGTAGAAGCCCTGACGGTCGCAACAGGCGGAAGAATAATCAGGGAAAAGAGCGTGGATCCGCTGGGACGTACAGTTGATGCTTTCTATGGCCTCCTTCCTGACGGGACGGCAGTAATCGAAACAGCAGCAGCATCAGGACTGACCCTTCTGAGAAAAGATGAAAGGGATGCACTGAAATCTTCGTCATACGGTACCGGTCTTCTGATAAAATCCGCACTCCTGAACGGAGCAGAGAAAATCATCATAGGTCTCGGCGGCTCTGCAACAACGGACGGAGGACGGGGAATTGCGAAGGCTCTTGGAATCAGATATCTGGACAGAAACGGGAATGAGATACAGGAGGGAGGAGCAGACCTTGTCAGACTTCATTCCATCGACACTTCCTCAATGATGAAGGAAGCCGCAAAATGCCACTTCATATTTGCCTCTGACGTTACCAATCACCTCTGGGGAAAGGATGGAGCTGCATATGTATACGGCCCACAGAAGGGAGCTGACGAAAAGGATGTGGAAACTCTCGACAAGGCATTGAGACACTACTCATCGGTTCTTCTCGAAAGAGCCTGCTTCGATACACAGAAGGTTGTGTCAACAGGAGCAGCAGGAGGTCTTGCCTGTCCGCTTCTTGCATTCTGCAATGCAGAGGTCATCAGCGGCATAGACTTCATACTCGATACAATTGACTTTGACAGCAAGGTTCGGGACGCAGATCTTGTCATAACCGGCGAAGGGCGCCTGGACAGGCAGAGTGCTTTCGGCAAGGTTCCGGACGGAGTGGCAGGAAGAACAAAGAAAATCAGAGAGATTCCGGTCATCGCCATCGGAGGTTCAATCGGAGATGGAGCGGAAGAACTTTATGATTGCGGAGTAGATGCTCTTGTGAGCACTGTGAGTTCAATCACTACACTCGACGAAGCAATAAGAAACGTGAAGGACAACATCATAAAGGCAGCGGAGAGAACGATGAAGCTCGTCCTTGTGGGGCGCTCTCTGAAGTGACAGGAAGCGTAGTGTCATATATGCAACTGTTTTTTATTCCCGTCCTTGAACTGCCGTGATTGGAAAGGGAGGTATCATGCAGGATTCCGGCTGAGCCTCCCCGGTAAGCCAGGTCTGGAACACTTTCCGCCAAACACTTTTTTCTTTAATTTGAACGGAAATTTGAAAATAAAACAGCAACGTGCCACTTCCAATTGACTGCTTCTTGATAATAGAATCACAGCATAGGAGAAAAACATGAAAAAGAAATCCATAATACTGTTAATGCTGATTCTTTCTCTTGCTGCGCTTTATGCCGGAACCCTTCCGGATGGGGTGCTCACTCTCAGAGGAGTCGGAAACTATAGAAAGATGACATCAAAAGGCGGCGCGTACACATCAGTGAATACGCTTTATGGAGTCGGCCTTGCTTTTGACTACGACTCATACTTCAACAACCATATAGGTCTGTTCATCGACTGCGGCCTTACCATACCGACAAAGAGTGATGTGGACGGAAAAGCACAGGACTTTGAAAACAGAGACTTTCCGGTCTATGCACAGTTCGGTCTTGTGGGCAGAATGCCTGCAAACAACCAGATTGGACTTGACTTCCGCTTCGGCTTCGGTTTCGTATACGACAAGGCCGTATCCCAGAGGACAAGTACGACGATAATTGAAACCCGGGATTATTATTACATAATTTACGGCAACAGGACCATTTCAAAGAGAGAGTACCAGATGGTTGCAGGAGTGGGACTGTACATGAACCTTGACCCGGATGGAGATATGGGAATAAGGGTCGGGGCAATCGGTGCCTACACGTTCCTGACCGGCCTCTATGAAGAGAGCGGAAGCCGCTATGTACCTTCAAAGGAAGTCGCTGACCTCGAAAGGATAGGATTTGAAATACAGCCCTATGTCGGTTTCACATTCGGCTTCTCAAGTAACGACAGGTAGAATACAGCTGATCCTGCTCATGCCCTCCGCAATGGAGGGCATTTCTTTCAGCAGAAGTCAGCATGACCGAAAGAGCGCAGACTTCCTCTTCTCTCATACCTTCAGCATCATGGAGACATCCCCTTCATACTTCAAAGCTTCCGGAAAGGAGGCAGAACTTTCACTCCCCTGTTTCAGACTATTTCCTCTCTGGCTTCTTGAACTCATTCTGGCCGCGGATAGTTCCTCCGTCGCAGAGAATATCGACACCTGCAAGATAGCCGTTTCTTTCGTCTGCAAGAGAAGCAATGGCAAATCCGAGCTCTTCCGGTTTTCCCATTCTTTCCTCACAGGAACACTTGAGCATGCTTCCTCCGTGTTCTGTTTCGAGATTACCCATATCTGTAGCAATAAGACCGGGAGAGAGGGAGACAACCCTTATTCCCCTGCTTCCGTAATCAAATGCGCACTTTGCGGCATACCACGTTACAAAGTTCTTCGATACTGAATAGGCAAAACCGTTCCTGAGATACGGATCCTTGATTATTTTACTCATCCTGAGGGCTTTCCTGATGAACATGTCCTCGTCCTTTTCTGCAAGGAGGTACGCCTTCTTCGGAATTGCCATCTTCGGTAGTGCATAAGCCGACATGGATGCAATATCGACAATGACGCTGCCCTTATTCATCAGTCTGGAGAATTCCTGGTTTACATAGACAGCTCCAAGCGCATTGATTTTCATGATTTCTTCCGGTGTTACTTTCATCGCCGGCGACACGCCTGCAGCATGAATGACATTCTTTATCTCGCCAAGTCCTGCACAATATTCTGCAAGGGCCCTGACAGAATCCCGTCTTGAAGTGTCACATGTCTTTGCATAAGCTTCAAAACCTGCTCTCCTGAGAGTCTCAACAGCCTTCTCAAGTTTTCCCCCGGTTCTTCCGGATACGACGATGATTCTGTCACACGGCATCTGCAGTGCACTCTCCAGTCCCATTCCCGATCCGCCGCCGGTGACAACACACACTTTTTTCATATGTTCCTCCATTAATCCATATTTATATTAATTTTCGGATATATCATAGATATGTTTCGATAATATTAATGTTAAAGCCGACTGCCTTTGTCCTCAAATGAGGGC
>CAVBWE010000076.1:0-8518 GCA_963598715.1 Sphaerochaetaceae bacterium | reverse complement strand
TCATTGAAGTGATAGCCGCTCATGGCTCTGTCTATGCTTTCTATGGTTCTGTTCAGTGAGGAATAAATCCATCTGTCCATGAGGGACAACTCCGCATCCTTCACCCCGACCAGTTCCCTTCCTTCCAGATTCATGAGAAGGAATCTTGTTGCGTTCCAGATCTTGTTTGCAAAACGGGAACCGAGTCTGAACGAATTCATGTCAATCTGGACATCCTGTCCCTGTGCGGCAAGATAGCAGAGAGTGAACTTCGTAGCATCGGCTCCATACTCGGCGATGACCTGGAGCGGATCGATGCCGTTACCGAGGCTCTTGCTCATCTTCCTTCCCTGCGTATCACGAACGAGTCCCGTAATCACTATATCCCTGAACGGAGCAACACCCAGGAATTCCTCACTGGCCATTATCATGCGGCTGATCCAGAAGAAGATGATGTCATATGCCGAAACAAGCGTATTCGTCGGGAAGAAGCGTGAAAAATCCACTGTCTTATCAGGCCAGCCGAGAGTACTGAACGGCCACAGCCATGAGGAAAACCATGTATCAAGAACATCGGTGTCCTGACGGAGATTTACAGAATGACAATCCGGACATTCGACGGCATCCTCCCTCGAGACAATCATCCTGCCGCAGTCATTGCAGTACCATACCGGAATCCTGTGTCCCCACCAGAGCTGACGTGATATGCACCAGTCCTTGATTGTCTCCATCCAGTGAAGATATGTATTCTCCCATCTCTTCGGATAGAAGTTTATTTCGCCGTTCTTCCATGCTGCAATCGCCTTGTCCGCCATGGACCGCATTCTTACAAACCACTGTTCCGAAAGATAAGGCTCTACGACAGTATGGCAGCGGTAGCAGTGTCCCACGTCATGGCTGTAGTCCGTTTCCCTGACGAGGTATCCGCCTTCCCTCAGATCGTCAGCGACCATCTTTCTTGCCGCAGCAGCAGGAATATTACGGTATTTTTCCGGGCAGAAGCCGTTGAGTGTACCGTCAGGATTGAGAATGTTCAGGCTTTCAAGGTTGTGTCTCTTTCCGCATTCCCAGTCGTTGGGATCATGAGCGGGAGTGATCTTGACCATTCCGGTACCGAACTCCTTGTCGACAAACGAATCTGCAATAATCGGAATATCACGGTCAGTGAGGGGAAGATGCACCTTCTTGCCGATGACACCGAGATAGCGTTCGTCAGTCGGGTTGACCGCAACAGCCATATCTCCGAACATCGTCTCCGGCCTTGTGGTTGCAACAGTAATCCAGCCGGACCCGTCTGCGTAGGGATATCTGACGTCATAAAGCTTTCCGGGAATATTCTCGTATTCAACCTCATCGTCGGCAAGTGCGGTACCGCACTTCGGGCAGTAGTTGACAAGATAATTGCCCTTGTAGATGAGGCCTCTCTCGTAAAGCGTCACAAAAGCCTCCCGCACTGCCCGGCTGAGACCATCATCCATCGTGAATCTTTCTCTTGACCAGTCGCATGAACAGCCGAGCTTCTCAAGCTGGCTCTTTATGATGTCATGATGCTTTTCCTTGACAAGCCATGTCCTTTCCAGAAACTTCTCACGGCCCAGGTCCTGTCGCCTCAGTCCTTCCTTCTGCAGCTGTCTCTCGACAACATTCTGTGTTGCTATTCCGGCATGGTCCGTTCCCGGAACCCAGAGTGTCGGAAGCCCCTTCATTCTCTTGTACCGGACTATTATATCCTGAAGATTGTTGTTGAGTGCATGTCCCATATGGAGGACACCGGTTACGTTCGGCGGCGGCATTACCACAGAGAAGTGTCCTTCTCCGTCTTTCGGGGCAAATTCACCCCTTTCCTTCCATTCATTATAGATGCGATCTTCGAAATCCTTCGGATTATAAGCCTTGCTCAGTTCGACAGCCTTCATCTTTTCCTCCATAGACGCATGGAAGTTTACCAAATAAGATGATTAGGAACAATTGCCCCGGGCCGTAAAAAAAGTGCAGGATCCCTGCACTCAATGTCATTCAGCAGCTTCTGCGGAAGGAGAGGTTACCTCAAGCGGCTGCAGCCCCTTTATCGAAATATCCACATTGTATCCCTTTGCATCCAGGTACTGCAGAATCTCCTCAAGAGAATAACTGTCAAGACTCTCCCTGCTGTTGGAGACATATCTCACATTTCCGCTCTCGGCATTTACGCTGAATGATGGAAGTATGTCACTCGTCTGAGACGAAGATGTACCGAAAAGCATGAAGCCTCCGACAAAGATGAACGTCGCGGCAGCTGCCGTTGCTATCATCTGGGGAACACTCATCTGTACACGGCGACGGAAGAAGCTGATTCTGCTCTTTTCTCCGAAGAACTTGTTGTCAAGCTTCCTGAAGGTAGCATCCTTGTTCTTCTCGAGATCCGCGACAGCAAATGAATCTTCCTGAATGACCCTGTCCATCTTCTCCATTTCCCTCAGAAGGCTGCGGCATGTCGCGCAGTGAGTCAGATGCTCCTCGACCTGGGTCCTGTACGGCTCTTTAAGTTCACCGTCTAAGTATGCTGAAAGCATCTGAAGATCAATACACATCTTTTTCCTCCGGAGTGAGCAGACTCTCGAGCTTTCGCCGCGCTCTGTGAACCCTCACTTTCACATTAGTTTCGGAAATACCAAGCACCTTTCCTATGGCCTTGTAGTCCAGGCCGGAATACTCCTTGAGCTGGATTACCAGCCTGAGGTTGTCGGGGAGAGCCTCGACTGCACGACGCACCCTCTTCTTCTCCTCTTCCTCGATGAGCGTCCTGGCCGAATCGGTATAATTGGCCACTTCACTCGAGGGCATCTTCTTCACCTTTTCGACAAGCTGAAGTTCCCTCTTGTTATGCTTCAGGTGATTGAGAGCAAGGTTCTTCGTCACCCGCAGCAGCCAGTATTTCGCATCGTCCCGGCTCGGAAAGCTCATATTCTTTACAAAGAATCTTTCAAACGCCTCCTGAACAATGTCCTCGGCAATTTCCTGGTTGTACACGATATGCATTGCCACCTGCATAAGCAGAACGTAATTGTCATCGTATACCTTCCTGAAATCATCCCTGTTGGTACTTTTTATTTCCATCTTAGTAACAATCGTTCCTCCCGAAAGGTTACACTGTTTTTTCCAGAATCGCACCGGAAGGTGTATCTTTTATGATGTAACCCAGTTCCAGGAGTTCCGCCCTTATCTGATCGGCTTTCGCCCAGTCTCTGTTCTTCTTGGCCTCTTTTCTTTCCTCAACGAGTTTCCATTCCCTCTCGCCTCCGACCTTCTCTTCACCCTTTGCTTCAACTTTCTCCAGGCCGAGCCCGAGAATGCCGTCGAACGAAAGTACAAGGGAAAGCTTCTCGGCGTCGCTGATATCCTGCGTTCGCAGCATCGTCCACATGACGGCAAGTGCCTCGGGAGACTTCAGGTCATTGCTCATCGCATTCCCGAATGATTCACCGTACTCACGGGCCTTCGGAGAAAGAACTTCCGCGGGAGTGTTCCTTTTCAGGAGGGCCACCGCCGACACAAGTTTCTCCCTTGCACTTTTTGCATGGTCAAGTGCTTCCCAGCTGAACTTCAGCTGCGTCCTGTAATGGCCGGAAAGGCAGAAGTATCTGTAGTCAAGAGGATTATAACCATGGCTCACAAGAACCGGCAGGGTCAGGAACTCCCCGCTTGACTTGCTCATCTTTCCCTTGTCATTGAGGAGGAATTCTCCATGGCACCAGTAATTGACCCATTTCTTTCCGGTTGCAGCCTCGCTCTGCGCAATTTCGTTTGTATGATGAACCGCAATGGCATCAATTCCGCCGCAGTGGATATCGAAATGCTCCCCAAGGTACTTCATGCTCATCGCAGAACACTCTATATGCCAGCCGGGATACCCTCTGCCCCAGGGGCTGTCCCACATCATCGCCTGTTCTCCGAACTTGGAATTCGTGAACCAGAGGACAAAGTCTTTGGGATTGCGCTTGTTTGAGTCGACTTCGATGCGCGCACCGCTCATCTTCTCGTCCTGGCTCTGTCCGGCAAGCTTTCCGTAATCAGATATCGTATCTATCGAAAAATAGACGTTTCCCCCGGCGCAATATGTATGTCCCTTCTCCTCAAGAACCTTTATAAGCCTGATCATGTCCCCTATATGGTCCGTTGCACGGCACACCACATCGGGGCGTATTATATTCAGGGCCTCCTCATCACGGAAGAACGCATCGGTGTAGAACTGCGCTATGTCCCACACGCTCTTTCCGGTTTCGCGGCTTCTCTTTCCCAGCTTGTCCTCTCCGTCGTCCCCGTCTCCGGTAAGATGTCCGACATCCGTAATGTTCATGACATGCTTCACTTCGTATCCGTTATAGCGGAGGGTCCTCTTGAGTATATCCTCGAAGATGAATGTCCTGAGATTACCTATATGTGCATAGTTATATACGGTCGGGCCGCAGCAGTACATGGAAACCTTCCCCTCATGAATGGGCTCGAAAGTCTCTATGCGGCGAGTCATAGTATTGAACAGTTTCATAACATTCTCCCGTTATGGTGAATTTATCCTCATATTATAAGGTTTTTCCTTTTCTTGATAAAGATAAGAAATATCGCCTGGAGCGCAAAGGGTTATCTGCCACATTTTCCATGCGCATGAAGAGCAGATACAGAGGTGGTTCTCAGATTCTGAAATGGAGCGGGACGTTCCGGTGAAATGATGTAAACGTATTGTCTCCCCGCGGCAAAGAGAAAGCTCAGGCTGCAGTTCCCCGTTTTACAGAGCCGGGACTCTTCCTTTCACCGGCGGTCCTGATCATATGTCCAGCTGATCTTCCACCGGGAGAAGCGTGATTCATCAAGGCTGAAGGAAAGGGAAACGGAGCCGCTGTCAAGAGTTCCGGAGAGCACTACATCCAATCCCCCCTCATCCATGCTGACAGAGACACCGTCCTTTCTCAATGCAAGTGAAAATCCGTCATTCTCCGTCCATGACAGCGTGAAATCCCGCCATGAAATGCCGATGGTTTCCCTTCTTCCTGTTTTCCCTGCCGTAAAGCTTTTTTTCACCTTATCAAAAAAAGTGATGCTTCCGGCTTTCAGTTTTGCCTCGATCAGGTATTCATAATCCCTGTACTCTCCCACGTAGAGTCCCTCACGCCCCATTTTCAGCGTGTGGGTGATGCAGAATCCGTTTTCATCAAGAGTAACCGAGAAAAAAGTGCACCAGGGATTGCCTTCTTTAGCGAACGCCTGCACCCGGCCATGCCCGAAAGAAACGGAGAACGGGCGGATATGTATCGCCGTACGAAGGGAAAGGGAAAGGCTGTGCCACTCAGTAAGGGAGGAAAGCAGCCTGAATGAAAACAGACTGTTCCCCTTATATTCCACTGCTCCCCAGATTACACTCCGGTTCAGTCTCAGCAGCGGCTCCTTCTGCACGTCAGAGTCATCCGCTGACGAAGCAAAGAGCAGGGACGCAGTCATATTTTTCCCCTTCCATGATGCACCGGCTCCGTTCCGTTTTCCCGAAAACGAGAAAAAAGTGAAATTTCCCGGACTGAAGGCGGCGGCAGACATACCGGAAGAAAAACGGAGGGAGGAAAAATAAGGAGTTATCGAATATGAAGAAAAGGGGTCGTCAATTGCTGCGAGTATCCCGCCTCCCGCCATGCTGCCGAATGAGACGAGATCTGTCCTTATCAGGAAAGTTTCGCTGGAAAATGAAAGCAAGGCATTTTCCCCTTCTGCCGAAACTGCTCCGCCGGACGTGTAGGAGAATGTCAATGCAGGAAGAGGCATGACGGACACAAGGAGAAAAAAAAGAAACAAATACGCTCCGGTAACCTTCATTTGTTCTCAAACAGGGGAAAGCGGCAAAATGTCAAAAGCAGCCGGGTATGGATGAAGAAGTCCCGGAAAGCCGGTAATCTTCACGGTGTTCATTTTCTTTTGAATCTCTTTTTCAGGCGGGATTATGGAGATTTTTTCCTCAACGGATTATCATCCGGATAGTATCTATTACCTAAGGAGAAAAACAAATGGTTATCTTAACCCTGAACTGCGGCAGTTCTTCTGCCAAATACCAGGTATATGACTGGGACAACAAGGATGTCCTCTCTGTCGGTGTTGTCGAAAGAATCGGACAGGAAGTTTCAACAATCGAGCAGAAGTCCAGAGGCAAGGAGGAATTCAATGCAACCTTCTCTTCTCCGACCCATGCTGAAGCCATCGACTATATTCTGAGAATGCTGCAGGACCCTGAATACGGATGCATCACTTCGCTTTCCGAAATCGGAGCTGTCGGTCACAGAGTCCTTCATGGCGGTGAGATGTTCAAGAAGTCAACTCTCGTCACGGATGAGGTCATCGAGAAGCTGAAAACCCTTATCCCTCTCGGACCTCTCCACATGCCGGGTAACATCATGGGTATCGAATGTGCAAGAAAGCTCATGCCCGGAGTCCCGCAGGCAATCGTTCTTGATACTGCATGGCACCAGACGATGCCGCCTGAAGCTTACATGTATGCAGTACCTTATGAATGGTATGAAAAGTATAATGTGCGCCGCTACGGTTTTCACGGCACAAGCCACCTTTACTGTGCAAAGCGTGCTGCCGTACTTCTCGGAAAGGAAAACAGGGATACCAACGTAATAATCCTCCATGTAGGAAACGGAGCTTCCGCATGCGCAGTCAAGAACGGTGTCTGTATCGATACTTCAATGGGACTGACACCTCTTGAGGGTCTCGTGATGGGAACACGTTCAGGAGATATCGACCCGGCAGTCATCCCGTACATATGCAATAATGCAGGCTACACGGTGCAGGAGATGGACACAATCCTCAACAAGAAATCCGGTCTCGTGGGACTCTGCGGAAAATCCGACAGGCGTGACGTATCACAGATGGCAGCCCAGGGCGACATGAAGGCAAAGCTTTGCGTGGACATGGAATGCAGGAGACTCAAGAAATACATCGGCTCCTATGCCGCTCTTCTGGGACGTGTTGATGCCATCGTATTTACGGCAGGTGTCGGTGAAATGGGAGAAAACGTCAGACTCGGGGCAACGGAAGGTCTCGAATTCCTCGGCATCAAGGTGGATCCGAAGAAGAACGACCTTTCACACTGCAGGAATGCTGAAACATGCATCAGTGCCGATGACTCAAAGGTCAAGGTCTTCGTTATCCCGACAGACGAGGAACTCGTCATAACGGAGGACGCATATGCACTCATGAAGGGTACATATGATGTACATACGAACTTCCACTACTCTTTCGAGGATCCGGACTATGTCAACAAGGCGCGCGAAAGGGGTCTTGTCAACAACCTCAGGAAGAAACCCGAGATTGCATCAATCATTGCCTATCCGCCGGGAAAGAAAAACTGAGAGGCCGGAATTTCAATCAGGGCGCCGTATAAGGTGCCCTGTTTATTTGATGTATTAATCTGATGATATGTTTTTATTATATTCCGATTAAGGAAGCATATAATCTTATCTAAAACTTTTTTTCCTTTAATTTCCTTTATCTGGCATGGAACAGGAAAAATTCGAATCCGTCATAAGGGAAAAACTGGGAATAAGATATCTCCGTCCATATCAGACGCTCATTATTCGCCATATACTTGACAACGAAGAGAGAGGAAGAAGAACGATGCTTCTTGCCTCCCTTCCGACGGGAAGCGGAAAGACACTGTGCTTTACTGCTCCGATGCTTCTCATGAAGGGCATCACAGTGTGCATTTATCCCCTGCTTGCCCTCATAAGCGATCAGGAGAGACGTTTCAGTGAATGCGGTTTCAACCCCGTAATTCTCAAAGGCGGTCTGGGACGGGAAGAAAGAAAAAGAAGAATACTTTCCCTGAGGGATGGAAAAAGCCTTCTTCTTGTCACCAATATCGAAATGCTTCTTCATCTTATGAAAAGCGGCGAAATGGAGCCTCTCAGAAGTAAAATCGAAACCCTTGTCATCGACGAGGTGCATACGATTCTTGAATGGGGAGAAACCTTCCGTCCCTCTTTTCTTGAAATAAACGACATCATCTCGTATCTTGAACCCAGAAACATCTTCGCATTCAGTGCAACGATAACAAGTGATATCGGAAAGAAAATCATCTCTCTGATATTCAGCGGAATCAAACCCTACATAGTGCACGGTTCCGTCGACAGGGAAAACATATTCTACCATTCAATACGGACCCTTTCCGAAAAACATGATGTGCTTAAAATACTTTCGCACAAAGAAATGCGTCCGTCACTGGTATTCTGTTCCTCCCGCGAGGGAACGCAGTTGAGAGCCCGGGAGGCAGAGCGTTCCGGCCTAAGCGCAAAATTCTACCACGCTCATCTTTCCGAAGAGGAGAAGAAGGAAACCGAGAAATGGTTCTTCTCGTCTTCCGACGGGGTTCTGTTCGCGACGATTGCATACGGTATGGGAGTTTCAAAGGACAACATAAGAAGCGTCATACACACATTTCTTCCTCCTGACGCTTCGTCCTTTCTTCAGGAGTCCGGCAGAAGCGGAAGAGACGGAAAGGAAGCGCATTCCTTTATTC
>CAVBWE010000075.1:0-4438 GCA_963598715.1 Sphaerochaetaceae bacterium | reverse complement strand
GTGTAAAAGGTATTACCGTAATTCCGCATTTCTCAAGAAGAAGGCGGCGGTTCGGGGAGGATGATGCAAGAAGAGCTTTTCTTACCTTTTCCCCGAATCCTGTCATCGTCTCATCCGGTTCAGTTATCCTTTCCATTCTTCAGTTTCTCCATCTCCTCTTCCGCCATGAGCCACTTCTCCTCGTACTCCTCCTTCTTTTCCTCGGCCTTCCTCTTTTTTTCAAGTACCTCGGTTATCCTTACCCTGTCGGAGTAGACTTCGGCTTTTCCCGATTCCTCCTCGAGCCTCTGTATCTCTTCTTCCATTTGCGTTATCTCTGCGCTGATTCTGTCCTCTTCCTTCTTCAGTGCATTTATCCTGTTCTTTCTCGTCTTGCTCTCCTCATAGGAGGAATTGTTTCCGGCTGCGCCGTCCTTTTTCGTTTCACGTTTTACTGTCCATGCCGCTTCCTTTTCCTCGAGCTTACGTTCAAAGTAATCCCAGTCACCGTCATAGAAGACAGGACCATCGTCCGAAATGTAGAGAATGCGGGTAGCAAGGCTCTTTATGAAATGCTTGTCATGGGAAACGAATATGACTGTTCCCTCATATTTCCTGATTGCCTCCTCAAGCATTTCCTTGCTGTTTATGTCGAGGTGGTTTGTCGGCTCGTCAAGAAGGAGCAGGTTTGAAGGGTGAATGAGAATCTTCAGGAGTGCCAGCCTTGACTTCTCTCCTCCCGAGAGCACGCCCACTTTCTTGAAGACGTCATCGTCCGAAAAGAGGAAACACCCCAGAAGATTTCGAAGCCGCGGTTCGTCCTTCGTCGTCGCAACCCTTTCAAGTTCCTCGATGAGGTTGTTCGAGTCGATGAGATTCTTCTCCGTATCCTGGGCAAAGTAGCCCTTGATGACGCCGCTGCCGTCCCTGACGGTTCCCGAGTATGATGAGTCAGCACCGCTGAGTATTCTCAGAAGCGTCGATTTTCCCCTGCCGTTACGGCCTGTTATGGCAAGGCGCTCTCCCTTTCTTACAAGAAACGAAAAGCCGGAGTAGATTACATTGTCTCCATATGACTTGTACAGTGAATCGACTGTGAGTACATCGTTTCCCGAATGCGGACAGGGCGGGAAGGAAAAGTGGAGTTTCTTCAGGTTTCCGGGAATTTCTATGATCTCGGTTTTCTCCATCATCTTCACCCTGGACTGCACCTGCTTTGCCTTTGTCGCCTTGTAGCGGAAGCGCTCTATGAACTCTTCCGTCCTTTCCATTTCCTCCTTCTGCCTCTGGGCCTTCTTCTTCAGCGCTTCGATTTCCTCCTGCCGTGTCAAGAGGTATTTCGAGTAGTTGCCGCTGTAACGCGTAAGGACGCCGTTGAAGAGTTCGTATACTTCATTGACGAGCCTGTCAAGGAATTCCTGGTCGTGAGACACTATCATGAGACCGCCGTGAAAGCCCCTGAGGTATTCCTCCAGCCATGTCTGAGCTTCGATGTCCAGGTAGTTCGTCGGCTCGTCAAGAAAGAGAAAGTCCGGATTCTCAACAAGGATTCTTGCAAGCGCCGCCCTCATCTGATAGCCGCCGGAGAATTCGCCGGCCCTGCGGTTGAAGTCGCTTTCCGAGAACCCGAGTCCCATGAGGATTGTGCCGATCCTGCTTTTTCTCCCGTAGTATCCGCTGTCGAGAAGAGTGTCGTGGATTTCTGCTATCCTCCGGGCTGCCGCAAAGGCACTGCTGCCGCCTTTTTCAGCCTTCCTTCCTTCTTCCTCCAGTTCATCCAGAAGAGAAGAAAAACGCGAATAGCCCTCCTCGGCGACAGCATAAATCGTCTTGTCGTCCAGCGTTACATCCGACTGTGCAAGATATGATATCCTTGAGCCCTTCGTGACGGAAAGTAGAATGGAATCGGCAGCGATGTCTCCCGTCAGGGCTCTCAGCAGGGTAGTCTTTCCGGAGCCGTTTGCTCCGGAGAGGCATGCACGTGTCCTTTCGTTCATGTTGAAGCGGATGTCCGACAATATCTTTCTCTCTCCGAATGACAGGGTGAGGTTCTGCAGCTGAAGGTTCATTGCTCTGTTCTCCAGGAGAGAAGTTTACAGGGTATGACTGATTTGAGGAAGTGAGGGCTGCTCTTCTTTCTTCTTTTCCCGTGAGATATGTCTCAGGTGACTTTCGGCCTGTCCTATGATACTATCGTGGTGTTTTCCGATGGGAGAAGAGAGGTTCATCATGAAAAGATCATTTTTCATAAGCGTATTGTGTATCCTTATTGTTCTGACGGTTTCCGTTTCCTGCCAGACAGTGCATAGTGAAAAGAAGGAAGAAAGGTATGTAAGTGCCATCTTCCAGAAGGAAGAAGCACAGAAGTACATCGAAGATGACGAAGAAGCGGAATTCCTCGACACAATCTGGATTTACTACTCGGACGGAACATTCGAGCAGTATGCAATGATGGACGACACTGCTGTTTTGTTCAGCAGCGGAACATATGCCGTCGTCTCCGGCTCCTTTGCTTCCCTTCCTGAAGGAGAAGAGACATCCATCACGATAAGACGCAGCAGCAAGTATCAGAACGGAGAGTTCGCGGCTTACTCGTCAGAGCATATGTATGATCTCGGCACGCTGGGTTTTGATGAAATCTATGCATACAGGGAAAACGGACACAGAATCGAAGCAGTCTTTTTCGGTGACGACAGGCAGCTCTTCGTCGAGTCTGACGGAGACAGGGAGATGCTCGACACGATCTGGATTTACTATGACGACATGAGCTTCGAGCAGTTTGCGCTTCTTGACGGCCATATGAGGCTCTTCAGCAGGGGCAGCTATGCCTTTTCCGACGGAGGAGATTTCTTCTATGAGGAAAAAGCTTCCGACTGCGGAGATATAACGATAACGCGCAGTGAGAAGTATCAGGCAGGAAAGGGACTCTCCGCTTACTCCTCATCGCATACATATGACCTCAATTCGCTCGGCTTCGAGAAAATAGTCATGCCCTCTCTCTGAGGTGTACGGAAAAGGCTTTCCCGCTCCATGGAGAGCCGCTAGCCGGTTCGGGAGTGAGGAAGCCGGGTATCCCGGAAGCCTTCCGTACCGGATTCTCCGGAGTATTTTGCTGTTGAACGTCGAAAGGATTTTAAATACAATTTTTCCAGGAGTTGCACTGTGATTTGTCTGACCCTTGCCGGAGAAACGGTTGAAGATGATTTGAGGGAGTTCCGGGAAAACAGCCTTTACATAGATATATGCGAACTGAGGCTGGACTACCTTGCGGGTGAGGAACAGAAGAAGGCATATACGTTTCCTTCTCTTGTAGATAAGCCTGTAATACTGACTCTGAGGCGCACCTCTGACGGCGGAAAGTGCACGCTCGGCGAAAAACAGAGAAGGGCACTCCTGATTGAAATGATCTCGAAAGGCTCCTTCAGCTATGTCGATATCGAGGACGATGTCAAGAAAAGCGACGTTGAGAATGCCGCCAGGGAGAAGGGCGTAAGGATAATAAGGTCTTACCATGATTTCCAGGGTGTTCCCGAAGATATCTATTCGCATATCCTGTCGCTTTCAAGGAGGGGAGATATCGCAAAGATTGCAGTGACACCGCATTCGATGCAGGATGTCATTACTCTCTTCCGCATCAACGATGAACTGAAGGATATACCGAAAATAATAATAGGAATGGGAGACTGGGGAGTTTCGACGAGAATTCTCTACAGGAAAATGGGATCCCTTCTCACTTTCGGTTCATCCGTTTCCAGACGGCAGATTGCTCCCGGCATGATAAGCGTCAGGGAACTCAAGACGCTCTACCGTGCTGACAAGGTCGATGAAAGGACGGGTATATATGCTGTTGTGGGAAATCCGGTAATGCACTCCCTTTCCCCCCTCATTCATAACTCCGGCTTTCATGCCATCAACTACAATGCGGTATATGTTCCTTTCCTCTCCGATTCAATCAAGTCATTCCTGGTGCTGGCGGAAATGCTCAGAATGCGCGGCTTCTCAGTTACCGTTCCGTTCAAGGTCGACATACTGAGATTTCTCGGAAACATTACAAGGGAAGTGAAGCAGATAGGTTCATGCAATACCGTAATCAGGGTTCCCAACATGTGGAAGGGCAGCAATACCGACTATTACGGCTTCCTTTCTCCGGTTGAAAAGGAGATTGAGGACGGAAAAATCCGCAATGCACTCGTAATAGGAGCCGGAGGGGCTGCGGATGCGATAGTCTGGGCCCTGACGACGAGGGGAGTCAGGACTGTCATAGTCAACCGCACCCTCGAGAGGGCCAGGCTTCTTGCGTCAAAGAACAATGCGCAGTACGACTCTCTCGAAAATGTCCGGAAATATGAAGGCTGGGCGGATCTTGTGGTTCAGTCGACGAAGGTCGGCCTTTGCTCGGACGAGAATCCCGTTCCGTCCTTCCGCTTCACGGGGCGTGAGACGGCATATGACATAGTCT
>CAVBWE010000074.1:0-2679 GCA_963598715.1 Sphaerochaetaceae bacterium | reverse complement strand
CGTTATGAGGGACGGTCTCATAGTCAGGGATGTGAAAGCAGCGGATACTACCGTCAACGAAATTTCGGCGTGGATGGTCGGAAGAAAAAGCGCAGAAACGGAGAAGAAGGAAAAGAAAACCGATGAACGTACGATAAGCGGTGAAAACATACTTTCCATAAGGCGACTCTGGGTTGATATGCCCGGAGAACTTGTGCGCGACGTCAACCTGGATGTGAAGAAGGGCGAAATTCTCGGAATCGGCGGACTTGCAGGACAGGGAAAACTCGGAATCCCGAACGGAGTCATGGGACTCTATGATGCCGGCGGAACGGTTGAGTTCGAGGGAAAGGCAATCAGTCTCAATGCTCCGAGAGCGTGCCTTGACAGCGGCATGGCCTTTGTCAGTGAGGACAGGAGGGGAGTGGGACTTCTTCTTGATGAAACGCTTGAATGGAACGTCTCTTTCAGTGCCATGCAGGTTAAAGGCAAGTTCCTGAAGCCTGTACTCGGCGGAATCGTGAAATGGCGTGACGATGATGCCATTCACAATGTAACTGAGAAGTACATAGATGAACTTAAGATAAAGTGTACTTCCTCAAAACAGATGGCGAAGGAACTCAGTGGCGGCAACCAGCAGAAAATATGTCTCAGCAAGGCATTTGCGCTTGAACCGAGGCTTCTCTTCGTGAGCGAACCCACTCGCGGAATAGACGTTGGTGCAAAGGCTCTCGTCCTTGATGCCCTGAGAAAATTCAACAGGGAATATGGAGTGACAGTCGTCATGATTTCTTCTGAACTTGAAGAGCTCAGAAGCGTCTGCGACCGCATCGCCATCGTATCCGGCGGAAAGATTGCCGGTATTCTTCCGTCATCTTCCCCAAGCGAAGACTTTGGTCTTCTCATGGTCAGCAACGTCAAGTAGGAGTGGTGCAGAATGAGCGGTACTTTAACCATAAACAAAGACACAATCAGGCAAAGGATGTCTTCGGCAGCGAAGTCGTTCGGATTGCCGAGACTTATAATAACGGGATTCCTTCTTGTCCTCTTTATTGCGGCGCCGTTTGTCGGTTCCAACTTCTTTACCCAGATATCGAATACAATCAACCGTTTCAGCTGGAATGCCGTTCTTGTCCTGGCGATGGTCCCGATGATTCACTCCGGATGCGGCCTCAACTTCGGCCTTCCTCTGGGAATCATTTCAGGTCTTCTGGGAGCAACTCTCTCGATTGAGTTCGGCTTCACCGGAATCGGAAGCTTCTTCATGGCGATTGTTCTTGCGACTCCGTTTGCCCTGGTTTTCGGTGCAGGCTACGGCTGGCTCCTGAACAAGATAAAGGGAGGAGAGATGATGATTGCAACATATGTCGGATTCTCTGCAGTTTCCTTCATGTGTATGATGTGGCTTCTTCTTCCGTACAGTTCTCCGACTATGGTCTGGGGATATGCAGGAAAAGGCCTGAGGACCACAATCTCGCTTGAAGGCTTCTATAACGGGGCTCTCTCGAACTTCCTGAAGATTGAAATCGGTCATTTCTCGTTCCCCACAGGATCGATACTCTTCTTTGCCTTGCTGGCATTCCTGATGTGGGCATTCCTCCACACCAAGACCGGTACGGCCATGACGGCAGTAGGGTCCAATCCTGTATTTGCAAGGGCAAGCGGAATCAATGTTGATTTCATCAGGCTTCTTTCAGTTGTCATGTCGACATGGCTTGCGGCAGTCGGAATTCTCGTATACGAACAGGGATTCGGGTGGATTCAGCTCTATATGGCTCCGTTCAACATGGCGCTCCCTGCAGTATCTGCAATACTCATCGGAGGAGCCACTGTCAACAAGGCCAACATAAAGAATGTAATTATCGGAACCTTCCTCTTCCAGGGAATCGTCACCATGACACCGACTGTCATCAATAACCTGATGATCATGATCACGGGTGAGGGACTCGATATATCGGAGGTTATCAGAACAATAGCTTCAAACGGTATGATTCTCTACGCCCTGACAAGAAAGAGTGAGGCAACAAGATGAAGAAAGTATTAAATTTCCTGAAGAACAATTCCGTTCCATTGATGTTCATAATCATATGTGCCGTATGCATTCCGGTTTCCGGATTCAGCGTGAGTTTCCTTCTGAGTGAAATCATCACGCGTATTGCACGCAACTCATTTCTCATTCTTTCGCTGCTCATACCCATCATGGCCGGAATGGGACTGAACTTCGGTATGACGCTTGGTGCCATGGCCGGTGAAATCGGGCTTATCCTGGTGTCAGACTGGAGAATAGCGGGAATTCCCGGAATCATTCTTGCAATGATCATTTCAATCCCTATTTCCGCTTTCCTGGGATGGCTGTGCGGGACGATCATGAATAAGGCCAAGGGAAGGGAAATGATAACCGGTTACATCATGAACTACTTTGTCAACGGTATCTATCAGCTTCTTGTCCTTTTCGGCATGGGGGTTATCATTCCGATTATCCATGATGACATTCTTCTTCCCAGAGGGTATGGCATCAGGAACACGGTTTCCCTTTCCGATATGAGACAGTCTCTCGATAACGCCCTTGCCCTCCGTTTCGGCGGTGTCAAGATTCCTGTGCTGACGTTCATCATCATCGGTCTTATGTGTCTTTTCATCATCTGGTTCAGAAAGACCAAGCTGGGACAGGACATGAGGGCTGTAGGACAGGATATGGAG
>CAVBWE010000073.1:0-2823 GCA_963598715.1 Sphaerochaetaceae bacterium | reverse complement strand
CTATGCAGGTGAGAGGGAAAAGGGGAGGGGAATGCTCCGTCAGATGCTTCTGGATCCTCTTACCCTTTCGTCAGTTCTGTCGCTTCTTCTCTTCCTGCTGCCCTGGAAACTTCCTCCGGTCATACAGAATTCAGTGACCGCACTGGGAAACGTGAGTATGCCGCTGAGCATGGCTCTTGTCGGCTCATGGCTCATCGGGGTCGACTTCAGGCGGGTATTCGGCCGGTTCAGCTCCTATCCGGTCGTTGCCCTCCGTCTTGTGGTGTTTCCCGTCATCATGCATATACTCCTCCTGCCGTCCGGACTTGACCGGATTCTCACGGGAACGATTGTCCTTCTTACATCCCTTCCCGTAGGGACCCTCAACGTCATACTCGCGGAAAAATATTCCCTCGACAGGGACTATGCAGGCGATACGATGATGCTCTCCCTTGCCTTCTCCCTCATTACGATACCTTTCATTACACTGCTCATCACGTGATGAGGAAAAGTCAAAATAAACGGAGGGCCATTGTATACTCAAGAATGGCTTTATGTTATTTTGTCTAAGCGTAAATCAAACCATGGAGACTTATATGAAGAAAATACTTGCAGTCCTGGTCCTCATATTCCTGCTGCTTCCCGGAATTTTCGCAAACAGTCAGAAAATCTACCGGGTGGACAGCAGTATCTACAGAAAGATTACAAAGCTTTATGTCCTTTCCGGTCATGCTCTTCCATCCACGACAGGTCCGTGGAGCGGGGATGAACTGGAGAAAATGCTGAAGAAGCTCGACAGGGATGAGATTCCCTCTTATCTTCTGCCCCTCTATGAAGAAGCGGAGGCTGAACTTTCATCTGAACCGTCGCTTGTATTCAACGGCGGCGCAATGGAATGGGACGGCACACTCAACGGCGATATCTATGCACATACATATTCCGGTGATATCTCGCGTAAGGATGTCGGAGGAATAGAGGAGACCGCATTTGCCGGAAGAAATTTCTGGTTCGGTGCGGATCTGACGAAGAACAATCCGTTCTTCGAGGTCGACTGGCAGACGTGGATGGGAGATAACTTCTATACATACTTCAATATCTATCTCTCGAATTCCATAAGGGGAAAGGATGAAATCGGATCAACGAAACTCAATTCCAATATTCCTGCATTCCAGAATTTCAAGCTTGATGTGAAGCTTCTTGATGTCAACTTCCCCTCGCGTGCCTTTCTCTCGGCGGGAGGTTCCGGCTGGTCTCTCGAAATCGGACGCGACAGACTCAGCTGGGGAAGCGGCAAAACGGGAAACCTGGTCCTGAGCGACAATTTTCCCTATCATGACATGGTACGCGCAACGGCATACTCGGACATTTTCAAATACACGTATCTCATCTCTTTCTTCCCGTGCAAGATGAACTACTACGGAGTTGATTCATCCGGTTCGAGAACCATGTACAACGCAACCAACAACAACAATTCAAGCAGATACCTTCAGGGAGTTGCCCTCTATACTGCACACCGCCTGGAGGCAAGGCTCTTTTCCGACAGCCTTTCATTCACCCTGACAGAGGCAGTCACACTCGATTCCCAGGATGGAAGCATCCCGTTCGTCATATTGAGTCCGACCTATTTCATGCATAACGGCTACATGCATGACAACACGAATTCAACGCTGGCGTTTGAAGTCAACTGGACACCTGTTTCCGGCCTTGCCCTTTATGCACAGCTTCTTCTCGACAATTTTGCGATGCCGCTCTTCGAGACGGCGCCGGGGCCGGGACAGAGCAGTGTAAGCTCTCCTGATGCGAAGGCTTATCTTCTGGGAGCAAGGTACATGAGAAAGGCCGGAGAAGGCATCCTTACCGTCAATCCGGAAGGCGCATACGTCATGCCCATGACATACATCAGAAACAGCGGCAGGGGATACGGCATCGATTACGCTGCTGCAGTGAAGTACCGTCTCTTCTCGTATGAGGATTATGCAGGAAGTACCGACATCCTCTATGATGAACATGTCCTGGGATATACATATGGTCCGGACTGTATTGTCGGCAGCATTGATGTCGAATGGGAGTGGAACAGACTCTCCGTCGGTTCGAACTTCTTCTTCATGGCACACGGTACCCATGACCTCTGGACAAAATACACGACAATTGCGGCAGGAACGACGGAGGATGACTACAACAGTCATTATACCGGTCTTTCGACTGACCACTCCAATACGGGAAACTATCGTTACGGTGATGCCCAGAGTACAAGAAACAGCATCTGGTATACCTATGACATCGGACTCAGCGCATCCTACAGGATACTCGATAATCTCTCCGTATCCGGAGCACTTGACTATATAATGATGAAGAACATCTACAATGTCAGCGGAGCGGATGCCTCGGATGTTCAGCTTATTCTCAGTGTCAGCTACACTCCGTTCTGAGAAGGAAGCGGAAAAAACAGCCCCGTTCAGCCCGGATGCAGAAATTGAAGCAAGCTCGGGAATGATACTGTCATTGCCATCTGAGTTACCGTCGGGTAGCCTGATGGCAGTGACGTAATAACGGATTCTTTGTGGAGCTGTACTATGCCGGCAGTCGTACTTCAGGCCCGTACTGACAGCTTCAGGGTAGAAGGGAACATTCCCCTTTCTGTCATTGATTATCTCAAGGAAAATACCGGGCGGTAATCTCCAATTCTGCCGCACCCGTGATAACCTTACTCAGACTCAGCTTGCCGGGAAACTCGGAACAACCAGACAGGATGTGTCGGGAATGGAGCGTGGTACGCGCCCGATAAGCAAGAAGACAGCAAAAGAACTTGCAGTAATCTTCAAGACATCCCCGGCTTCGTTCATT
>CAVBWE010000072.1:0-11082 GCA_963598715.1 Sphaerochaetaceae bacterium | reverse complement strand
GACAATTCTTCATTCTCCTTAAATATAAGCGGCTGTCATTTTAATCCTGTACCGCTTCCTTTTGCTATACCCTTTTTTAATAACTGCACTGAAGCAGAAATGCCAATAATGATTCCGAAGCCACTCAGAATGCCCTTACAGGACGCACGGAGTAGGAACCTCCCCTGTCGTAGCTTTTGACCTCTCCTGTTCCGAAATCAAGTGCATAGGCATCATATTTTCCGTTTTCGGTACTTGACCAGTATATGGATTTGTCACCGGCTCCCTTGAAGTGTTCATAAATCCGCTTCAGACCGTCTATGCTGGGCAGGAACCAGTCACTCTTGCCACCCGCCGTGAAATTCTCGCAGACCTTTGAAGCAAAATAAGGATTGGTATTTTTGGAGACTTTCTCTATACGGTTGATGATTGCCCTGGTATTGAAACGTCCTTCTCCGATTTCACTCTTTGTTCCTACAGTATCGAATGACATACCTTCATACCCGTCCTTGGTAAACCCGAAAACGAATTCACTTATAAGCTTTCTGTCTTTCGTGACTGTGGCTTCAACAGGAGAAACCTCAAGATATCTCCATGTGTAGCTTACGGTTTTACCGTCCTTATCGGTGTATGTCGAGGTTTTCGGCACACTTTCCTCGTGATAGATGAGCCCGCCGGCAGGTCCCACGTCCCCGACCTTGTAATCCCTCCATACAGCATTGAGGGTAATATCACTTTTTATCGGATTCTCTGTAAAAACGAACTCGGTCTTGCCGTCAAGAGACCAGAAGGCGAAAATCTTATATGTCTCTGGACTCGTCGGGTTCGTAGACGGCCTTACTGCCACATTGCCTTCCATAACATGCTGCGGGGAAATATACGAACCGCCCCCGGTATTGAAGCCTACAGTGTAGCTTTGAGCCTTCTTCTCCGGGGAAGAAGAACCGCTGTTACTGCATGAAATGACAGCAGAAGCAAGAAGAACAGCAACAAGAAAAAAAATCAGTTTTCCCTTCATCAGTTTCATTTCCCCCGTCAAGTCATACTTCACCAATGCAGCAGTCCCATCGCCTGTCCGCATTCCGCTCCATAGAACAGATTAGAATTGTAAGCCAAAGAAAAGAATCATACAAGTTCAGTTTTTTGTCTGAATTGAAGGCTGCTTTTTCAGTAAGGCTGTTCGATTCCGTTCTTTTTCATTATCATAGGGTTATGGGTAATTTTTTAACTAGGCTTTTCGGCGGAACAAAGCAGGAAAAGGACATAAGAAGACTGAGACCGGTTCTCGAAAGCGTGAAGAAGGAATACGAGTGGGCTGAAAAGCTTGCCGATGAAGATTTTCCCCGCCTGACCGCAGAATGGAAGGAGGAAGTCAGAAACGGGCGGAAGCTGGATGAGATTCTTCCGAAGGCTTTTGCACTTGCACGCGAGGCCAGCTACAGATGTATCGGCGAAAAGCACTATGACGAACAGATTATGGGAGCAATCGTCCTCAATCAGGGTTCGATACTCGAAATGAAGACAGGAGAGGGAAAAACCCTTACTTCCGTTCCTGCAGCATACCTTAATGCGCTGAGCGGAGAGGGAGTGCATATAGTCACCGTCAACGATTATCTTGCAGAGCGTGACGCGGAATGGATGGGCTCGATTTACAGGTTTCTCGGCCTCACCGTCGGCGTTGTCAAGCCCGGCCAGGATGAAAACTCCAAGAGAACAGCCTACTCTTCGGACATAACATACGGTACCAACAATGAATTCGGCTTTGACTACCTCAGGGACAACATGAAGCAGAGCATGGCCCATAAGATTCAGCCGAAACATCACTACTGCATCATTGATGAGATCGACTCCATTCTCATAGACGAGGCAAGGACCCCGCTCATCATCTCCGGTCAGGCTGAAGACGATTCTCCGAAAGTGCGTGCGGCAAGGTCTATTGTCCCCTACTTCAAGGAATGCGAGAAGGACCCTGAGACAGGTGACTATTATGAACTGAGTCAGATAGACAAGATGGACCGGGCCCTCTATGCATCCTTTGATGAAAAGGGAGACTACAAGATAGACGAAAAGAACAAGAACATCACCATAACCAAACAGGGTATGACGAAGATGGAGGAACTTCTGAGAAAGACCGGAATCATGAAAGCGGGAAAGGATGAGAACGGAAACACGGTCTTCTCGCTCTATGATGAAAGCAATTTCGACCTTGTGCACTATGTCACCCAGGCTCTGCGGGCACAATACCTCTACACAAAGGACGTGGATTACCTTGTGAAGGACGGAGAAGTTCAGATAGTCGATGAATTCACGGGAAGGGTTCTTCCCGGTCGCCGATACTCCGAAGGCCTGCACCAGGCAATAGAAGCAAAGGAGAACGTGCGTGTTCTCGGACAGAGCAAGACATTCGCAACCATAACATTCCAGAACTTCTTCAGAATGTATGACAAGATAAGCGGAATGACAGGTACGGCCGATACGGAAGCAGTCGAATTCAAGGAAATCTACAACACCGATGTCGTCGTAATTCCGACTCATCTTCCGGTACAGAGAATTGACAAGAACGACCTCACATTCTACAGCGAAGAGTTCAAGTTCAGGGCCATTGTTGAGGACGTGAAGAAAATCCATGCTACAGGGCAGCCTGTTCTCATCGGAACTGCGTCAATCGAAAAGAGTGAAAAGCTCTCTTCACTCCTCATGAAGGAAGGCATACGCCACGAAGTGCTGAATGCAAAGAACCATGCAAGGGAAGCCTACATAATCGGAGAAGCAGGAGCAAAGGGAAGCGTCACGATAGCAACGAACATGGCCGGGCGCGGAACCGACATAAAACTCGGCGGATCACCGATGCATCTTGCCTTGAAGAAAGCAGGAACGGATGCCGGTCCGGAGGAGATAAATAACGCCCTGAAGGAAATAATGCCGGCCTACAGAAAAGCATACGAGGAAGTCAAGGCACTCGGGGGACTCTATATAATCGGAAGCGAAAGACATGAATCAAGGCGTATCGACAACCAGCTGAGAGGTCGCTCCGGACGTCAGGGAGACCCGGGAGTGTCACAATTCTATATTTCACTTGACGATTCCCTCATGAGGCTCTTTGCACGCGACGGCATGAAGGAGATGCTGGGAAGACTCGGCCTCAACACAGGCGAGCCCATACATCACAAGATGCTCGACAGTGCAATTGAGAATGCACAGAAAAAAGTCGAGGAGAGAAACTTTGCAATAAGAAAGAGGCTTCTCGAATATGATGATGTCCTCAATGAGCAGAGAAACTACATATACAGTCAGCGGGATGAAATTCTTGTCTCGAAGGATCTTGCCGAAAGAGTTGAAAACAATAACAGGGATCTCATTGATGACATTTTCGATGAGAACCCGAAAGATGAGAAGGAGCTTCTTGAAGCCCTTCAGCGCGTCTACAGTGTTTCATTCAATCCTGAGGACATAAAGGACAGGGAGGCTTTCAAGGAGAGAATCACATCCCTCATTGAAAGCAAGAAGAACTTCGTCGGAGAAGAGATTTTCAATGACTATCTGAGATACATTTATCTCTCGAACATCGACAAAAGATGGATTGACCATCTTGATGCCCTCGACGAACTGAGAGACGCAGCTTCCCTCATGAGCTATGCACAGAAGAATCCTCTTGTCGAATACAAGAACACCGCCTCCGATGCTTTTGATGATATGCTTTCCTCCATCACAATGGCTGTGTGCAAGGCTGCAGTTCTCGTAAGGTTCCAGATCAACGGACCGGGGAAGGAAAGTGAAAGAAAGATTCAGACAGTACACAGGGAAATGGGAAGTCTTCTTTCTTCCGGAGTCAGGGAAAGTGCAGTAGCCCAGCAGGCCGAAGCACATAATACGACAATTGTGCGGTCAACTCCGAAGGTCGGACGAAATGACCCGTGCCCATGCGGAAGCGGAAAGAAATACAAGAACTGCTGCGGCAGGAAATTTTAGACGGAAGAGGCGCTTAACGGCGCCTCTCCTTTCCTCTCAGTCGAGATATATTCTGTTACGGTTCGTTTCATATCCCAGATGCTGCAGGAACTGGCTGAGTTTCTTATAGCCGTAATTTCTGCAGTCGAAATCGGAATATTTGTTTTTCAATGCGCTTCCGATAGTGGAAACACTGAGTGACTCACCCTCCTCTTCCTCGACAAAAGACCTTATGAAACGTGCGATGGTCCTCTCGGAGGTAAATACGCCGGCATCACTTTCTCCCTTGTCACCACGCCCGCTCTTTTCCTCCTTCTCCTTCTCGCTGAAGAGAAGGTCCAGGTACTTGAACTCCGAGCAGGCCGCAACGAATGCCGACGGCGTCTTCTGCTCGCCCATTCCGATGACTTTCATTCCGGCTTCCTTGAGGCGGGAAGCAAGACGGGTAAAATCACAGTCGGATGAAACAAGACAGAAACCGTCCACCTTTCCCGTATAGAGAATATCCATTGCATCAATTACCATTGTCGAATCAGTGCTGTTCTTACCGCTTGTGTATGGAAACGACTGTACGGGAATAATTGAGTTTGCAAGGAGCCTGTCCTTCCACCCCTTTGTGGACGAGGAAGAAAAGTCACCGTAAATACGGCGGTATGTAATCGTCCCCTCCTTTGCCAGTTCATCCATTATTATATCGACATAACGGTATGAAACGTTTTCAGAATCTATTAAAACTGCAAATTTTGCTGTGTCCATGATAATACTATAGAAAAAAAGTGCGCCTCTGACAAACGGGCGCACAGTAATACCTGATGTATTTTAAAGCTTGATTCTCAGCGCCGCATTGAAGAAGTGTGTAGAATCGCAATACTCGTATCCTGCGATAAGACCCAATCCCCTTTCAAATCCGATTTCGACTCCACCTCCGAAAACAGTCTTCAGTCCGTTTGTAAATCCGCTGTTTCTGGAACTGACAGTGTATCTTCCGCCTCCATATGCAAAGACTGAGAAAGCATCTCCGCCGATTCTCACGCCGGCGTCAAGGTCTGCATTTCCGACTATGAAGCGGTACGAGCTGTCCTTGAATGTCATGACATCTGCCTTCGCATCCATAAAGAACCAGCCTATAAGATACTGAGCCCTGACTGAAGCTACAGGATAAATGAACTGACTTCCCTTTTCATAGAAGAACTTTCCCCGTACACCGAAACCGAGCGTGAAGGTGCAATCAGTGATCTTTTTCTTCTCTGAAGGAACAGCAGGCGCAGCAATTGTCTCTTCAGCCGTTTTCTCCTCCTTCACAGGAAGAGGCAGTTCCTCTGTCCGGGATGTCTTTTCCGAAACAGGAGCCGAAGCCGTCTCCACTTCGGCAGAACTCTCTGCACTATCGGAAATCTGTTCAGCGGCCCTGGTTTCTGCTGTCTTTTCCGCTTCTGCTGCGTATGCATCAGCCGCAGTTACTTCCTCTTTCGCGATTGCAACTTCATCAGCGGCGTTTCTCTCATCTGTTTCATAAAGACTCCTGATGAGATATCTTACATATTCCTCGATTTCAGGAGAAATCCTTTCAAGCGTTTCCTTCTCCACGACCGGATACGACAGATAAACCTTTCCCCTTCCGCATGAGAACGATACCTCCTCGAGGAACGGGAATCTGTCCTTGAGGATTGTGAATACAAAACTCACATCTTCATTTGTCATTCCCTGCGGTACTGATACCTCTCCGTGTCCGGAATAAAGGGAATAACCGAGGTTATAACCGTAGTAGGAGAAAGATGACGAAAGAAGAACAGGCTCTGCACTGACTGCTCTTTCCTCCTCGACATGAACTTCAGCGCCGTAAACCTCACCGGAAATGGATGCCAGTTCATCCTTCACAAGGCTGAACAGCCCGCTCAGTCCTCCGTCTGCAGTTTTCTCGACAATGCCGGAAGCAAAAAGAGGAAGGATAAAAAGAAAAAGAACAAAAACAGCAATTATTTTCTTCATTGTACAACCTCGACCTTATCAAGGCCTCTGATTTCATAGCAGCCTCTTCCGTTCATTATGTAATGACCGTTAAGACCGCTGCAGTAATTGAAGGCACTCGCACTGAGCACCCTGACGGATGAAGGAATTATGAGATCCGATTCAAGGCTTCTGTTATCTGCAAAAGCAAAGGGACCGATTGTTTCAAGTCCTTCATTGAATATGAGTTCCCCGGAAAAACGGGATGCCTCAAATGCTCCTTCCCTTATTTCACGTATGCCGGAAGGGAGGATAAGAGGTCCGGTCAGACCTGTCTCTGCAAAAGTATAAGGTTCAATTATACTTATATCTGCAGTCAGATACAGCAAACCGTCGAAAGATGATGAGAAGAAAGCTCCTCGTCCGATTTTCACGACACTCTCGGGTATAAAGAGATCACCGGTGAACGAAGAAGCCGAAAAGGCATAATTTCCGATTTCCCGTATGGAAGAAGGAAGATAAAGTTCCCCCTTCACATTCCTGTTGCCGTAAAAGGCATAGTCCTCAATCCGGACAACAGGAATTCCTTCGAGATCAGACGGTATATACACTTCTCCGACGCATTTCCTGCCGTTCTGGAGCACATAGCCCGAGAGAACGGAAGAATAGACGAAGATGAGCTCATTCTCCTCTCCCTCTCCTTCTCTTATACGTACACTCTCACCGTCAAACGGTTCGGCAAAAACGGAAAGTGCAGGAACAAGAAACAGAAGAAGGATAACAAGGCATGAATTGATTTTCCTCATATTCCATATCCCGGGGAGGAAAACTCCTCCCCATAAATTTTTGTCAGCGACCGACTCTCATGAGTACCCAGACTCCGCCGTTTCCGTCAACCCAGTATTCAACGACTTCCGATCCATTGACAGTGGAGGACACCTCAACTGTCTTTGTTGCGATCTTCGAACCGTTGATATCCTTCTTCACGTTCGAGACGGATGTTGAGATGACACCCGCAAGTTCCTCACGGCCCTTTTCAACAGCACTGTTGTAAGCAGACAGGAAATCGCTTCCCGTGCTGTATGCACGTGCAAAGAAGTACTGGGGAGAAAGAGGAAGACTTACAACCCAGTCCGGACGCGGTATTCCATCCTCTCCGGTTTCAGCCTTGCTCTTCTGCATCTCGCTGGCAACTCCGACAGGAACATATGACTTCTCATATACGGCATAGAATGAAAGGTTTCCGCTTGTTCCTTCCGTTATCTCGGCATAAGGCACTACAGCCTCGGTCGGATCTCCGCTTCTTATCCAGCCGAGGAAGCTATAACCGTCCTTATGCGGCTGCGAGAGCAGGAACGAATCCTGCGGAGTATACTCTTCCGGGTTGGAGTTGTCGTATCTGTACTCACCACCGTCAAGATAATAGGTTATCGAATACGTAAGTGGAGTCCAGTGTGCATCAAGCGTGAGGTCTCCGCCTTTCTTTGTGTCGACAACATACGTAAGCGACGGTTCTTCATTGACGCTTGAACTCCATCCTGCAAATTCATAGCCCTTTCTTACAGGATTCGTAAGGGTAAACGGAGAGGAAGATGCTGAATAGAAGAGGGCATTAGGACTGTCACCCCTTCTGTAGCTTCCGCCGTTGAGGTTATACGAGATTCTGTATTGAGCTTCGCTCCAGACTGCTACAAGAGCAACATCATTCTTTTCCGTCTGAGGATTGATTACATAGTTCACGACAGGTCTGTTCTGCTCAAATCCCTTTCTGACCCAGCCGAGGAACCTGTGTCCGTCCTTTTTCGGATTGGCAATCACGAAGGAGGAATTGGATGACCTGAACTCAAATGGTGAAGAGTCTGCATAATCGAACAGTCCACCCCTGAGATCATATGTGATCGTATATGTTTTTTCCTTCCATGTAGCGCGTAAAGCGACATCTCCGCCTTTCTGAGTATTGAACTTATACGCCTTAAGCGGATAGTCCTTTCCTTCTCTGCCTTCAATCACCCAGCCTGCAAAGTCATAGTTGTCGCGAACAGGATTGATGAGGACAAACGGATCGTCGTCAAGAGTGTAATTTTCAGGATTCTCCGCATCCGAAAGAGGGAAATATCCGCCGTCAAGGTCATAGGAAATGCTGTATTCGATTCCTTCCCAGAGAGCGGAAAGAATGCAGTCCATTCCCTTTGACGGATCTACAGTAACACTTCTCCTGACTGAACCGTCTTCCGCCAGCCAGCCGACAAATTCATAACCGTATCTTTCAGGCTCGCCTATCACAAACTGCGGGTCTTCGATTGTGTATGTCTGAACAGTATCGATTTCACCACCGTCAAGTGCAAGGTCAACAACATAGTTATGAAGACGGAAAAGCGGGGTATATACTCTGTCTCCGGTGCTTCCCTTTCTTATTGTGCGGTCAGTACGGGCATATGTATAATCCTCGTCTTCGAGCACCCAGCCCATGAAGTCATAACCGAACTTATAAGGATTTACAAGTTCAATTTCATCTTCAGCTGTATAGGAAGTCGGATTGAACGGGCTGTAGGAAGCGATTCTCGGACCGTATTCCTCTTCCTCTCCGTATCCGATTGAATATGTAACTACACTCCAGAGGGCCTTATAGGTTCTGTCTCCATGGCTTCCGAGAGAAATCACGACAGGTGCCTTGGTTACAGTCGGATAGGTAACATCACTGTAGTCGGCAAAGACAAATCCCAGTTCGCTGCCGCATTTTCTGACAAGTTTCTCAACCGTAGACGAATCACTGAAACTGTATTCCAGGGTTATGATATGGTGGTAGGAAGTAGCTTTTGATGACGGGAATTCCTTCTCAAGATACTTTCTTACGTTTTCCACTGCTTCTTCCGTTGCATAGAGGGGAAGAACAATATCAGTACGTGACGAACGCACATATATTTCGGCGTCAACTCCCTGTATGCTGAAGAAAAGGGAGAAGAGCAGAGGATCGGCCTCGGCAATCTTGTCAGACTCCCATCCCAGGAATACAAAACCGTCCTTGACAGGCTCAGCAAGAGTAAATGACGGAGTCTCGTATGTATAGGAAACAACTTCATCACCCTCGAAGTGTCCGCCGTCAAGATCATATGTAATACTGTACGCAACAGGTTTCCACTGTGCTTCAAGAGTTACATTCCTTGCCGTAAATGTCCCGTCAAATGTCCTGTGATAGATTTTTCCGTTATCCTTATCCTTCCAGCCGTAGAACACATAGTAATCCTTCTCCGGAACCGAGAGCGGGAACGCAGCTGATCCGTAAAGGAATGAGGAAGGATCCCTGGTATCACACTTTCCTCCTCCAAGGTCATATGAAACGGAATAGGTATTGCGTGACCATACTGCAACGAGTTCCTTGTCTCCGCGGCTGCCCTTCTTAATCATATAGTTTGCGTCAGCAGATGAAGCAAGAAGCCTCTTTTCTTCCTTCTCCTTGTCAATTTCATCTTCTTCGGCATTCAGGTCATCAGATTCCCCGCTGAGAGGAGACGTCTCGTCTGCTTCCTCATCCTTCTCAACCCATCCGATGAAGGTAAATCCGGCTCTCTCGGGAGCCCCGAAGGAAACTTCATCAAAAGTTGTGTAATAATCAGGGTTTTTCTGCTTTTCCGTCTCTTTGGGCTTCGGAAGGACATCAAAATCCTTCAGGTCATCCGTTACAAGCCCGTCGAGATCGTATACGATGTCATACTTCACTTCCCAGTATGCAACAGCCGTCTTGTCGCCTGATATGCCTTCCTTGAGGACATAGTTCTTTTCCGGTTTTCCGGTAGTATCATCAAGATCCTTCCAGCCGACAAAGATAAAACCGTCTGCAGAAGGATCGGGGAGAGCTGTTCCTACATCCTCAACTGTATATGAAGTCGGGTATCCGGTAATTACGGGGATTTCAACTTCAGAGCTGTACGTACTGTCGACGAGTGCACTCATGTATTTGATTGAGTATGTACACAGTTTCCATCCTGCAGTATAAGTGACAGTTCCGGTGAACCTGCCGTCTCCGTCTCTCTCCGGCTCTTCCTTCGTTGTCCAACCGGTGAACTCATAACCGGTTCTCCTTACTTCAGGAAGTGCAGGATCGGAATTCTTTTCGCTTTCCTTGTAGTATCTTTCAATTTCGCCCTCAACGAACTGCCCTCCGTTGAGGTCAAATGCTACCACATTCCTGTAGGATGATTTCGTCGTCGAACAGGCAGAAAGAGTTAATAGTACAACCAGACATACAATGAAGAATCTAACGGTTTTCTTCATGAAATCCCCCTGTATTTTTCAGTTAATCTTGACGAATTATACATTCACATTCCGGGAAAAGAAAGAGATATCACAGATTTTATCAAAAGATGATAAAATCACAAGGAATGGGAACCGCTGATTATGATCCGCGAGGAAATGGAAGAACCGATGGATCCCATTGTCTGCCCCTTCTTCACCCTCATGTTCTCCCGGACAACAACACGCTCAAAGCCGGAAAATGTAAAGAGAGAACCGTCACTGGATACCAGTGAAACAAATTTTTCCCCGTTTTTCCTTCCCGTTTCTGTAACAGTTGCATCAAAAGGCGCATTCACGGCACTGCCGTTCTTTCCCCTTATTACAAGTCTGCCGTCTGAAATTTCAGAAGATGAGGAAGCTATGACATCTTCCGCATTAATCGATGATAGAATATCGGGAAGGACAGGAACATCTGCCCTCTCCTCTTTTTCCGTTCTGCTGTCTTCAGCATGAGTTGAATTATCAGGGAGAGGTGTCTGATCTGTACCGGTAAAGCCCGGAAGAGCCTCTTCCGGAGCATATGCCAGAAAAGCGTTTTCCTCAGCTGCAATGCTCTGGAAGATATTGATATCTTCTTCATTATCTGTCCCTTTCCATAGAGAATGGGAAGAATCACCCTGATTGTCTGACGCCCCTTCAGGATAAACCGTTTCGGACAAAGCGGATGCTTCAGTATTATTCTGACCCTCGCCTTCAACCGGTGATTCCGTTTTTTCACGAGAATAAGAAGTGCCGCTTATTCCGCTGTCCGTTATTGTGCTTTCTGCTGCTGCGCTTTCTGCTGCTGTGCTTTCTGCTGCTGTGCTTTCTGCTGCTGTGCTTTCTGCTGCTGTGCTTTCTGCTGCTGTGCTTTCTGCTGCTGTGCTTTCTGCTGCTGCGCTTTCTGCTGCTGTGCTTTCTGCTGCTGTGCTTTCT
>CAVBWE010000071.1:0-9303 GCA_963598715.1 Sphaerochaetaceae bacterium | reverse complement strand
AAACAGGGTATCTGGGAACAGCCGTCAAGGCAGGGGAGAGCCTTTTGAAGGTAAACTCCTGCGACAAGATCTTCTACATGAAGAACAACGGGGAATACCGTGTGGTATCCGTGACTGACAAGATCTTTGCCGGCAAGGAAGGTATTTTCTATATCAACTACGGTGACAAGGAGGCGATAAGCCGGGAAGTCTTCACCATCATCTACCGGGATAAGGTAGGGGAGAAGAAGGTCTGGATGATAAAGCGTTTCCAGATTTCGTCGTTTGCCCTCGACAAGACATATGCCACGGTTCCTGAAAAGGCAAGGATCAAGAAGATAAGCCTCTTCAGTAGTGCCATCATCTATGTAAAGTACAAGGAGGGCCTGAAGTACAGGGTTACGGAGGAGAACTTCCGTTTCGCAGACTTCAAGGTCCTTAAGACCAGTTCCGGTAACGGCAATCAGCTTACGACCAAGGAACTTGAGAAACTTACGATAAAGCAGACGAAGGATACCAAGACGAGTGAGGAGTCAGAGCCGACGCTCTTTGATTGAGGCCATATGCTTGAGAAGAACAGAATCCTGTATGAAGACAACCACCTGATTATAGTGAACAAGAAACCCGGAGAGCTTGTGCAGGGGGATGAGAGCGGAGACCGCACCCTGGCTGACGATGTGAAGGAATATCTCAGGGTGACATACGAGAAGAAGGGGAATGTCTATCTCGGCATTCCTCACCGTCTCGACCGTCCGACAAGCGGCATTGTCGTCTATGCCAGGACCGAGAAAGCCCTGATACGCCTCAACGAGATGTTCCGCGGTTCGGGTGTGAAGAAGGTTTATTGGGCGATAGTTGACAGAAAGCCCCTGAGAAGTGAAGGAACGCTTATTCACTACATAGTCCGTAACAGTGAAACCAACAGGAGCATTGCCTATACCAGGGAAGTCAGAGGGAGCAAGATAGCAAAGCTCAGTTACAGGACGCTTCTTTCTTCCGACAGATATCATCTTCTTGAAATACAGCTCCATACGGGACGGCATCATCAGATCCGGGCTCAGCTGAAGGCGCTGGGAATTCATATAAAGGGCGACCTCAAGTACGGTGCAGAACGGAGCAACAGCGACGGGGGAATATCACTGCATGCACGAAAAGTGAGCTTTATCCATCCTGTAAGGAAAGAGGAGCTGACGGTTACGGCGCCGCCGCCGCAGGACAGGCTCTGGTCCTGGTTCTTGTCCCGCATTGAAGGGGAGGATGCAGGTGAAGGGTCTGCAGTGAGGGTTGATGCGCCCGTTTTGACCGAAAAAAATTGAGCCGGATGATGCAGCCGGCTCGATGTATATACGGACAGGGGATATTTCAACCCGATATTCAATCTATATTTATATAACCATGGAAAGGGGAGTATGTCAATCAAAGGACCACTCATATTAATCTTGTAAACCTGGTAGTTTTTAACTATTTGCTCCTCTTCAAACGTGAAAAACCGTATTTTACGGGGAATGTTTCACTTTTTTGCCCGCATGGCCGTTCTGAATGAAGATACCGAGATGAAGACCATCAGAAGCCATAATGCCGTGCTTGTATATATCATGAGGGTATGCATATCACTGTTCATGCCTCCGGTTGCAATGATCATGGCATTCTGCAGTGTAAGGACGGCCAGGATGGAATCGAGAAGGTTTATGGTTCTCAGCTGCCTTACCGTCATGCTGTCGTTTTTCCCGGCTTTCCGGTAATTGATTATTGATGTACTCACGCGGTATGTTGTATAGAGTGCCATCGTAATTGCGGGGATCAGGCCATAGCGATACCCCCGTTCTCCCTTTATCATGACGGCAATCGGTATGATGAGGGAGATGTTCATCATCATTAGAAGAACATGCGTCAGGATGTGAATCCTTTTTCTCTGTTTTTCTTCCGGAGCTGTCTGAAGCGTGACTACAAGGATTACCCGGATGATGAAGATGAGAACATAGTAGGCTGAAATGGAGCTGCTCCAGAGCGAATGTCCGTGAATGCCGAGAAAGGCATGAAAGAGTGCAAAAAGAAGGTTCATCGCTGCTGAAAAGGCAGAGAAGACAGCTGTCTTCCTGCCATAGTCTCCCCTGATTTCATTTATGATGGCTTTTCCTTTTTCTTTCATTTCTGTCTCCGGAAGCTGTATGATAACAGGAAAATATTTCTGTTGTGTCTGCTTTTCTCCGTTATTCGTGCGGTTCTCTTTTCATCACGGTGAGACAGTCGCGCACTTTAATCGAATACTTCTCTTCTCCCTGACTCACAAGGTAGTCTCCCCTTCCGGGACAGCCACGGCAGCTTTCCCCGAGGCTGTCGTGCCTGAAGCAGGAGCGGGAAATGAAGAAGGGCGGCTCATACGACGAAGCTGTCGGTTCGAACGGCCAGACTCCGCTGTATTCATTTCTCTCGAACCAGAGGTATCCTGCCTTGAGGGACGGGATTTCATCTGTAAGCAGGGACAGGGCATAACGGTTCGACAGATAGAGGAAGATGTCGGCAAAGTAGTCGAATTCAGGGTGCTCCTTTGCAAAGCGTACCTGGCTGATGTTGTTCAGACCGATGGTGACGTTCCGCTTCCCGTGGACTGCGTTGAGCATATCGGTCCAGAGCTTATCCTCGTTGAAGGTGACGGGAGGAAATGTGAAATATGTTCTTTCCCCGATCTCTGTTCCTTCAAGGCTCCAGGGCAGGTCCTTATCGAGAAGACTTCGCTTTGGAAGCATGAATGAATTCCCTTTCCTTTGAGGTTCCCCGATATGAGTGGAAAGGATGAGAGGAAGAGGAAAGGAGGAATATACAAGGCGCCTGAATTCCTTGAGCAGCGACGGCTGCACGAAGGGTGAGGCAAATCCGGAATGATTGATGAATGTAAGGTTTCCTGCCGTATATGGAGATGAACCGCTTTGAGAGAAGAGCTCCCTCAGTGTTTTTTCGAAATCACTCTTCTTCTCCGATGATCCGGCTTTTGCCTCTTTTGCTATGGTTTTCCCGAGAATGGAGGCTTCAATCCTGTCAGGAAAGAGGGAAATGGTTATGTCTGTTTTCTTACGGAAAAGCGGAATGTTATCAGACGGTGTCTTCTCTCGCTTTGTTGAATCGGAAATTTTATAAATTTCCTTTCCAAGGAGACTTTGTTTGTCTTCTATTCTAAGTATGTAACCGTTTCGTGCCCGTCCCTTCACGACAGCCGGAAGCTTTATCGGGACATCCAGGCCGGAAGAGTCCTCCATGAAGTATTGGATACCGTCATGATTCTCGAGATTCCTTTCCGTTTCAAGAAGGCATGAGGAACCTCTCTGCTCCGTTATTCTTCCCATGTCCAGTCCCAGGTGACCCGGCCATGAAGTGCATACAAGGCTTTCCCGTCCTTTTCCGTAATGAAGGTATCCGGAGCTGCTTTTGCGCAGGAATGTCGTGAAGAGGGCTTCTTCATCTTCCTCTGACGGTTCCCTTCCGTCGAGGACCGCCCTGTAATAGCGGGCTGCCGCTGCAGTATATTCCGGACTCTTCAGCCTGCCTTCCACCTTTACGCTGTCGATTCCCATTGCGGAGAGCAGCCTGAGCTCCTTCCTCACGGCATTGTCCTTCATGCTGAAATAGTAGCCGTCGGTTCCGTCCTCTATGTTTCTGAACCATGAACGGCAGATCTGTGCGCATTCGCCGCCGTTTGCCGAACGGCCGCATTTGAGGTAGGATGCCGAACAGAGTCCCGAGAAGCCGTAGCAGAGTGCTCCGTGTATGAATACCTTGAGTTCGGTCTCCGGACAGGCTTTCCTGATGGCGGCAATCTCGCTGAGATTCAGTTCCCTGGAGAGCACGACCCTCTCGAAGCCGAGGTCCCTCATTTCCCTTACCCCCTCCACAGTGTGGACCGCAAGCTGCGTCGAACCGTGCATCCTGATTTCCGGATAGTATTTCCTGATGATATCAACAAGTCCCAGGTCCTGGATTATGAGGCCGTCATTGCCGTAGAAGGAAAGGGTATCGAGCATTTCAGCAGCTCTTTTGACGGAGCTGTCGTCAATGAGCGTGTTGACCGTCACATAAATCTTCTTTCCGTTGTCGAGTGCATAGCGTCGGATCTTCGAGAGGTCTTCGACGGAGAAGTTCACGGCTCCCTTTCTGGCCGAGAATTCCCTGAGGCCGAAGTAGACTGCATCGGCTCCGTTACGAAAAGCCGTCAGGGCTGTTGTCAGGCTTCCTGCAGGAAGAGCCAGTTCCGTCATTTTCCGTCTCCTTCAATTGATATTACCGCACGTCCGCTCTGTCCGTCCGCCTTGATGGAGAATGCCTTCCCGTTCGTCAGGCGGAGGAAATGTTTTGTGCTTTTGACCGGAGCAAGTCCGTATATTCTTCCGAAGTCGACTTTTCCCCGTCCCAGAAGAGGGTTGACCGTCAGGTAAAGGCAGCCCAGGCTCGTTACATTCTGGAAGAAGTGGGTTCCTTCACTCGGTTCTGCCTGGATTTCCTCTGTTCCGGTTTCAACTATTACATGTGCCTTCGATATCTGGGACCATGAGCAGGGAATGCCGAGCCACGGGTCCGAAGAACCGAGCCTGCCCGCCGCAACGAGAATATACTCATTGTCGCTCGAGGCATTCATCTCTTCCAGTTCCCTGGCCATCTCCGTCATTTCGCTGCGTCTGAAGGCGTCCTTTCTGAATATGACGATGTCATGTATGTCCTTCACGCGGCCGTTGCCCATCACCCGAGGGGCAAATATGACAGCGTTCCTTTCATCTTCTGCCGAGACTTCTATATCCTCAAAGCGGTCCGTTGATGATATCGGGCGGAGCTGGAGAATGGAGAAGTCAGGGCGGAAGTCATGTTCCGTGTTCACTGCAAATTCTATTTCAACGGGTTCCGCCATCGTGCGCGTTCCGAGTTCGAGTATGTCGTGGATGATATCTGCAAGGGAGAGCATGCCGTATTTGACGACTCCGTTGAAGGTGAGGGTCTTGAAGCCTGTCTCTGACGGGTCTTCGGACATGAAGCCGTCAGGGCGCAGTGTACTCATGACTCCCTTCTGTGCCCCCTTCCATTTTTCAGCTTCTGCGAGATCGAGTTCGACAAGGTTGTCTATGTCCTTCTCCGGATTGAATCTGATATTTCTGTCCAGGGCATAGAACCGTCTCTGGGAGGAGGAACGGCCGTTTATCCCGGTCACGGGAATCTGCGGCTTTGCAGGACAGAAGCGGAATGCCGTTCCCCCGTCGACAACGGTCTTGCCCATGCCGAATGCAAGCATTCCCAGACCGTCTTCGGCACTGCGGTTTCCCTGAGGATAGTAATCAAGGCTCCTTGCAACTCCCGAGATGTTCGGGAACCAGTAGTCATCATGCCAGGATCCTGTAATCTGCTGTATGACGACTGCCATCTTCTCCTCTTCAACGGCATGTCCCGTTCTCCTCAGATATTCCCTTGCCCGCGAGAAATAGGTGGATGCCCATACGGTCTTTATCGCCTTGAGAAGGTCTTCAAGCCTTTCATCATCACTTCCGGTATTCGGAATCATGCATGTTTCATATACACCCGCAAAAGGATGGAAGTGGCTGTCCTCGAGCAGGGACGAGGAGCGGATCGACATGGGAACATGTATCACCTCAAGAACCTTCTTCATATCGAGTTCGAAATCCTCGGGGACCTCTGCATTCAGGAAAAGGGAGAGGATCTTCCCGTCATCATTCTCCTTTGTCAGGTCTCCGGGCCAGAAATCATTGAGGGAGAGGAACCTGTCGAAGATTTCGGTCGAGACTGCGATGGTACGGGGAATTGAAAGATATACCGACGGATACTTCCTGCTTATTCCCGATGCCTTCATCTCCGTGGCAAGGAAAGCCAGGCCACGGCCTTTTCCGCCGAGGGATCCCTTTCCGAGACGTGTGAAGAGATAGGTCTCGTCATAGCTTTCCCTCTTGAATGCGGCGATGCTTCCCCTTGAACGTTCCTTCCTGAAGTTAAGGATCGTGTCATGGATGAGTTTTCTTGTCTTTTCCGCATCAGAGCTGTCCGCGCCGGCAGTAACGGGCTTCAGTGTAGAGGCAAGTGAGAAGAGTGACTGTCCGCGCAGCCAGCGGGAGAAGTCATTCCGCTTCACATGATAGCTGAATGACGAAAGAGGAACCCGCATCATTGTCTCCTGGAGTTCCTTCATGTTGGTTGCGGTCGCAATTGTCTCCCCGCTTTCGGGATCCCTGAACCTGAAGGGTCCGAAGTTGTATTTTTCATGGAAATATGATTCCAGCTCGATGTACCTGTCGGGAGAGAGTTTCCAGATGAAGTCGGCTCCGGCTCTTCTTGCACTTTCCCAGCCCCTGAGGTCCGTCGACTGCAGGAGGAACGGTATCTCGCTGTTGTCCCTTTTCACGGCCTCTGCAAGTTCTTCTCCTCCCGTTTCGCTTCCTGTCGGAGACGGAAAGGAAAGGTCTGAAATCACCCCGAGGATATTGTCCCTGTATTTCGTATAGAGCTTCATGGCCTCTTCATAGCTTCTTGCAAGCATGATCTTGGGCCTTCCCCGCATTCTGAGCTTTCTTCCCCAGTCATTGATGGCTTCGATTATCGAAGCTCTGTTCTGCTTTATGAGAAGCTTGTATATTTCCGGAAGGTATGACGATATGAAGCGGACGGAATCCTCTACGAAAAGAATGACCTCGACATCGGCTTCATTTGTGTCATGCTCGATATTCATCTCGTCTTCTATGAGCTTGATTATTCCCAGAAAGAGGGATGGATCTCCCAGATAATAGAAGAGATGATCTATGTAGGGGCAGTTCTCTCCCTTGAGAACCTTCGCCTTCCTGTGGTCTGGGGAGGGAGAGAGCGCAATGAACGGCAGGGACGGGTTATAGGCCTTGACGGCTTCGGCAAGGGCTTCGACACGCCCTGACCCCAGGTCCAGCATCGAGATTACAAGATCAAACTGCTGGCTTTTAAGTACATCCAGGGCATCCTCTTCATTGTCGCGATGGGTGATTTTGGGAGGACTGCTCAGGCCGAGGGAAGTATATTCCCTGTAGAGTTCCTCCTCGACCCTTCCGTCTTCCTCAAGCATGAAGCGGTCATAGTCCGAGCATATAAGGAGCACGTTGTAGATATGCCTGAGCATCAGTGATGAGAACGGTACCCAGGTTTCGTCTTCCGGATAGTACATGTTCAGCTGTCCTTCCGCTTCAGCAGATAAAGGACGAGGGATGAGACGATGAAGAATGCTGTAATCCAGCCCAATACCTTTAACGTGCCTTCAGTGACTCCCACGACGGAGATGAGCACTGTCATTGTCATCAGAAGCAGGGCAAGAACCCATAGCGATATTTTATAAAGCGTTTTGATCATCCGTCCGATTATAAATGAGGAACTGCCGGATATCCATAGAGGCAGTGATGATTTCAGAGTACTGTTACAAGGGCCGGAAGAAGGGCGGTGACGGCAAAGAGGGGGATGCCCCTCAGAAACGAGCCGATGTGCTTTTCGGGGTTGCTGTACCACTCTTTTTCAGGAAGGAATGAGAATCTGATTCTCCTTGTATTTCTCCACCAGAGAAGGTCGATGACAACCAGATCGAAGAGTCCGAGTCCTTCTCCGAGGAGTAGAAAGTAGATATAGGCCTCTCCAAAGCCGTTGAGTGCGAGCTGCTTTCTGAATATGAGTGCGATGACGGAGAATACTGCCGAGAAAAGAATCAGATTCGACAGAAGAATCTTCCAGAGAGGTTTTTTCCCGGTTTTCTGAGCCAATATGTGCTGCCTTACTTTCTCCTGTGTCTTTTCAGGGTAGGACCTGAGGCCTGCAAGGTTTCTGCTGTCGGTTCCGGTTGCAAGGAAACAGATGCCCCAGTAAAGGAAAAAGAAAGCAGATGCAATGAAAAAGCGCATGTCATACCTCGTGATTAGTTTTAACTAACTTCAAGGTAATGTCAACTGTACTGATGCTCAATCCGGCCGGTATCAGAAAGTGCTGCTGCTCCCGAAAGACCATGGGCATCATGAATCATGAGTGCCGGCTGCTTCTCGGATGCTTTGGAGATGATTTCCAGGGAAGAAAAGACAGAAAGCCAGATGAAAGGCTTGGAAACGACTCCTCTCCTGCTGACACATCTGCAACTCATCAAGGCGGAAACTCTCCGATATTCAGGCGGACTCTGTCATTTCATTCTTGATGATAACCTGCAGGATGGACTGAAGATATTTTCCGGAGAAACGGCAAACTTTTCATTTGGCGGAAGTCAGGTCTTCATATGTGAGTGCTCCGTCAAGGAGAGACTTCGTCGTCATGAGAATGTCCGAAAGTCTCTCCTCCCCATCCTTTTTCATGATTTCCGTTCTGGCCTTTCCAAGATTCTGAGCGCGTGAAGTCGTGTTGTGCATGTCGGATCCGAGGACGTGTATCATGCCGTCCGAGAGGAGGCGCATGGCTTCCCGCCGGGATGAGAACGAGAGAAAGTTCTCTCCGTTCGACTGTATGTAGATGCCCCTTTCCACAAGATATTCGAGTGTCCCCTTCTTCTGATAGTGCAGGTATCTTTCGATGTGTGCTATCACGACATTGAGGGCAAGGGCAGTCCTGAGCGACAGTATGTTTGCCATGTCATAGTCCGACCATCGGGAGAAGGGCATTTCGACAAGAATCGTATCCGTTCCCAGAATACAGAGCTTCCTTATGTTTTCGGTTTCGGCGATGCCGGGAAAATATGCTACTTCGGCGCCGAAGTACAGCAGAGGCATCTCCTGCCTCGTATAGACTGACGAAAGCGATGATATTGCCTCGCTGCGTCTCGAGAGAAAATCATCTATCCTCATCTTTTCCGGATAGAAATGAGGAGTTGCAACGAGCTTTCTGACTTTCTGGCGGTAGCTTTCCCTCAGCATTCCTGCCGTCATTTCCAGGCTTCTGCTTCCATCGTCTATTGCGGGAAGGACATGCGAATGGAAATCTATGATGCGGGGTGTTCGTCTTGTGCTGTTTGCGTCGCCGGTCTGCATTCTCTCTTCTTTCTCCTCGATGCCCTTAAAAGCTAGCAGAATAGGGGAATAACGGCAAGAAGCCTGTATCTTCTTGCACTGGAGAAAGATAATGCGGAGGATGTATGAGGAAACCGTTCCGGAGATAAGGGGAGTATTGTAAAAACATTGTGATATCATCAAAAATGATGAAAAAAATTAAAGATATTGGTAAAAATCGAAAGGAAAATTAAAGATAGAATAAAGATTGACGGATAGTAAAACACGATTTACGCTTATTCCACAAATAAGGAGATTACAATGTACGATCTTAATACATTCATGGCAGAGCTCGAGAGGA